>NZ_LAVK01000221.1 GCF_001083795.1 Streptomyces sp. SBT349
GTTCAGGGGCGGCCAGGTGTGGGGTCGGGGGCGGCGGGTGCCGGTCCCCCCGATGCGGTCGGTGTGGATGATCCAGGTGACCGCTTGGACCGTGCTGGGCAACTCCCCCAGCCGACGGGCAGCTTGCCGGTAGCAGTTCGCCAGCAGCTCGTAGCGGCGCAGGCTGGACAGGCCCCGGTCCCGGTTGCCGTAGACGTGGCCCACCGCCACGTCGTGGGCGTGGCGATCGATCACCACCGCGTGGTCGTCGGTGGGATCTGCGATGCAGCGGAAGAACGCCCCGGTTTTCCGATCCATCGGCAACAGGTCCGCAGGGTCGGCTCCGGCCAAGATCGCCGCGGCCTTGGTCAGGGCGTCTCGCACGTGCCCGCCGGTCAGGCTGGTTTCGCATGCCCGACGTGCTAAGGACACATTCTGCTCCCACGACTTGTTGGCGGACAGGGCGGCGATCACGCCGGCCCCCGCTCTCGCATCGCCCCCGGTGAGGCTGGCGGCCAGGTGATGGGCGGTGCGGTACCAGGCGCGCCCGCGCTGCTCCTGCTCGGCGGTGGCGGAATGCCACACCCCCAGGATGTTGCGCACGAACTGGGTACGCCGTCGCGCAGAGACGTCCAGGCGAATCATGACCTCCTCCCTTCAGGAGCAAGCGGATGAACAGGTAGGTGAGGGCGCCGTTCGGCCAAGGGCGGGGCGGTGGCCCGGCAGCGTTGCGGAGCACGGTGCGGTATCGCCCGGTGCCCAAGGACCCGGCACAGGGCGGCTGAGCGGTGATCCGCGGGTGAGCCACTGCGCTCCCACACCTGGGGGGTGGAAGGGCGTCAATCTCGGGCAGAGATCGTCAGGTGGGCACAATGACCCGAGGCGCGGGGAGAGCGACGCCCGGCCGTCACCGGCCTTCGTCGAGGTGGAGGATCGCCGTGGCGTCCGTGAGGGCCTCGACGGCGGTACAGTCCATCGCGTCGCGGCCTGCCGCTTTGTAGACGTAGCGGAAAGCGGAGCGCGCCGTCACGAGGGCTGAGCAAGCGTGATGCGCGACGACGCACCCCCGTTACTCCGTTTTGCGCCCTGGGTGGATGGAGCCGGTTAGGCGGCAGGGCACCGTGGCTGCGGCCATGCCGGGGAGTTGGCCGCATCCGGGGCGGGCGGGCGAGGGCCGACCCGCCCCAGAAGCAGGCAGCCGGGGCCCAACCAGGGGCGGCGGGGTCAGGCCGCGCGGGCCAGGTCTGCGCGGTCGAGCACGCTGGTCAGCGTGTCCAGGGTTGCCAGGTCCACCCCGTCGATGTCGCCGCTGACGGCCCTCAGCGCGTTGCGCTCCTGCCGGGTGGTGCCGCGCACGGTCTGCTCGTGGTGGGTGTAGGTGTTCACCGCCTGCACCACACCGAAGGCCGTTCCGTGCCACGGTGCGACCCGTTCGTCGTTCGTCCACAGGCGCGTCAACGACTCCCGCTTTTTCTCCGCAAGCGTGCGCCCGCGTCCCGGCTTCTCCGGCAGTTCGGCGTGCGCCTCAAGGAACTGCCGCCACTGGCGGTCGCTGACCTCGATACGACACAGACGCGCGACCTCGTCGGTGAAGGCGTCGGCGACCTGGTAGACGAGATTCAACGCGTCCCGCGCCTTGCCCAGCCGCAGCGCCGAGCGCCGCGAGTGCTTGACCTTGATTGCCTCGCCCGCCTCGCCCAGCGCGGCCGACATAGTGTTGTCGCACACCACGTTGGTGATGGCCCGCTTGTACGTCGTGGCCAGGGAGCCGTCAAAGCTCGTGGCGGCCAGCAGGTGCGGGCGGAATGCCACACCCTCGGGGGTGACGACGTTCTCCGGCACCTCCACACTCACCCAGGCGATCGCGCCGCCGCGCAGCAACCCGGCCGAGCCGATCGCCAGTTCGTCGTCCAGCAACATGGCGACCTTCTGCAGCAGCCACTCCGCGTACGGGTGCGGCTCGTAGCCCGGGCCGAAGTACCCCAGCACGCGGCCGGTGTCGCTGCGAGAGAACGCGACCTTCTCGCGATCCAGCCTGGGTTGCCCGGTGAGCGGGTTCTTCACGTAGACCTCACTGGGCACCGCCTCCCAGTCGAACAGTCGGCGGTGGACATCCTCGACCGGTATGGCCCCGGTGTAGTGGTTGGACTCGGTGCCCTGTAGACCACGGTGGTAGTGCCAGGCTGTCCCCCGCTTCCCGGTGAATCCGATCAGCGAGTTCTTGTTCAGCCAGTTCAGGGTCTCCTTGGACATGCTGAATTCCTCCTTTCTGGTTCGCTGAAACGATGTGGAGAAGGCGCGCGCCCTCCACATGGTGTTTGCCGGATGTGTTGGAGGCGCACAGCGACCGCTGCGCGCCTCCAACACCTTTCGTATGAATACGGCCGCGAAGAACACCCGATCGTCAATTTTCTAGACCGCTGTCCTCCGCGATCTCGGACGTCTGTCCCCGGGGGCCGCTGCCCTGCCCGAGCACGGTGAATCCCCATGGCTCTCACCGGCGGCAGCGCGGCATGACGACGCCCCTGGGCAGGGCCGAGGAATCCTCATAGACCGCAGGCCCCGGGCGGGGCGGACTCCGGACGATCAGGCGGACGACCGCGCAGGGTCAGGAGCCAGACGGCAAACGCAGAACGTTGGCCGTCCAGGTCACCAGCCCGGCGACGTCCTCGGGGGCGAAGTCCTCCTCCCTGCCGGGGCTGTCGGTCAGGGGATGACCATCGGCATCGAGTTGGTAGACGCCGACCCACCAGCCGGTCAGGTTCTGCGGGTTCTCCGGGAGTGGCGGATCAAGGTCTGTGATCCGGACCTCGCGGTCGCGGTGGCAGGCCATGATCATCATCGCGCCTGTCGCGGCGCCTTCCAGGCGCGCCTCGATTCCTGTCGCGCGCAGAGCGCCGATCACCGCGTCATAGGGGTCGCCGGCTTCCATGGCGGGCTGTCCTCCTCAGCATGCTGGGGTCTGGGAGACGGGAGGCCGGGGTCCTGGCATCGGGCATTCCGGCCCTGTCCGTCGTCGTCACTTCATAGTTGGTCGCACAGCCGGCGGACGAGCGTGGCGGCGATCTTGGCGCTGTCGTCCGCGCAGTCCGTGTTCGGCGAACTTCCGGAGAACCCTGCGCTCAGGCAGGGCACCGGGGTGCCCCGAACAGCCGGCCACGCCGGAGGCGCACCGACCGCCCTTGCGAAGGGTTGGTTGTGCATCGGCCCGGGAGGACAAGCCCTCGCTGGCGGCGGGAATGACGTCCCACTCCCCCGCGGCTGAGGGCTCGCCCCTCCGGAAGCGCTATGCCAACGGGGCCGCCAGCATCGACTCAGGCCGTGGGACAGAAGACTACGGCGGCGGGGGAGTCGGCCGGAATGCCCCGGATACCGGGCGCGCAGTCCAGCGTCGCATGTTCCAGTGCCCGGGCATCGGGAAGACCTCACCCGCGCAGCCGTTGGGGTCCTGGCAAGCCCTCCCCGAAGTCCCGCGAGCCGGGGATACCTGGTTGCCCTCCGCATCGCTGGCCACAGGAAGGCTCGCCCCGATCGTCGGGTCGGGGGGAAGATTTTCTGAGCAGGTCCCCTCTGCCCGGGCCGGGGTGAGCGCGCTGCGTACCCTCTCCCCCTCCGTGCGTCAGGGCCGGTGGGGGCGCTTGTCCAGCGCGACGGCCAGCAGCGTCTCGAACCGGTCGGTGTAAAGGTCCGAGATCTCCGCCAGCCCGCTGTCGTTGTTCGCATAAGGGTGGGCGGAATCCCGGAGTGCCGCGATGAAGCGGCTCACCAGAGCGGGAACGTTTCTCCCGGACACGTGTGGTTCACAGTCCTGGCAGGCGTTCCACCGGCCGTCGCCGGACAGACCGGACAGAGCGCTGTCGGAGCTGAGGACGTCGCGCGGGACGACGAAGACCCACTGCGGATCCGTCGCGAAGCAGAAGTCGCAGCGGCGGTGCTCCTTATGGTGCTGACAGATCCGGGCGAGCCGGTCCCGCATTCTGGCGACGTCCTGGTAACTGATGGCCAGCTCGACCCGCGACTCCCACGCCGCCGCGTCCAGTGCGGTGACCTCCGACCACAGCGCGATGGTGACGGCGTCGCCGATTTCCTGGAACTCCAGCGTGTGGCGGATCGGCCCGTCCTGTCGTGCCCAGAACTCGCGGTCCTCGTCGTCGGGGTACTCCTCGAGTACGTACGTGTCAGTGATGGCTCTCTCCTCCTTCTTCTTTCTTTTCCTCTCCCTCCCGTCCGAGCTGAGTGCGGGCGTCGCCGCGCCGCTGTGCGACGGCCCCGAGGATGGGCGGTGGGCTACGGCGTTCGACCCGCGCTGGATCCTTAGCTGAATGGGACCTACCTGGTGGTAGGGGCCGATGCCCACAACGGCATCGGGTAGGAGCAGAGGGCGATGCCGTTCGCACACCACCTCGCCCGTGCGCGTGCACAGCACGGCGTCGGGGCCCGTGAAGGTGTGGCGGCAGGCTGAGCAGACACCGGGTGGGGCGATGCTGGGAGTACCGGCCACCGTCCTCCCCCGTCGACGCGCACCTCGACCTCCATCGCAGGAGCGGCAGGCAGCGGGCGTTCGCAGGCGAGGGCGACCTGAATCCTGGACTTGCCCGACCGGGAAAGGATCGGGCTTCCCGCGGCGCCTTCGAGACGGGCCTCGATCCCGCCGCCCGCAGCGCGCGGATCACCGCGCCGTAGATACTGTCGGAATCCGTTCGTCATCCTCCTCTCCCTGGAGTCCCATATCGCGGGCCCCGCGCTCACTACCGGCTGAACGGCGGCCGTCCCTTGGCGCCGCCGAAGACCCGTGCCTGGAATTCCTGGGTCTCGTCCAAGACCACCACCGGCAGCCGGGTCACGTTCTCGCGGGCGGCCCGAGCCAGGCGGTGCCACCCGTCGATGATCAACGGATCGCCCCCGGCCTCCTTGATCTTCACGACGATCAGAGGGCGGGTCAGGTCGGCATCGGCGACGTGCTCCTCGTTGATGCGGACGGCTCCCAGCCATCCGAACCAGGAACGGGGGTCGAAGTAGTGCACCGGGCGTCCGGCGGCGATCTCCTGGGCCCTGGTGACGTCCCACTGGTAGGTCAGGAATCGGAAGTATTCACGGTCATCGCTCATCGTCTCCTCCAACGGGTCCTCCGGCAGGTCCGGCCGGATCTCGGCGGGGGTGGTCCCCGCTCGCCGGGCCGTGGCCTGATGTGTCGCAGCGCCGCAGACCCGCACGCCCGCCCCGGGAGGGAGGGGGAAGGAGAGCGGGCGTGCGGGCGTGCCGCGCTGCGCCGCGCCGCGCGGGCCGAAGCGTGGTGCCGGAGGCTGGGGTCGGGCGGCCCGTCCGCACGCCGTGACAGCGAGGACGGGCCGTTGTCCGTGCGGGTCAGGTGTCCTGGGCCGCGTATTCCTCAACAAGTTCGGCTAGGTCCCCAAAGGAATTGCTCGCGGCGAACAATGCTGAGGCCTCGGCATCGGTCAGGGCCAGGGCACGCCTGGCGAACTCCCCGATGCCGAGCCACGGGTCGTTCTCGGTGAAGCCCAGCGACCGCGCGGCGTCGTTGAACACCACCCTGGAGTTGCTGTTCGGGATGGTGGAGCCGCATCGCACAATGTCCGGCTCGGGGGCGGTCAGTTCCGCCCCGGCCAGCCGTGCGGCGTGGAACGCGAAGCATCCGGTGGAGCCGCACCGGAACGCCGTCTGGTCCCACTGCTCGGGGTGGGCCTTGATGTGCGCCAGGGTCCGGCGCAGCAGATCAGCGTTGGCCATGCTGGTGGTACCTCCTTCGTGATGTGCGCCGCCCTGCGGCGCGTCAGCCCAGCCGAGGGCTGTCGGCCACACGGCCGACGGCAGGATCGGATGGGGAAAGGGCGGTTCCCATCCCAGCGGGTGCGGAGGGGCTGAGAAGGGCTGCGCCCCCACCCAGAGGGGCGGGGGCGCGGCAGCCGAGCTTGCCCAAAAGGACCGGTGCCGACGTCCGGCGATATCCGCTCCGGCGAGGCGCGGTGCGCCCAGGGGCACCAGATCGCCGACGCGACAGCTTGGGCCACGTGCTTCACTCGGTTCCGTCGCCTGGCGGTGAGTCAGCCATCGCCCTCCGGCGCACCGTCGACGTCGGACGGGGGAAGGGTCCGCTCGTCACTGCGGGGGTCATACAACTCAGGGTCGAGCTCGACCCTCCAACCGCCCGCCACCAGCTCGGCCACGGCACGGGTTGTGCGGGCGTTCTCCTCTGCCTCACCGAGACCGGTAGGCAGTGCGTACCAGCGGAAAGTCGGCGGCACGAAGTGCGCTTCGAAGCCGTGCCTCTTCAGCACGGTCTGTATCGGCTCCGGCAGGATGTGCTGGTCATCGCCGCCGTCGGCGATGACCGAGCCCTGTCCCCGGCGGAAGATCTCCACATGGCAGAGCTCGCCGTTTCGGCTCACATGCATCGCAGTTCCTCGCTTCCTGATCTCCTGTCTGTCTCTTCTCGTCTCGGAGGCACAGGCTGGCGCCGCCGTGCACGGCCGCCGTCGGCTGCTTGCGACGTGGCGCGGCCCGTGCCCTTCGTGAATGGCCCGGGTGGGGTACGTTATCCGTCCCTTTCAGCCGCTTGGGTCCGCACGGCGATGTCGATCTCGTGGTTGGGGTCCCCGCCCTGCACCGTGATCAGGTGCAGCAGGTCCGCGATCATGTCGCGGACCAGACTGCCGCTGTATCGGCTGCGGTAGGTCCGCCACAGCGGCTCGACCCGTTCGGCACGCTGCGCCGCGCTCATCCGCGCGTCGTGTGCCATCTCGTCCATGACTGGGCACCTCCTTTCCGGTCAGCCCGCGGGTAGAGGAAGACAGCGAAGACGGCCTCGGCCGGGATCCCGTTGGGGACCGGGGAGCGCAGGGTGGGGCCCTGCCGGAACCCTTCGGTCATCGGGTCCACCGTGCCCGTGCGGCCGTTGACATCGAGGGCGAGGGGGAAGAAGCAGTTGCCCTCCGGGTCGCCGGCCAGGACGATGGCCGCGCCGCCCGGCAGGGTTCGCCGCAGACGCATCAGCTCGGCGACGGTCACGGGGGTGGGGGTTTTGGGCATGCGGTACCTCCTCGTGAAGTAGCGAGAGGGGACAGGTGCCGACAGCCCCGGCATCCGGCACCGCTCGGGCGAGCGGGGGTATGGCGCGCGGCCCGGTCGCCCGGAGGGGTGTGCTCGCGCCGGGGATGGGCTCAGGCAAGCAGGTCTCCGGCGAGCGCGCAGACGTCGGCGCCCCGCTCGATGCGGGCGCACCAATGGTGGATGTCGGGGCCCTCCGGCGGGCTGAAGGTCCAGCCGATCTCCCCCGTCCGCCGCAGGAGCCCGGCGGCGTCCCCGTCCGCGAGGGCCGACAGCGCGCTGTCAACGTCTCCGGCAACGTCACACCACGCGCACGGATCGCCGTTCCCGTCTGGGCGGCACTCGCCGTCGCAGCGTTCGTAGAAGTCACCCTGGAGAAAAGTGAGTTCCGACCGCAGGGCATCCAGGGCCTTGGGGAGCGAGCAGAAGCACTCCTGGGCGCTCTCCGGCAGGCATCCGGGCATGTTGCTTCCCCTATGCAGATGCATCAGCACGCCCCCTCCCCGGCGATCACGCCATCGTCCAGCGGGCAGTCCGGGTGGTTGTCCATGAAGCTCTGGGTGATGTCGGCGCCATCCTTGACGACCTGGATCGAGTAGCCGAAGGTGGACAGCACACCGTTCACCGCCTCCTGGCCGTGGCGGCGGATGTCGGTGCGGACCGCCGCGCGCAGCACGTCGGCCGCTTCCCGGTAGGTGCCCGGGGCGCCGAGGAGATCACTGGTCTCGCACCAGACCCGGAACTCGCGCGCCTGCGGGCCGTCCTCCGGCTGGGGCTCGATGGTGCCCCGTCCCCACTGGCGAGTCAGCGTCTCCGCGAGCACCTCGCCCTCTGCCGGGCACATCCCTCGGGGGTCGGGAAAGGGATCGTTGCTGTACCCATGGGTGTATTTCGTCGCCGGGAAGACCGCCCGGCCGTCGCCTTCGATGATGGCGAAGCGGTAGACGATCTCCCCGTGCCAGAGCGCGGTTGCAGGGGCCGCGCCCCACGTGCCGTTCTCGCTCATGTCCGCGATCTCCTTCCCGAGTCTGCCGGACACGGCGCGGGGCCCGAGATTCCTCTCGGGCCCCGCCGTCTGCTTTCTCCTTGAAAATGGGTCAACCGACCACCGCCGGGCACCACTGCGCGCGGTGCTCAGCGGCTGTTGTGCCGTTCCATGATCCGGACGGTGGTGCCGTGCGCGGTGCAGAAAGCGCGCACGCAGTCGTCGTCCGCCTCAGGCGTCAGCGGCAAAGGCAGCCACTCGCCAAGCAGGTCGCTCCACCCGTGCCACTGCCCTCCGAACCGGGCGACCGTCGGCGATTCCATCAACCCTTCCTCTTCCGTGAGGTGCTGGCCGCTCCCGCACGCGCCCATCAGCGGCGAGGGCGGAATCGGCTTGATCGCCGGGCACCGCCCCGCCACCGAGGTGGGCCAGGTCCGGACCAGCGGCGGCGCGCGGCCGTCCCGCCCGGGATCCCTCGGAGGCGAGTGCGGGACGCCCAGGCGTGGGATGGTGCGGTCGCTCAGCGGCCGAGGTAGGCCAGGTCCGGCACACCCAGCAGGGAGTCGGGGCCCTCGAAGGCCAGCGGCTCAGGGGATGTCCGGTCTGCTTCGAGCAACTCCCGCTCGATGCGCGCCAGCACCTCCCGGTCGTCGAGCAGCGCCGGGGTCGCGTTCTCCTCCGGCTGCCACAGGAACGGCGGACCCGCCTCCCCGCACCCGGCCGTCACACACAGGTCGGGCAGGTGCGCCGGGTACAACCCGGAACCCACGTTGTGATACGCCGTGGCCGGGTAATCACGCAGGAAGCCCGACTCACCCCGGTAGGTCAGCAACGCGGTGCGCACCGTGGCGTCCGGGACAACGACGAACATCTGCCGCAGGACATCGCGCACCACGTGCCAGCAGGCGTACGGCCCGTGGCGTCCGGATGCCGACGTCCGCGCCCCCGGGCCACGGCTGTCGGAAACACGCAGCCGCGCCACGATCGCATTCCGCCGCGCCGGGTGCGCGTCCCGGGCAACGGTCACGTTGCCCCCGTAGCCCCTGCGCGACACATCCTCGGTGATCGCGCAGAAGCTGCCCAGGGACACCCCTCGTATGTTCATGATCCTCCCTCCGGCAGTGACCAATAAATGTCCACACGCGGAAAGTCTGCCAACGGCGTTCTTCGGCAGCCGGATACTGTTCCGCGCTCCCACCTGAATACGGCGACGGGAAGTGCTCGATCGTCGAACGCGACCGAAATCCTTCAAGATTGATTCCCGTGGCCTGCCCCGGTGTCCGGGTGCCTGAGTTGCGGAACTCCTCACGGAAACCAGCGGCTTACCGGCGCCAGGCGCACGACACGTACTCGGGCGCAGCAACCTATGACTCGTACTGCTCGCGGTACCTGCCGAACATGGCGTCGCTTACCCGCCATTCGGAGAACTTCCGCAGCTCCCAGTCCGCGATGACGGAAACACGTGTGACCGTCGAATCAGCGGAGACGGCGGACGGCTCCTCGGTGATGCCGACCGCCAGAACGGTCACGAGGCGTCCGAAATAGAACACCCGGTCACGGGCACGCAACTCCTGTGCGGGTACCCAGTCGCAGTCACGCCGGGCATCGATGACAGCGGGTGTCAGGTTGGCGTTGATCATGTCCAGACTTTCGCGTGACGCGCCCTTATGGCGCTCCTACCTGAATACGGCGGCGGGAAGCGCCCGATCGTCGAGCACACGGGAAAAGCCCCAGATCGCTTCCTTGACTGCCAGTGACGAGGATCTGTGGCTGCACGAGCGCACCCGCTGTTGCAGAGGGAAGACTTCCGACCGGGCACATATAAGTCGCCAAACCCGACCCGGTCGGTAGTCGTTCCCCATCCACCATGTCAGCAGAAAAAGCAACACACACGCGCACGGTGCAGTGCGCCGTTCCGGCTGCGTGTGCTGGGCTGAGGGCCCGTTGTGTGCCTTCACTTGAATACGGCGGCGGGAAGTGCCCGATCGTCGAACACATGGGAAAAGATTCCGGAGAGTTCCTCCGCCGGGCATGACTGGGGGCCGAGTCGTGAGACTCGGCCCCCAGTCTCGGCCCGGCTACCGTCCGCGTGTGGACTCATAGATCAGATCGTCGCGCACGGAATCCAGCGCGTCGCGCAGTTCCCTCCACTCCCGACGCGCAGCATCCCGGGTGCGGAGCACCTTGGATCGTGAATGACGCCGCCCACCGTGAATGGCCTGAGCGGCTTTGCTGATGACTCCGGCCCGCCCGAGATCACTGGCGTTGCTGGCAAAGCCCAGCATCACGCCCAGGGTGGGGAATTCGGCCCCATCACCCCATGCAGCACGGAAGATCACGTCGCTCTGACCGGCAAGGTAGGGAGTCACGGCCAGAGCGGTCAACGTGTCTGCGTGTGGCACGCCGCGCATGATCTGCGCCCCCGGGATGGTGTCGATCTCGTCTGGCGCCACGTCCAGCCGGTACCCGTTTCGCCGCGCAGCATCCTTGACAGCCCAGCGCTGAATGGTCGTACGGGTGACGATGATCACCTGTCCGTCCTTGCGCACGTACTGCCAGGCGGAAACGTCGCGGGTGTCCACCCAGCAAGCGGCTGCCTCACAGGTCTCGATGATCTTGCTCAGTCGCTTAGCGAAGATCATCACGGCGTCTTGGCTCACGTCGTCGCTCACGTCGTCGGTGCCGTACAGCGCACGTCGTCCGCCCGGCGCGACGGTGGCGCTTCGGTCCATGCGCTTGCGTGAACGGGTGGAGTCCACCACGCGGCAGTAGCGCAGTGCCAAGTCCCGTATGTTGTGGAAGTCTTCGGTGCTCACGCGCGCCATGGCTTCGGGGGAGATGTCCCAGACTTTGACAACTTCCCCGCTTGTGGTCGCGGAAATCTGCTCCGCCATGAGCTTGCTCCGTCCATTCGCGACGCCGCCCTATGCGAGACGTCTCGACATCTTCATTTCTACCGCATATAGGCGTCGGCGAAACCCGCCAGGAGCGAGAATTCGAAGATTCTTTTCCACCGCACTTGAATCGAGAGGCGACCGGCAGAGCATCGAAAAGGCATCATGCGCGACAGCGAGCAGCATGGAATGAGGCACAAGAAGCAGCTGGCCCACGATAAAGCAGAGGAACAGAATTACCGGAAGCATTCCATGCCACGGAGAAGCAAACCAGCCAAAGCCATCGCCCCGTCGCACTATTTTTCACATTCGCGGATGCATGCGAGTCGGACGCTACACTCGTAGGAGCTATATAGCCGCTGACCTGCGACAAGGCGTCGCGAGAGGGGTTCTCGTCTGAGGGGTATACGGAGCAGCATACAGATCGGCAAGGAGTGGGGTAGCCGGATCAGCAAGACCCATCCAGAGCCATTCTTTAGATGCTTCAGTGTCGCCGATTCCCTGACCGCCACGCCATCTGCCGTATTCTGCGCCCCCTCTGGATGAGCCCCGGATTTCCGCGCCCGCATTCAGGGGAAGAGGGCTGGGCGCCACGCAAGCTTGCGATACGCGCGTCTTCGTTCGGGCGATGTCGGCTTCACGGACGGGATTCCCATGGCCGTTTCTATCTGGGTGCGCCGACACCTCGGCGGGCAGCCACAGCTTATCACTATACTGCCCGTGGACCGCTTCGGGAATCTGGCACCTTGATTTTCTTGAGGGATTCGAGGAAGGTGACGGTTTCCTTGCTGGGTTCCTCGTCGATTTCCGCCAGAGCCGTGGCGAGGAGGGAGAGTGTGCGGGAAATAGCGTCGTAGTGGCCGAGAAGGGCCTGGACGCGGGCAATTCCACGATAGATGGCCTCATTATGCGGATCCATGCCGCGGGCCTGTTCCAGGAGGGCGAGGGTTTGTTCGGGGTCGCTGTCGCGCAGGGCACGGATGAGCGTGCTATGCGCGTCCAGGACATCGCGGCGCAGTCGTTCGCGCGGCGTCTCCGCCCAGTCCCCGGCGACATCGGCGGCGAAATCGCCGCCGTAGAGGTCGCCGATGGTTCTCAGCGCGGCCAGCCGTTGGGGGGTGCTGCCGGCGCGGTGGTGTGCGGCCAGTGCGTCTTGAAGCTGCCACAGGTCGACGGTGACCAGGTCGGTATTGAGCGCGTAGTGGCCGTCGTGGTGGCGGACGGTGTCGCCCAGTGGCTCGGCGGTGGTGCGAAGGGCGCGTCGCAGTTGGCTCAAGGTGGCGTGGAACGCGTTGTGGGGGCGGTCGCGGGGGGCGTTGGGCCACAGAGCGACGCAGAGCACGTCCCGGTGGACGCCGGTGGGGTGGAGGGTGAGGTAGGCGAGGAGCTCGCGGTGCCGGGGGGCCAGGGGGCCGGTGACGTCGATGCCGCCGTCATCTCCGCCGTGGAAGGTGACGTGGAGCCGACCGAGGACGGCGATGTGCAGCTGACGGTTGCCGTGGTGGCCGAAGGCGGCATCGAGGAGCGGCACGCTGGCCGGCGCGGTGGTGTCGAGCCGCTCCTGCGGGGGTTCGGCGTCGCCGGGTGTAGGCGAATCCGCGGCTGGGGTCGAGTCGTCGTCGTTCGCCGTCTCCGTGTGGGGTTCGCCGTGGCTGCGGCGTCGGGGCGCTGCGGACGGTGGGCGATCTACCGGCGTGCCTTCGGAGTTGCCTGGCCGTCCACCGCGGCCGGGAGGTGCGATCCACGCCCCCGGAGGCTTCTCCAAGAGGGATACCGGCGTGTGGTCGGCGGGTCGGTCGTGGTCCGGGTGGTGTGGGGG
>NZ_LAVK01000222.1 GCF_001083795.1 Streptomyces sp. SBT349
CGCGGATGCCGCGCCGGGCGTGGCGGCCGTGGCGGCGCTCGGGTGCGGGTGGTCGTGGGCCATCGCTGCCTCCTTCAGGGGCGTCGTCGTCCCCCCGGCGCCTGTGTCGGGCCCGGCGCGCCCCCCGGCGCGCCCCCCGGTCCGTCGCGCAGGCGCAGCAGCTCGCTCCAGGTCCCCGCGGGGAGCGGGATGCCGTGGGCGAGGCGCTCGGCGCGGGTGCGTTCCTCGGGCTCGCCGGGGACCAGGACCTCGTGGTGGCCCTCGGCGAGCGGGGTGCGGGTCAGCTCGGCGCAGAAGCTCTCGGTCTCGGTGCGGAAGGTGGCCAGCGGCACGAAGGCGTCGATGCGGACGCCGATCATGACCGTGCCGAAACGGCCCTCGTAGCCGGGCAGGCTGGAGATCCCGGCGTGGCTCAGCAGGCCGCCGACGATCTCGATGACGACGCTCAGCCCGTAGCCCTTGTGGCCGCCGAACGGGAGCAGCGCGCCGCCGCGGTAGAAGTCGCCGGGGTCGGTGGAGGCCGCCCCGGCGGCGTCGAGGAGCAGTCCGGGCTCCACGGCCCGTCCGCCGGCGCGGGCGACGCCGAGCTTGCCCTCGGCGACCGCGGCGGTGGCCCAGTCCATGACGACGGGCCCCCTGCCCTCGGCGCGCGGCAGTGCCCACGCCATGGGGTTGGTGCCCATGCGCCGCTCCCGGCCGCCGTAGGGGGCGACCGTGGGGTCGGCGTTGGAGAGGGCGACCGCGACCAGGCCGCGTTCGGCGAGGAGCGAGGCGTACTCGCCCAGCCTGCCGACGTGGTTGCAGTCCCGGACCGTGACGACGCCGACGGCGAACTCCTCGCAGAGCGAGGCGAGTTCGTCGGCGGCGCGGCGGGCGGCCAGCTGGCCGAAGGCGCGGCGGCCGTCGATGACGGCCGTGGCGCCGTGGCGGGAGCGGACGGCCGCGGTGGCGGCCGGGTCGATCACGCCGCTCGCGACGGCGGCGAGGTAGCCGGGGAGGCGGCGCACGCCGTGCGAGCCGTGGCCCACCAGGTCGGCCTCGACCAACGAGGCGGCGATGCCGTCCGCGCGGGCCCCCGGCACGCCCGCCGAGGCGAGCAGGGCGGCGGCGAGCTCGGTGAGTTCGGCCGGGTCGGTGAGCCGTTCTGGGTCCGTCACGCCTGCTCTCGCATTCCGTGGGGTGGAATACCGTTCCGCATTCGTGCCGACGATGGTGCCACAGCCGCCCGCGACTGTGAACCCGGTCACAGCGGATTTTCCGCCGGGCCCCGGCAACGGCCCGCCTAGACTGACGGCATGACCAGCCCGGAGGCGCGGCGGACGGCCGCCGACAAGACGCTCGACGTTCTGGAGGCGCTGGCCGAACACCACAGCATCGCGGGCCTGTCCGAGGCGACGAGGCTGCCGAAGCCGACCGTGCACCGCATCCTGCGGACCCTCGTGGAGCGCGGCTTCGCCCGGCAGACCGACCACGGCAGTTACGCGAGCGGCCCCCGCATCCTCACGCTCATCGGCCGCCACCAGCGGGGCGCCGACCTGTCGGACCGGGTGCGGCCCGCGCTGGAGGAGTTGCAGAAACGGACGAACTGGACGGTGCACTTCGCCCTGCTCGCCGGGCACGAGGCCGTCTACGCGGCCAAGCTGGAGGGCGACCGGCCCTACCATCTGGCGTCCCGGGTGGGGATGAGCCTTCCCCTGCACTCCACCTCCGTCGGCAAGTCGATGCTCGCCTGCCTGCCGGAGGACACCGTCCGCGCGCTCCTCACGCGGGCGGGCATGCCGGCGCGCACGGCGCGCACGCACACCACCCCGCGCGCGCTGTTCGCCGAGTTGGAGGCGGTCAGGCGGCGCGGCTGGGCGGAGGACGACGAGGAGAACGAGGAGGGCGTCATCGCGGTCGGCGCCCCCGTGTTCGACCATGTCGGCCAGGTGATCGGCGGGATCAGCGCGGCGGCCCTGAACCACCCCGCGGACACCGACGCGATGGCCGCCTGCGGCCGGGCCGTCGCCGCCACCGCCAGGAACGTCTCGCTGACGCTCGGCGCGCCCCTGCACCGCAGCGACCTGACGGGAGCCGCGGATCCGACGGGGCGAGGTCAGACCGAGTAGCGGCGGAAGTCCCGCCCCGCGGCGGCGATTCCGAGCATGGCGACCACCACGAGGAGCCCGCCCGCGGTGACGGCCACGCGCGCGCCGGCCAGCGAGCCCGCCGTGCCGTGCAGCAGGTCGGCCAGGCGCGGGCCCCCGGCCACCACGACCGTGAACACGCCCTGGATGCGCCCCCGCATGTCGTCGGTGACCGCGGACTGGAGGATCGCCGCGCGGAAGACCATCGACACCATGTCCGCGACCCCCGCGACGGCGAGGAAGACCGCGGCCCACCACAGGCTGCCGCTCAGCCCGAACGCGGCGATCGCGAGACCCCAGGTCACCACCGCGGCGATGACCATCAGGCCGTGGCGGCGCGCCCGGGAGAAGGTGCCGGACATCAGCCCGCCCAGGACGGCCCCCACGGGGATCGCCGCGAACAGCAGGCCCAGCGCGAACCCCTCGCCCCACGGCGCGTAGGTCGTGGACGCGAGCTGCGGGAACAGCGCGCGGGGCATGCCGAAGACCATGGCGATCACGTCGGCGAGGAACGAGAACAGCAGGATGTGGCGGGTCGCGATGTACCGGAACCCGGCCATGATCTCGCCCCACCCGGCGCGCCGAGCGCCCGCCCCGTCGAGCGGCGGGAGCGGGGGCAGCAGCCACACCGCCCACAGGGCGGCCAGGAGCACGATGGCGTCGACCAGGTACAGCACCGGCAGGCCGACCACGGGTATCAGCGCCCCGGCGAGCAGCGGCCCGACGATCAGGCCGGTCTGCGTGACGGTGGACTGGAGCGCGTTGGCCGCGGGCAGTTCCCCGGCCGGGACCAGCCGGGCGAGGGAGGCCGTGCGGGCCGGGGAGTTCATGCCGAAGAAACCCTGCTGCACCGCGAGCAGCACCATCAGCAGCGCGGTCGAGTCGAGACCGGCGAAGGACTGGGCCCAGAACAGCAGGGAGGTGACGGCGATGCCCGCGTTGGTGACCAGCATCAGCGTGCGCCGGTCCACGCTGTCGGCGACCGCGCCGCCCCACAGGGCGAAGAAGATCAGCGGCGCCAGGCCCGCGAAGCTCGCGTAGCCGACCCAGGCCGAGGAGCCGGTGATGTCGTAGATCTGCTTGGGCACGGCCACGGCGGTGAGCTGGCTGCCCACGGTGGTGACGATGGTGGAGGCCCACAGGCGCCGGAACGGGAGGTGTCGCAGCGGCGTGGTGTCCATCATCCACCGGCGCCACACGGCTCGTTCGCGCTCCCCGGGTCCGCCGCGCGCGTCCTCGGGGTCGTCGCCGCGCTCCCGCGTGCTCGTCACCGGCCGCCGCCTTCCCCCGTTGTCGCGCCCCATCGCGGCTCATTCACCGGGCGGCCCCTCCCAAGTCCGCGGCGTGGCGTAGATTTTTGGTCCTGTTCTGCCGGGCGCCGCGCAAGGCCGGTGCCGAAAGTTTCAAGGAGACCTCATGGCCGTATCTCTGTCCAAGGGCGGAAACGTCTCGCTCACCAAGGAGGCGCCGGGGCTGACCGCCGTCTCGGTCGGGCTCGGCTGGGACGTCCGCGTCACCACCGGCACCGACTTCGACCTGGACGCCAGCGCCATCGCCGTGAACACGAGCGGCCGGGTGTACTCGGACAGCCACTTCATCTTCTTCAACAACAAGCAGTCCCCCGACGGGACGATCGTCCACGCCGGCGACAACCGCACCGGCGAGGGCCAGGGCGACGACGAGGTGATCCAGGTCAACCTGGCGGGCCTCCCGGCCGACGTGGACAAGATCGTCTTCCCGGTCTCGATCTACGACGCGGAGACCCGCAGCCAGAACTTCGGCCAGGTGCGCAACGCCTACATCCGCATCCTCAACCAGGCGGGCGGCGCGGAGATCGCGCGGTACGACCTGAGCGAGGACGCGGCGACGGAGACCGCCATGGTCTTCGGCGAGCTGTACCGCAACGGCGCCGAGTGGAAGTTCCGCGCGGTGGGCCAGGGTTACGCCACGGGCCTGGCCGGGATCGCGCACGACTTCGGCGTCAGCATCTGAGCGTTCGCGCGCCGTGCACCGCGCCCGCGCGCCCCCCGGGTCCCTCGGGTGGGCGCGGGCGCGTCTCGTTCGGCCGGGGGCGGCTGGTCCGGGAGGCGTCGGTCAGCCCTCCGCCCACGCCTCGCGGGCGGTTGTCACCGGGTCGCCGGTGCGGGCGGCCTCCAGGATGGCCAGGCTGATCAGGTGGTCCTGGCAGGCGGACGCCAGGGGGTAGGGCTCGGGGCCCTCGTCCCTGACCCAGGCGCCCATCCGGCACAGCAGGTCCACCACGGCGAGGTCGTCCTCGGAGAAGGCGGCGCCCAGGTAGGCGTTGCGCCAGACCACCCGGCCCTCGAAGCCGATGTGGTGCAGCTCGCGGCCCTCCAGGTTGAGGTCGGTGCCGGTCTGCCGCCTGACCAGGCTCGACTCGACGGGCGTGCGCGGGTCGGCCATCCGCACCACCGTGTCGTCGTTGATCTCGCCGAGCGAGCCGCGCGCGACCATGCGGCGGGCGCGGAGCGGGTTCCACCACTGGTTGTCCGTGAAGTCGTACAGGCCCGTCCGGCCGCCGAAGTCCAGCAGGGCGATCACCGTCGAGGCGTCCTTCGGCGTCAGGTCGCCCGTCCAGCCGTCCTTGGACAGCGGGTCGGCCAGCGGGGCGGTGAACGAGCGCGCGGTGACCGTGGCGGGTTCGAAGGTGATGCCGAGCATGTGCCGGATCAGCGAGACCGCGTGGTAGAGGTGCGTCGAGGAGAGTTGCAGCGAGGTGACCTCGCCGATGACGCCCTCGCGCAGCAGGGCGAGGCGGGCCGCGTGCCCCGGCATCAGCGGGTACTGCTCGGCCACTTGCACCAGCCCGCTACCGCCGACCTCCGCCCAGAGCCACCGCAGCCCCTCCAGGTCGGCGGCCGGGGGCGTCTCCGCCAGCACCGGCACGCCGAGCCGCACCAGGTCGCGCGTCGCGTGCGCGGTCGCCGACCAGGGAACGGAGGGGATGGCGAACTCCGGCCTCCCGCCCGGCGCGTCGACCAGCTCCCCGGCCGTGCGGAACGCGGGAACGCCCCAGGCCGACTCGACCTCGGCGCCGCGCTCCGCCGTCCTGGTCACGACCCCGGTCACCGCCAGCCGTTCGGGCAGGGCCCGCGCCAGCCGCACGAAGAACTCCGACCGCCACCCACTGCCGATCAGGCCGAACCGCACCGGCCCCGCTATCGCGTTGTCACCCATCGTTCGCTCCTCAGCGTCACCGTCGCCGCAGCCTACCCATCGGTGGACACTTCCGTACTGGTGTCCAAAGGTGCAGGATGTCCCTGGCGCCCGGCGGCCCCTCGCGTCAGGGCGGGGGCCAGGTCCTCGCACGGAAAGTGAGCACTCCCTTGGTCGAGCACCGCCTCGATCCGGCACCCGGCACGGTGACCGACGTCTTCTCCGCCGCGCTCCCCCCGGTGCTCCGCGTCGACCCGGGTGACTCGGTCACCGTCCGTTCCCTGGACGCCTCGGGGCACCTGGAGCGCCAGCGCACCCCGGGCGAACGCCGCCCGCTGATGATCGACGACCGGCGCGGGCACTGCCTGGCCGGGCCGATCGAGGTGCGCGGCGCGCGGCCGGGCATGGCGCTCGCGGTGCGGCTGGACGCGCTGCGCCCCGACGCATGGGGCTGGACGGTGGCCGGGGGCCGGGACACCCCGCTCAACCGGCGGCTCGGCCTCGTCGGCGACGACGTGACCTGGCTGCTGTGGGAGTTGGACGCCGACCGGCTGACGGGCACCGACCAGTTCGGGCACACCGTGCGCCTCGCGCCGTTCCTCGGGGTCATCGGCATGCCGCCGCCCGAACCGGGCGAGCACTCGACGGTGCCGCCGCGCGTGCTCGGCGGCGGCAACATCGACTGCCGCGAACTGGTCGCGGGCGCCACGCTGTTCCTGCCGGTGACCGTGGACGGCGCGATGCTGTGCGTCGGCGACGGGCACGCGGCCCAGGGCGACGGGGAGGTGTCGGGGACGGCGATCGAGTGCGGGATGACGACGCGGCTGACGATCGACCTGGTGCCGGTGCCGCCGCTCGCGACGGCCCACGCGCTGACCCCCGCGGGCCGGGTGACGTTCGGCTTCGACCCCGACCTCAACGAGGCTTCCGCGCAGGCGCTGGACGCGATGGTGGACTGGATGGCCCTCGACCTCGGCCTGCCCCGGCCCGCCGCCCTGGCGCTGGCCAGCGCGACGGTGCACCTGCGGGTGACCCAGGTGGCCAACCGGACCTGGGGCGTTCACGCCCTCCTGCCCGCCGAGGCGATCACCGCGGGCACGGTCGCCGGGGGCACGGTCGCCGGGGGCACGGTCGCCGGGGGCACGGTCGCCGGGGCCTGAGGCCCCGCTCCCCGCGCCGCGCCCATGACGCCGGTTACTCGCACGCGTCTTACTATGAACGAGTTGAGTAAGCGCGAGATTAGCGAGGTGACCGATGGTGGGGTTTGTCGGGCGGGCGACGGAGCTCTCCGCACTGGAGCGGCATCTCGCCTGGGTGCGGGAGGGCCGCGGCGATCAGCGTGGCAGGGCGCTGCTGCTCAGGGGACGGCGGCGGGTCGGGAAGTCGCGGCTGGTGGACGTCTTCTGCGAACGGGCGGGGGTGCCCTCCGTGGTGCACCAGGCCACGCGGGGTGAGGAGCCCGGCCGGGAGCGCGCCCGCTTCCTGGCCGAGGTGGGGCGCTCGTCGCTGCCGGGGACGGATCTGCTGGCCGGGGTCACGGGCGTCACCTCCTGGGACACGGCCCTGCGGCAGCTGGCGGCGGTGCTGCCCGAGGAGAGCCCCGCCGTCGTCGTCCTGGACGAGCTGCCCTGGATGATCGAGGCCGACCCGGTGCTGGAGGGCACCCTCCAGACGGTGTGGGACCGGGTGCTGAGCCGCAAGCCGGTGCTGCTCGTCCTGATCGGCAGCGACCTGGCGATGATGGAGCAACTCGGCTCCTACGGCCGCCCGTTCCACCAGCGGGGCGTCGAGATGGTCCTGTCGCCGCTCTCCCCGTACGAGGTCGGGGCGATGACGGGGCTGGCGCCCGCGGAGGCGTTCGACGCCCACCTCGTCACCGGGGGGTTGCCGCTGGTCTGCCAGGAGTGGCGGGAGGGCGAGAGCCGCACCGACTTCCTGGCCCGTTCCCTCGACGACCCCACCTCGCCGCTGCTGGTGTCGGGCGAACGGGTGCTGGCGGCCGAGTTCCCCACGTCCGTGCAGGCCAGGCAGGTGCTGACGGTGATCGGCAGCGGCGAGCGGACGTTCAGCAGGATCGCCGCGGCGGCCGGTTCCGCCGGTCGGCCGCTGCCGGCGGGCTCGCTCAACCCGGCGCTGCGCACCCTGGCGGGCAAGCGACTCGTCGCGATCGACGCGCCGCTGTCGGTCAGGCCGGGCGACCGGGACCGGCGCTACCGCGTCGCCGACTCCTACCTCCGCTTCTGGCTCGCGTTCCTGGAGGGCGGGATTCCGGAGATCGAGCGCGGGCGGGGGCGCGTGGTCGCCGAGGCGGTCGAACGCGGCTGGGCCTCCTGGCGGGGGCGGGCGGTCGAGCCGGCGGTGCGGGAGGCGCTGGCCAGGCTGCTGCCCGACGAGGAGTGGCCCGAGGTGCGGGAGGTGGGCGGCTGGTGGCCCAGGACGAACAACCCCGAGGTGGACCTCGTGGGCGCGGACCGCGTGCCCGCCCGCCGCATCAGCTTCGTCGGCTCGGTCAAGTGGCACGAGCGCGACACGTTCGACCGGCGGGCCCTCGCCGCGCTGGCCCGCGACGCCCTGGCCATCCCGGGCGCCGACGGGGACACCCCGCTGATCGGCGTCTCCCGCTCCGGCTTCTCGGCGGACGGCCTCGCGGCGGCCTATGGCCCGGAGCGGCTCATGGACGCCTGGGCGCCCGGCCGCTGAGTCCCGGCCCCGGACGTCGCCCCGACGCCGCGGTCAGTTCGCCAGCAGCTGGGCGAGGGCCACGCTGCCGACCGCCACCACGGCGGTCCGCAGCACCACGGGGCTGAGACGGCGGCCGACTCCCGCGCCGATCTGGCCGCCCAGGGCCGAGCCGGCGGCGATGAGGGCGACCGCCGTCCAGTCGAAGTCGGCGACGAAGAGGAAGAAGAGCGCGGCGACGGAGTTGACCAGGGCGGCGAGGACGTTCTTGGCGGCGTTGAGACGCTGCACGGAGTCCTCGATCGCCATGCCCATCAGGGAGAGATAGATGATGCCCTGGGCCGCGGTGAAGTAGCCCCCGTAGACGCTGGCCAGCGTCAGGCCGCCGAGCAGGGCGGGGCCCCCGTCGGGGCGGGCGGACCGGCCGGTGCGGGCGCGGCGGCGGCGCATCCTCTCGTTCAGCCAGGGCTGGAGGACGACCAGGACGAGGGCCAGGGCCACCAGGACGGGCACGACCGTCTCGAACGCGGTGGCGGGCAGCGCCAGCAGCAGCGTGGCGCCCGCGAGGCCGCCGCACACCGCGCCGGCCCCCAGCTTGACCAGGCGCCGGCGCTGCCCGGCGAGCTCTCGCCGGTACCCGATGGCCCCGCTGATCGAGCCGGGTATCAGGCCGAGCGCGTTGGAGACCGTGGCGGTGACGGGTGACAGGCCCACGGCCAGCAGAACGGGGAACGTGATCAGCGTCCCGGAGCCGACGACCGTGTTGATCGCCCCGGCGCCGACGCCCGCCGCGAAGACGGCGAGCAGCTCTGCTCCGGTCACGTGGCCACTCCCCCTCGGACTCCTGTTCGGTTCGATGCCCGCCCCAGGCAGGGTACGGTGCGGCCCGAGCACGGGGGGAGGCGGGCCGGGGGTCCGGGATCCGGGTACGAACCGCCGCGGAACGGGACCGAGGGGGCGGCGGGCTAACGGCCCCCGGCCGGCCGGCGGCCACCGCCCGGCCGGGGGCCGCCGCTCGGCGCGGGCCCGCGCTGGCAACCGGGGCACCAGTAGGTGGGGCGTTCCCTGCCGGGGGTGCCGTGCGACTCGTCCGCGTGGCGGACGGGGGCGCCGCACACCAGGCACGGTCGCCCGGCGCGGCCGTAGACGTGGAGGCGCGACCCGCGTGCGCCGGGCGTGGTGGGCGTGGTGGTGGTGCGGTCGGGGCGCTCGCGGTTGGCTTCGAGCAGGCGCTTGGCGGTGGTGAGAAGGCGCTCGGGCGCGTTCAGCTCGCCGACCGGGAGCCAGGGGGTGGTGCGGGCGAGGAAGCAGAGTTCGGCCATGTACACGTTGCCGATCCCCGCGAGGTTGCGCTGGTCGAGCAGCGCGCTTCCGAGCGGGCGCGCGGGGTCGGCCAGCAGGCGGCGCAACGCCTCGTCCGGGTCCCAGTCCGCGCCGAGGAGGTCGGGCCCGAGGTGGCCGACGACGCCTTCCTCGTCGGCGGTGCGGAGGAGGTCGAGCACCTGGAGCCGGTACCCCACCGCCACGCGCTCCTCGGTGGCGAGCACGGCCCGGATCTGGTGGCCCGGACCGCCGCGCCACCGCTCCCCGGCGGCGAAGACGCGCCAGGAGCCGTCCATCCGCAGGTGCGAGTGCAGGGTCAGGCCGCCGCTCAGCCGGGCCAGCAGGTGCTTTCCGCGCGCCGCCACACCCAGCACCCGCCGCCCGCGCAGGTCGGCCGTCGCCAGCCGGGGCACCCGGAGCTCGGATCGCGTGACCGTGCCCCCGGCCAGCGCGGCGTCGAGCCGCTTGGCGGCCATCCAGACGGTGTCTCCCTCGGGCATGCCTCCCATGATGCGCCCGCGGCCGGGCGGACTCGGCCGAGGGCCCGACAGCCGAGGGCCCGGCGAGGGCCCGGCGAGGGCCCGGCGCGGCCCGGCGGGTGCTCCGGACCGCTCCGGGCCCGGTCGCGGGTCAGTGGCCCAGCACGAGGCCGTCCCGGTCGGCGCCCCGGCTCATGACCGCCCGGCTGACGGCGTCCAGCGCGTCGGCGTGCGCGGCGTCGTCGGGGCTCTCGGCGAGGGAACGCGGCAGGTTGACCACGGTGATCGGGTCGTTGTCCACGGCGTGCGGGACGAACTCGGCCTTCTCCACGTCCCAGGGCTCGCCCTCGGCGCCGGGCGGGCTGAAGGTGAACCTGGCGGCCGAGCCGAACTGGCCGCGGGGGTCGTTCATCACGCCGGCGACCTGGTCGCCCATCCCGTAGACGACCCAGGTGCCGTTGACCTTCTCGTACGGCTGCGGCACGTGCGCGTGGGTGCCCAGGATGAGGTCGATGTCGCGGCGTCCCCCGCTCCGCGAGGCGGTGAGCTCCTCGGCCAGGGAGAGCTGGAGGTCGTCGGGGGCCTCCTGCCACTCGGTGCCCCAGTGCATGCTGAGCACCACCACGTCGGCCCCGGCCCGGCGCGCGGCGCGGGCGTCAGCCACGATGCGGTCGGGGTCGATGACGTTGACCAGCCAGTCCTGGCCCTCGGGGACGGGGATGCCGTTGGTGCCGTAGGTGTAGGCGAGGTGCGCGATCGTCGCGCCGCCCGCCCTGAGCAGGACCGGCTCGTCGCGCTCCTCTGCGGTCCGGGCGGACCCGGCGTGGGCCAGACCGGCCGCCTCCATGGCCTCCAGCGTGCGGGCGACGCCCTCGACGCCGGCGTCCAGCGTGTGGTTGGAGGCGGTGGAGCAGGAGTCGTAGCCCACGTCCTTGACGGCCCCGGCGATCTCGGGCGGCGTCTGGAAGAGGGGGTAGCCGGTGAACGGGCCGCCGTCCGCGCCGTAGACGGTCTCCATGTGGCACAGCGCCAGGTCGGCGCCCTCGACCATCGGCCGGACATCCTCCAGCATGCGGCGGAAGTCGTAGCTCTGGCCGCCGCCGTCCGTGTGGGCCTGGCGGATGACGGAGTCGTGGACGAGGAGGTCTCCGGTGGCCACCAGGGTGAACGGCTCGTGCTCGCGCGCGTCGGCGGCGGGATCCTTGCCGGTCTGGGGTGCGGAGCGTCCGCCGTCCGAGGCGCAGGCGGCGAGGGCGGCCGAGGTGAGGAGCAGGGTGCAGGCGAGGGGCGCCGCGGCGCGGCGGGCGGGGGTGCGGGGGCGGGTGCGGCGGTGTTGGGACACGAGGGCTCCACGTGTGTATGACATGAAGATGGAATGAAGATCAGATAGTCATACTTATAGGGAGAAAAGGGGTGTCCCGCCGCCCCGGCCCGCCCCCTTCACCGCAACGGACCAGGGTGTCCACCCGGGAGGCCCCGCCTACCATGGGCCGCATGGACGGCATACGTGGCGACGCCCCCCAGGAACCCAACCCGCTGCGCCGGCTCACACCCGACCTGCTCCGCCGGCGCACCAGCATGAAGTGGCGGACCTACGCCCCGGATGTCCTGCCGCTGTGGGTGGCCGAGATGGACGTGCCGCTCGCCGGCCCCGTCGCCCGCGCCCTGACCCGGGCGGTGGAGATCGGCGACACCGGCTACGCCCACGGCCCCGACTACGCGGAGGCGCTGGCCAGCTTCGCCCGGGAGCGCTGGGGCTGGGAGGCGGACCCGGCGCGCGCCGCGCTGGTGCCGGACGTGATGCTCGGCGTCGTGGAGGTGCTGAAGCTGGTGACCGGCCCCGGCGACGCCGTGGTGGTCAACCCGCCGGTGTACCCGCCGTTCTTCCTGTTCGTCCGGCACATGGACCGGCGGATCGTGGAGGCACCGCTCGACGACGAGCACCGCGTCGACCTCGCCGTGCTGGAGGACGCCTTCCGGAGCGCCACGGCGGGCGGGCGGCGCGCGGCGTATCTGCTGTGCAGCCCGCACAACCCCACCGGCACCGTGCACACCGCCGAGGAGCTGGCAGCCGTCGCCGCGCTGGCGGAGCGGTACGGCGTGCGGGTGATCGCGGACGAGATCCACGCGCCGCTGGTCTCCCCCGGCGTGCGCTTCACCCCGTATCTGAGCGTGCCGGGCGCCGGGCGCGGCTTCTCGCTGATGTCGGCGTCCAAGGGGTGGAACCTGGCGGGCGCCAAGGCCGCGCTCGCCCTCGCCGGGCCCGACGCGGCGGCCGAACTGGCCGCCCTGCCCGAGGAGGTGGCCCACGGGATGAGCCACCTCGGGTTCATCGCGCACACCGCGGCCTTCGCCGAGGCCGGGCCCTGGCTGGACGCGCTGCTGGCCGGGCTCGCGGAGAACGCCGCGCTCCTGGCCGACCTGCTGGGTGAGCGGCTGCCCGGCGTGCGGTACCGGCCGGGCGAGGCCACCTTCTTCGCCTGGCTCGACTGCCGGGCGCTGGGCCTCGGCGAGGATCCGGCCGCGCGCTTCCTTCAGCGGGGCCGGGTCGCGGTCAACCCGGGCCCCGACTTCTCCACCGGCGGCGCCGGACATGTGCGGTTCAACCTGGCCACCTCCCCCGAGCTGGTCGCCGAGGGGGTCCGGAGGATGGCCACGGCGCTCGGCTGAGCGGCCCGCGGGGGCGGCCGGTCGGCATCAACAACGCGTTAACGTTGCCGACTTCCGGCAGTGCTGTGCGCGCCCCCTCCCTGGCACTATTCCTTTCACCAGCGGGGAAGCGGCGCAGGGGGGTGACCGCAGGGGGACGGTTTCCCGGTCTCGGCAGCACCGAGGGGGACAGCGGCGCCTCGGTGTGCGGATCCGATGGGGGGCTTCCCGGCCGATGCGGGGGCAACGGCCGAGGGGCCCACGGGGTGAAAG
>NZ_LAVK01000223.1 GCF_001083795.1 Streptomyces sp. SBT349
CACCTACAACGGCACCACCAGCGTCTACTTCGTCACCGACCGGGCCCTCCCCGGTGGTCACCGCATCCCCGCCCTCTGGGAACAGGCCGCCTCCGGGCCCCTCCCGGCGCACTGAACAACGGCCCCGGGCGTTGTCCCACGGCCGAGCCACCGCGGGTCCGGACGAGCGCGGGGCCGCCACGCGCCGAGCGGTGCGGGTCGCCGCCGAAGCGAATCATCCAGGTATCCGGACAGATCCTCTATGGCTGCCACCCGCGGTGGGTCGTTAGCGTCGCCACGCATGCCGAAAACACCCAGGTGAGGAGGATGACGTGGCCGGTGAGACGTGCTGCCACGCGGGCGGGACGAGCCCGACCACCCGTCTGCGGGTGGAGAGCACACGCGTCCTGCTCGACGTGCGATCGCCCGGCGGGAGCGTGGTGTTCGAGAGGATCGAGCTGGCTCTCCGCGTCGGCGGAGTCGATCTCGCCGACGGGGCGAGCCTCGTGCGTTCCACGGAACGCGTCGTGCGTGACACCTGGCGTGCCCACGTCGGCAAGGCCATCGGCCCGCACGCGTACGAGCACGTCGAGATCGTCCACGAGCTTCGCGCCGGATCGGGACAGCACTGGCAGGTGCACGTCCGCCAGGCGCCCGACGGCGTCGCGTGGCGCTACGCGCTCGCGGACCTCCAGGGACACGCCTCGCTCGACGCCGACCTGACCACCGTGCCCCTCGACGGACTCGACCGCGCCTGGGTGCTGGACTACCAGACCTGGTACGAGACCCCACGCGTCGGCGCCGACCTGCCCCTGGCCCCCTCGGCGAACGGGTTCGGGCTGCCCGTCCTGCTGCGGCGCGGCGCCGACCCCGAGCAGTACGTGCTGATCACGGAGTCGGCGATCGACGGGCGCTTCAGCGGAGCGCACCTGGACATCGGTGCCGACGTCGCGCGTTTCGTCCTGGCCGATCCAGCCGTCGAGATCACGCGCGGGATCGTGACGCCGTGGCGGGTGCTGGTGCTGGGCACGCTCGCGCGGGTCGTGGAGACCCTCCTCGTCGACGAGCTCGCCCCCGCCGCCCGCCCACCGCTCGACGCGGCCGGGTGGACCCGCCCGGGGCGGGCCGCGTGGTCCTGGTGGTCGGACTTCTACTCGGGCGCCCAGCTGGACCACCAGCGCCGGTTCGTCGACGGCGCGGCCGAACTGGGCTGGGAACACCTGCTCATCGACTGCGGGTGGGACGCCACGTGGGTGCCCGACATCGTCTCCTACGCCGCCCGGCGCGGCATCCAGGTGCACCTGTGGACCGTCTGGCACGACCTCGACGGCCCCGAGAAGCTCGCCCGGCTCGCGCTGTGGCGCTCGTGGGGGGTCGCCGGCATCAAGGTCGACTTCATGGAGTCAGAGTCCAAGGACCGCTACCGGTGGTACGACACGGTGCTCGCCGAGACGGCCCGGCTCGGCCTCATGGTCAACTTCCACGGTTCGGTCATCCCCCGGGGGTGGGCCCGCACCTGGCCGCACGTCGTCTCGTACGAGGCGATCAGGGGCGCCGAGTACTACGTGTTCTACCAGGGCGCGCCGCTCTCCCCGGCGCACAACGTCATCCAGCCCTTCACGCGCAACGTGCTGGGGTCGATGGACTACACGCCGGTGGCGTTCAGCGCGCCCGAGCGCCGCACGAGCGACGCCCACGAGCTCGCGCTCGCCGTCGTCTACGAGAGCGGCATCACGCACTTCGCCGACGACGTGGAGGTCTACCGCTCGCGGCCCGAGGTGGCACGGTTCCTGTCCGAGCTGGCCCCCGGCTGGGACAGGACCCTGCTGCTGTCCGGCACCCCCGACACCGAGGCGGTACTCGCCCGGCGGGCCGGCGACCGGTGGTTCGTCGGGGGCATCGCCACGGGGCGCGGCCGGACGCTGACGGTGCCGCTGGCCCGCCTGGGCAACGGGCCGTGGCAGGCGTGGATCGTGACCGACGCGCCATCCGACCCGCCATCCGACCCGGCATCCGACTCCGGCCCCGCCCGGCTCGTCGCCGAGACCTCGGTCGTGAGCGGCCATCTCCGGGTGGACATCGCGAACGAGGGCGGCTTCGTGGCGATCCTGGCCCCGGCGGACACCGAGCTCTTCCGCGCCGCGCCGCGCCCGACGCGTCCGCCGGTCGAGGTCTCCCCGGCCGTGCAGATCCTGTCCGACGACGGGCTCGCCGAGCTGCGTGCCGAGGCGGGAGCCTCGCTCCGGCTCGCACCGGGATGGCGGGCATGGCCGCCGGAGCCGACGGAGCCGACGCGCTGGCGCGTGCAGGCGCCGTCCACCCTGCTCCCCGGCGAGGTCGGCGTCGTCACGGTCGAGCGGGCCGGCGGCGACGTGCCGGTCGTCGGCCACGCGCGGATCGTCGCCCCGCTCGGCGCGGGGGTCCACACCCTCTCGGCGCTCGGGCTGACCGCGTTCACCAACGAGAGCGGCCCGGCGGAGCGCGACCAGAGCAACGGTGGCGGCAACCCTTGCGACGGGCAGCGCATGCGCGTCGGAGGCGAGGAGTTCGACGACGGATTCGGCGTCTCGACGCCCTCGCGCCTCACCCTCCATCTCGGCGGACGAGCCGCCCGGCTGGACGTGCGCGTCGGCATCGACGACGAGACCCCCGGGACGAGCGCGACCGCGCGGGTGCTGGGCGACGGTGCCGAACTGGCCGCGGTCGAGCTCACGGCGGGCGAGCGGGCACACGAGCTGACCGTCGACCTGTCGGGCGTGGACGAGCTGGTGCTCCGCACCGAGCCGCCCGCCCGGGGCGCGTCGGCGGACCCGGCGGCGGACGCGGCGGCGGACACGTCCGCGTATACGGCCGCGCACGTCGATTGGGCCGCCGGCCGTATCCACGGACTCGGGTCGGCGACGTCCGGAAAGTGAAGGGAAAAGGCGATGACGTTGCGTAGGAGATCCTCCAGGAGACTGGCGAGCGGCACGGCGGCGCTGGCGGCGTGCTCGCTGGTGGCGGCCTGTGGCGGCGGGGGTGGGTCCGGCGGCGACGTCACCATCACCTACGCCGTGTGGGCGGGAACCCAGACCCCGGCGATGGAGCGGATCGCGACCGCCTTCGAGGAGGAGAACCCGGGGATCACGGTCGAGGTGCAGGAACAGCCCTGGCCCCAGTACTGGTCGACGCTCCAGACCTCGGTGCAGGGCCGCACGGCCCCGGACGCGTTCTGGATGCTCGCCCAGGAGATCAGGCCCTACGCCGAGGGCGGCCAGCTCCTCGACATCACGGACACCATCGAGTCCGAGGGCGTCGAGCTCGGGAACTACCCTCAGGCCATCCTCGACCTCTACGACCAGGGCGACGGCAAGACATACGGCCTGCCCAAGGACTTCGACACCAACGCGGTCTGGTACAACGAGGCGCTCTTCGACGCGGCCGGGGTCGACCACCCGTCGCCCGACTGGACGTGGGAGGACTTCCGGGCGGCTGCCAGGGCCCTGACCACCGACGAGACGTGGGGAGTCGCGGCGCCGCTCGACGCCCAGGGCGGCTACTACAACACGATCTTCCAGGCGGGCGGGCAGGTCGTCTCGGACGACGGCACCACGGCCGCGATCGACTCCCCGGAAGCCGTCGACGGGCTCGAATTCTGGACCGACCTCCACGCGGACGGGTCCTCGCCCTCCCTCCAGCAGCTCTCCGACACCGAAGCGGTGACCATGTTCGAGCAGGGGAAGGTGGCCATGTATATGTCCGGCTCCTTCTGGGCCCTCCAGTTCTACGACAACGAGGAGTTGCGGCCGAACGTCGGCGTGGCGCCGCTGCCCGCCGGGGAGCGACCCGCCAACGTGACCAGCGGCATCGCGAACGTCGGCTACGCCGGAACGGAACACCCCGAGGAGGTCGCGAGGTTCCTGACCTTCGCGAGCGGGGAGCGGGCCGCCCGGATCCAGGCCGAGACGGGCGCGGTGCTCCCGGCGTACGAGGGAACGCAACAGGCGTGGGTCGACTCCATGCCCGAGTTCGAGAACCTCGACGTGTTCGTCGACGCGGTCGACGAGGCGGTCCCGCTGCCGGTGGCGGGCAACGCGTCGGAGTGGCAGGGACTCCAGAGCGAGTACCTGGCGCCCGCGTGGAACGGTGAGGTCTCGCCGGAGGAGGCGGCCCGCGACTACGCGGACGCCATCGACGAGATCCTGGCCGACGGTCGATGACGCGCGGGGACATCACCCCGGCGCGGCGCCCCCGCCGCCGCGCCGGGGCCGGGACGAGCAGGGGCCGGACCACGAGCACGAGCACGCGCACGGACTGGTGGGCCCTGGTGATGATCGCGCCCGCGACGATCGGGCTCGCCGTGCTGTACCTGTGGCCGCTCGGTTCGACCCTCTCCAAGAGCTTCATGGAGGTTCCCGCCTTCGGCCCGGGGGAGTTCACCGGGCTGGACAACTACACGGAGCTGCTCGGGGACGACGCGTTCTGGGGGGCGTTCCGCAACTCGGCCCTCTACGCCGTGATCGTCGTCGGGCTCGGCATCCCCCTCGCGATCGTCCTTGCGTCCCTGATCGAGCAGGTCTCGCGGGGGCGGACCCTCTACCGGGTGCTGTTCTTCCTCCCCGTCGTCACCCTCCCGGTCGCCGTCGGGATGGTGTGGCGCCTGATCCTCAACGGCGACTTCGGGGTGTTCAACTGGCTGCTCTCCCTGGTGGGGATCCAGGGGCGGTACTGGGTGGCGGACGAGCGCTTCACGATCTACGCCTTCGCCGCCGTCGGGATCTGGATGGGTCTGGGCATCAACCTGATCATCCTGGGAGCCGGACTGCGGGGAATCCCGCCCGCGCTGTACGAGGCGTCGTCGCTCGACGGTGCCGGCCGGGTGCGGCAGTTCTTCTCGATCACCCTGCCGCTCCTGACGCCGACGATCTTCTTCACCGTCGTGATCTCCACCATCGCCGCGATGCAGATGTTCGACCTGGTCTTCGTCATGCTGGGCAGCATCAACAACACGGCGCTCGACGGGTCCCGGACCATCGTCTACCTCTTCTACGAGTCCGCGTTCGTGCACTTCCGGCAGGGCTACGCCGCGGCGATCGCCGTCGTCCTGCTCCTGCTGATCATCGGGGCCACCGCGATCCAGTTCCGGCTCCAGAAACGGTGGGTCAGCTATGACTGACACGACGAGCCGCCGTCCGCGCCGACGCGGGGAGTGGCGTGTCCACGTCGTCCTCTCGCTGGCGGCGGCGGTCATGGTGGTGCCGTTCGCGTGGGAGATCCTGACCGCGTTCAAGACCGGCAACGAGGTGGCGTCGCTGCCCCCCTCGGTGCTGCCGCGGACGCCGACGGTTCAGGGCTTCGAGACGTTCTTCGCGTCCGTCCCGTTCTGGACGCAGCTCGCCGTCTCGGTGGGCTCGCTGGTGCTGCGCGTCACGGGCCAGGTCCTCGTGGCCGCGCTCGCCGGATACGCGTTCGCGCGCCTGAACTTCCCCGGCCGCAGGGCGGTGTTCGCGCTGTTCCTCCTCACCCTCATGGTGCCGAGCCAGCTGTTCCTGCTCGGCCAGTTCGAGATCATCCGGGACGCCGGACTGCTGAACACCGTCCCGGCCCTCGCGATCCCCGGCATCTTCAGCGCGTTCGGCGTCTTCCTGATGCGCCAGGCGTTCGTCACGATGCCGAAGGAGTACGAGGAGGCCGCGCGGCTCGACGGAGCCGGCACGTTGCGCGTCTTCTGGAGCGTCATGCTGCCCCTCGCACGCCCGATGATCGCCGCACTGGCGGTGCTGACGTCGCTCTACTCGTGGAACGACCTGTTGTGGCCGCTCATCGTCACGCCCAGCGGAGACGCCCGGCCCCTGCCGGTCGGCCTCGCGGCCATGCAGGGGCAGTTCGGCACCCAGTACCCCGCGCTGATGGCGGGAGCGCTCATCTGCTCGCTGCCGCTCGTGCTGGTGTTCCTCGTCCTGCAACGCCACTTTTTCAGCGGCATCGCCAGCAGCGGACTGAAGGGATGACCATGGAGCCGACCACGGAGCCGACCACGGAGCCGACCGCACCGGTCGTACACCTCCGGCGCGGCGGCACGAGCGTCGTCGTGTCGCTCACGGACCGGCGGCTGCCGCGCGTCCTGCACTGGGGCGAGGACCTCGGCGCCCTGACCACGGACGACCTGCTGGCGCTGGAGCGCACCGCCCTGCCGACGGTCGGCGACAGCGCCATCACCTATCCGGGGCCCGTGCCCGTGCTGCCGCAGCTGGCGGAGGGCTGGCTCGGCACGCCCGGCATCGAGGGCTCCCGCGACGGGCGGGCCTGGGCGCCCTCGTTCACCGTCGTCCGGGCACGCGTCGGGAGCGACCCGGCCGACCCGGCCGACCCGGCCGCGCTCCTGGTCGTCGACGCCACCGACGAGCCGTCACGCCTCGAACTCACCGTCGAGCTGCGCCTCGAACCGAGCGGGCTGCTCCGGCAACGCGCCCGCCTGCGCAACCTCGGTGACCCGTACCGGGTGGACCGGCTGGAGCTCGCGCTCCCCCTGCCGGACGTCGCGGACGAACTCCTCGACCTCACCGGGCGCTGGGCCCTGGAACGCGTGCCGCAGCGGCACCCGTTCCCCCTCGGCCGCTGGGTCCGGGAGAGCCGCGGCGGCAAGCCGGGGCTCGACGGGCCGCTCCTCATGATCGCCGGACAGCCGGGGTTCGGCTTCCGCGGCGGCGCCGTCTGGGGCGTCCACCTCGCCTGGAGCGGGAACCAGGCGCTCGCGGCCGAACGCACCCCCGCCGGATCGCGCCTGCTGCGGGCGGGGGAGCTGCTGCACCCCCACGAACTCGTGCTGGACACCGGCGAGGCGACGACCACGCCCTGGCTCGTGGGTTCCTGGGGGTGGGGCCTGGACCAGCTCGCCGCGCGCTTCCACGCGTTCCTGCGCGCGCGCCCCCGCCACCCGTCGACGCCCCGTCCCGTGACCGTCAACACCTGGGAGGCGGTCTACTTCACGCACGATCTCGACCGGCTCCTCGACCTCGCGGAACGCGGCGCGGCCATCGGTGCCGAGCGCTTCGTCGTCGACGACGGATGGTTCCTCGGGCGCCGCGACGACACCAGTTCGCTGGGCGACTGGCTCGTCGATCCCGACGTCTGGCCCCGGGGGCTCGACCCGCTCGCCGAGCGCGTCCACGAGCTGGGCATGGAGTTCGGCCTGTGGTTCGAGCCGGAGATGGTGAATCTCGACTCGCGGCTCGCCCGCGAGCATCCCGGGTGGGTCTTCGACGCCGGACACGGCCCCGGCCTGCCCTCCCGGTACCAGCACGTGCTCGACCTCGGCCACGAGGAGGCGTACCGGCTGGTGCGGGACCGCGTCTCGCGGCTCGTCGAGCGCCTCGGCATCGACTACATCAAGTGGGACCACAACCGCTACCTCACCGACGCGGGCCACACCCCCGACGGCCGGGCCGGGGTGCGACGCCAGACACAGCAGGCGTACCGGCTGATGAACGACCTGCGCACCGCGCACCCGGGTCTTGAGATCGAGTCCTGCGCCTCCGGCGGCGGGCGGATCGACCTGGGCGTGCTGGAGCACACCGACCGCGTGTGGGACTCCGACTGCAACGACCCGCACGACCGCGTCGACATCCAGCGCTGGACGACGCTGCTGCTGCCTCCCGAGCTCCAGGGCACCCACATCGGCGCGCACGAGTCGCACACGACGCGGCGCGTCGCACCGCTCGCGTTCCGGGCGGCCACCACGCTCTGGGGGCATCTCGGCGTGGAGATCGACCTCACGCGCGCCGACGAGGCCGAGACCGCCGCGGTCCGGCGCTGGGTGACGCTGCACCGCGAGACGCGCGGCCTCCTGCACACCGGGACCGTCGTCCACGCCGACACCCAGCCGGAGGTCCGCCTCGAAGGGGTCGTCTCGACGGACCGGACCGACGCGCTCTACCAGTTCGCCGTGCTCGACCGGCCCGCCGCGTGGCCGCCGGAACGCCTGCGCCTGCCCGGCCTCGACCCCGGGCGCCACTACCGGGTGGCGGAGGTCGTCGTGACCGACGCGGTGCCCGCCGGGCAGCGCCCACCGTGGCTCGACGACGGCGTCACCCTCCCGGGCCGCGTGCTGGAGGGATACGGACTGGAGGCGCCGTCGCTCGACGTGGACCGCTCCGTCCTGCTGCGGGCGACGTCGGTGGCGCCGTGACCGCCCCCGCCGGGAGGCGGGCCCGGCCGGTCGAGGCGTCAGGGCGTGCGATCCCGTTCGCGGTACGTCGTCGGGCTCACTCCGTGGTGGCGCCGGAAGATCCGCGAGAAGTAGAACGGGTCGTCGTAGCCGATATCGCGCGCGATCTCCCGCACGGTCGCGTCGGTCACGTCGAGCAGCTGGCGGGCCCGCGCCATCCTCAGGGCCGTGTGGTAGGCGAGCACGCCCCCTCCGGTGGCGCGACGGAACAGGGTGCTCAGATACGAGGCGGACACGCCCACCAGCGCCGCCAGCTCGGGCACCCGCACGGGAGCGTCCAGCCTGTCCCGCAGATAGGCCATGGCACGTTGCAGGGGATCGCCCGGCCCCGGCAGGAGCCGGTCCACGCCCAGCTGGGTCATGAGCTTCCACGCCGCGCCGGAGGCGCCGAGCAGCCGTGGCGGCGACTGGTCCCGTTCGAGGGTCGTGACGATCTCGTCCAGGAGCGCGACGGCACGCTCGATCGTCCGCACCGACGTGAGCGGCCGGCGCGCCGAGACGCCGAGGCTGTCGATCAGTTCGGGAACATCGCTACCGGTCAGGTGAGCCCACCAGATGGTCCAGGGATGGTCGGGCCCCGCCCCGTACTCGTGCGGACAGCCGCGCGGAATGATCAGGGCCTGGCGCGCGCCGACCTGGTGCAGGTCCCCGTCCACCCGCGCCCAGCCTGTGCCCGCCGAGCAGACGATGATCACGGACTCGCCCGTGCCGGAGGCGCGGCACATCTGGTGATCGGCCGCCTCGGGGTAGTACCCCGCGTCGGTCACCGTGAGCCTGCGCGTCACGGGCCGCTGGACGGCCTGCGCGACAACGGGGCGGGGCACGACCACCAGTCGTTGCCCGGTGAACCCCTCCTGGATGGGCATCCCTGCTCCCGCTCCTCCTGCTCCTGCTCCTGCTCCTGCTCCTGCTCCGCGTGCGGAACCGCCGCGGTGGACGCAGCCAACTACGGATCATCCGCGCACGCGAGAGGGAGGCGCACATGTCGGACCAGTCGGGTGTTCCTCGGCCATCCAGCCGCCCGGGGAGTCCGCCGATGACGGCCGGCGGGACCGTGACCGTCGACGTCGTCGAGGGGCCCGCCTACCCGGTCGTGTGGATGGACAACGGCTACCTGCGGCTGGGCGTCGTCCCCGCGCTGGGTGGCCGCCTGCTCAGCATGCGCGCGGGGGGCCGCGAGGCGCTGTGGCGCAACCCCGCGCTGCTCCGCGACGACCTCCACCCCGTCGACGGGCACGTGCCCGCCCCGGTCGCGGGGACGATGGGCGACTGGCGGAACTACGGAGGCGACAAGACCTGGCCAGCCCCGCAGGGGTGGGACTCGCCGGCCCAGTGGGCCGGGCCGCCGGACCCCGTGCTCGACTCCGGTCCGTACGCCTGGACGGTGGACCGCTCGCCCGACGCCGCGAGCATCACCCTGACCAGCGGCGACGACCCCCGGACCGGTCTGCGCCTGACGCGCCGGATCACGCTGCCCCGCCGATCCGGCGGGGTGGAGATGGAGCTGACCGCGACCAACACCGGCACGCGGACGGTCGAGTGGGCGCTGTGGAACATCACCCAGCTGCCCGGTGGCGGCGAGGTGCGGGTCGAGGTCGACGACCCCGCCGGCCGGCCGGTCGAACTCGTCGCGGGCACCGGTGCCCCCGCCTGGGCATCCCGGGAAGAGGGGCTGGTGACCATACCGCCGCAGGACGTCGTCGGAAAGCTGGGCTTCCCGCACGCCTCGGGGCACCTGCGCTACGAACGAGCGGGGCTCTCCGTCACCTGGACCTTCGACACCGACCCGGGCGCCCCCTACCCCGACGAGGGGGCGCGGGCCGAGGTGTGGCTGGAGCACCCGCTCCCCGCACCGCTGGCGCACCTCGGCGGGCTCAACCCGCCCGCCCGGATCGTCGAGTGCGAGGTGCTGAGCCCTCTGGTACGCCTCGCGCCGGGCGCCGAGGTCCGGCTGCCCCTGCGGCTGGAGGGCACCACCTCGGAAGAAGGAGGACACCCGTGACCACACGTCCTGTCGCGGTCGTGACGGGCGCCGCACGAGGGATCGGCGAGGCGACCGCCCGGCGCCTCCACGCCGACGGGTTCGCCGTCGCCCTGCTCGACATCTCCCCCTCGGTCCACGCGGCCGCGCGCGCCCTCTCGCCCGAGGGTTCGGACGCGGTGGGCATCGTGTGCGACGTGGCGGAGCCCGACGACTGGCGCCTCGCGGCGGAGACCGTCCGCGGCCGCCTGGGCCCGGTCAGCGCGTTCGTCTCGAACGCCGTGTCCGTCGACCTCGCGCCGCTGCACGAGATGCCGTTGAGCCGGTGGCGGCACCAGCTCGACGTGATGCTGACGGGCGCCTTCCTCGGCACCCGGACCTTCGTCGACGACCTGCGGAGCGCCCGCAACGGCTCGGTGGTGCTCGTCTCGTCCGTCCACGCCTGGTTCGGACTGAAGCAGCGCCCCGCGTACGCCACCGCCAAGGCCGGACTCACCGGGCTGGGACGGCAGCTGGCGGCCGAGTACGGCGGCCGGTTCAGGACCAACACGGTCCTGCCGGGGCCCATCCTCACCGCGGCCTGGGACGACATCGGCGAGGAGGACCGCCGCCGAAGCGCCGCCGAGACCGCCACCGGACGCCTGGGCCACCCGTCGGAGGTGGCGGCGGTGATCGCGTTCCTCGTGTCGGACGACGCCTCCTACATCACCGGAGCCTCGATCCCGGTCGACGGCGGCTGGACCATCACCAAGAACTCCTCATGACAAGCGCACCCCCAACGCCACCGCCCCCGGCGACGAACCGCGGAATCGGTAGTCGGAGTCGAACGGTCCCAGCCCGCGGCGAGCGCTCCCGTGCGGGTGGCGAAGGCGCGCAGGCCGGGGAGGCTGTGGGGTGAGTACAGCAGGTCGAGGGTGAGGGTGCGGATCGCCGGGCGGCGGGCTTCCTCCGGGGCCGTTCGCTCGATGGCCCGGAGCGCGGCGAACGCGCGGGGGCCGTCGCCGAGTTGGTGCCACATGCGGGCGGTGTCGGTGGCGAACCGCGCCCGGCGCTCCGTGCTCGCCAACTGTCCGATGACGACCCGGCCCGCGTACGGGACGCCCTCGTCCGGCGTGCCCAGCGCGTTGAACGTGCTGATCCGGTACATCGCGCACTCGGCCGGGCTCGCCGCGACCGTCAACAACCCGGCGGGCGCGCCACCGGCAGGCAGGCGCTCGGCGAACTCCTCCGCCTCCTCCAGCAGATCGAGCGCGGTGCCGCGCAAGTGCCCCGAGGCGGCGGTGTACGCGGCCGTCAGCAGCAGACACACCCGCGCGGCGAGCGTCTGGGCGACCGGCGTGCCCCGCTCCGTCTCCAGGGAGGACGCCGTCCGGGCCAGGAGGTCCACGGCACCCCGGCCCCGGCCGGCGCGGCGCATCGTGATCGCCAGCACCCGGGCGGCCTCGGCCAGCGGCTTCGGATCGCCACTCGCGCGAGCCGCGATCAGCGCCCGGTCCGCAGTGGCCCAGGCCACCTCCGAGTGCTGCTTGACGGCCAGCTCGGTGGCCAGCACATAGGCACGGGCGACCACGGCCTGCGCCCGTTCCCGCGCCCGCCCGGACGAGGCGTCCCGCGTCGCCTCCGCCGTGGCGATCAGAACGGGCAGGGCACCGCCGAGAGCCGCGTAGTGAGCGCCCGTGAAGTCCCCTTGCGCGGAGGCGAGCAGGGTGTGCAGATCGTCCAGACGCGCCGGGGGCGCGTCGAGGGGCTCGAACAGGGCGCGTTCCATGGCCGCACTCGGATCGCCTCCGGCGGAATCCGCGGCGGCGGACGTACCGGTACCGACACTCAGCCCGGCGCCCAGTCCCAGCGCTCCGGCCATCAGGTCACGACGTCGCACATCGTCCTCCCGCTCCGATGCAGCCACCCTAGCGACCGAGCACGACTGAACGGGGGCGGCGAGCCCCAGCAGAGCCGCCGGAATCTCCAGACCGACGGCGACACGGGTGAGCACGTCGACACTCCGCACCACGCGAACGCCGCGCTCGATCTCGCTGACGTCGGACTGCGCGAGCCCGACTCGAGCACCGACGATCGTCTGGCTCGCTCCGGTGTACCGGCGGAAGTGCCGGAAGAGAACGCCGACATTCCGGCTCATGAGCGCCTGCCGGACCGCCTCGTGCTCCCACAGGCCGGGAGGGACGATCAGCCGTTCGGGATGCGTGCGCATGGTGAGTCCCCCCAGGTCAGCGTCGTGACCCGCTCAGGTTAGAGGTGGCTCCGGCGCGTTCGGACCTCCGTCGCGCACCCCCACCGACCCCAGGACCAGTGGCGCTGCCGGATGGGGGTCGGCCACAGGGCCGTCCTATAGGTCCGCGGGATGGGTTCCAGGGCGGGGTCCTCGGATGCTGGGACGGTCCTTCGCCGCGGCATCCGAGCCGTCGAACTCGGCTGACACCGCGGCGGTGTTCGCGTTCGAGGGAGTTCACGACCATGCCTCAGCCTCCGTCACCTCCTCCCCCT
>NZ_LAVK01000224.1 GCF_001083795.1 Streptomyces sp. SBT349
CCAGAAGCCAACCGACACCACCCCGCCACCCCGACTCGGAGCGCTCCGCCGCAGCCGCCTGTAGCACAACGGCCCCGCCGTCACAGGGTGATGGCGGAGCCGTTCGCTGTTCCCCTGGCTGCCGCCGGGGGTACGGTCCGGAGTGCGACGTCCAGATCGGAGCTCAGCATGGCACACACTCCTGACAACTTGGAGGGCCTCTCCACCGGCGAACGCATCCAGGTCCTTCGCGAGTCTCGGGGCATGTCCCGCCCGGTCCTCGCCGGGCTCTGCGGGCGCGGCCCGGACTGGCTCAAGAAGATCGAACGCGGCGACCGCGAACTGCGGTCCCACACTCAGCTGATGCGCCTCGCGGCGGCGCTCCAGCTCAACGACATCTCCCTCATCACCGGCGGCATGCCCGAGTCCGTCCAGCCCATCCCGCTGGGTCGGCTCACCCATCCGGCGATGCCCGCGATCTGGGATGCGGTCATGCGCCGCTCCCTCTCCTCGGCCCCGGCTGGGCCGGTCGACGCGGCGGCGCTCCAGGCTCGCGTCGACCAGACATGGCGCCTGTGGCACACCTCCGGGCGGAACCGCACCGAGGTCGGGGCGCTGCTGCCTGCCCTGATCAGGGATGCCGAGGCTGCCACCCGGGCGGTCGACGGGCCCGCGCGGCGCGCGGCGCTGGTGGCACTCGCTGACGTGTACCGGCTCGTGGCGCAGGCCACCGCGTACGTCGCTCCGGGCGAGCTGGCGTGGGTCGTGGCCGACCGCGCGTTGACGGCCGCACAGGCTGCGGACGACCCGCCCGCGATCGCCGCTGCCGCGTGGGCGATGGGCAACATCGTGCGAGAGACCGCTTATCCGGACGAGGCGTTGCGGGTGGTGAACGAAGCGGCGGACATACTGCGCCCTCACCTGGCGGACGCGCCGGAGGACTGGCGGGGCCTATACGGGGCACTCCAGCTGCACGCCGCGGTGACGTGCGCGCGGGAGGGCCGTGAGGGGGACGCGTGGCGGCATTGGGACGCCGGTGACCAGACGGCGAAGTCGCTGCCGACCTCTTACGTCCACGCCAGCACCGTGTTCGGCCGGGCGAATGTCGACTTCCACGCGGTTAGCGTGGCCACCGACCTGCGCGCTGCCGGACGCGCGCTGTCCATCGCCGATGACCTGGACCCTGACAGCATGCCCAGCACGGAGCGGCGGGCTCGCCTGTGGGTCGAGGTCGCCCGCGGGCATCTCCAGCGCGGGGACCGGACGGCGGCTCTGCACGTGATGAAGCTGGCCCACCAGATCGGCGCGGAGACCGTGGCGTTCACGCCGTCGGCGCGCGGGGTGGCTGCGGATCTGTGGCGCCGTGCCCCGCGGGCTCTGCGCCCGGAGGCGGCGGCCTTGGCGGAAGCGATCGGCATCACGGCGGACGTGTAAGGGACAACTACGTCGAGGGGGACACACCGTCCCCCTCGCACTGGCCGCCGCCTCCTACGGTCATCGGCACGTCACAGCGTCGACCGCTGGAGCCCTCATGACCGTGAGCACCGAACAGTGGCACGCCTCGCCCGACCCGAACGAGCCGCCGATCGCCGACGCGGCGACGGGCGAAGTCCGCGTGCCCCTGGCCTTATACCTGGTTGACCAGCAGCGGGGCCGCGTGCCGCTGGTCCTGTCGCGCGCCGACGCGGAGCAGTTGTGCACCGTGCTGCGTCGGGCGCTGGGAGCCGCGCGGTGACCCCGGCGTCGTTCTGGCCTGATGGGCCGGAGCCCGCACCGTTGCCCCTCTCCGACGAGCCGCCGACTCTGATCGACGGCCGCACCTGCCCGCCGGTGACGGCGGGCGCGTGGTGCCCCGGTTGTCGGGACACCGTCGAGTCGCTGGCGCTGCACAACTGCCGGGAGAGCGCGCGGTGATGCCGACGAACCTGCGCCTGGTGCCGGTGTGCATCGACTGCCGCAAGCAGATCCGGGACGCGCGTCCGGTCCCGGTCGCGGTGCACTCCGAAGGCCGGATCCTCACCGTCGGCCCCGACTGCCTGGTCACCGGCCGGTGGATCCCCCTCGCGCAGCGCCCGCAGCTCGGCTCGGGCGAGCCGTTGAACTACCCGCCGGAACCGCTCATGCCCGAGCGTCTGATCCGCCGCCTGGCGCACCTCGGCCCCCGGCCGGACCTCCGGCCGCTGATAGAACGGGTCGTCTCCGCCTGGGCCCTGACCACCTTGAAGTGGCTCCTGACGGCGGAGGAGATGACCGACGCGCACAGGGAACTCCGGGTGGCCGTCGCCGAGTTGCGAGCCCAGACCCGAGGACGGCTCCACGCCGTACCGGACGGGGGTGACCCCTCGTGCGGGGACTCCGCCTGACCACGCCCGACCCGGAACGCCGGCAGGACGAACGCACCCTGGACCGCTGCTGGATCGGCTGCGACCCCGAGGTCAAACGGGCCGTGATGTGGGTGGGCCGTGCCACCCTCTCCGGCGTCGCCGGTGACGCCTCGGCCGACGTCTACGCCTGCGACGCGTGCCTCGCCCATCTCTACGCCATGGCCCGCGCCGCCCAGTACGAGCGCGACCGGCCCGAGCACCTGAGGAATGTTTCGTGACCGCGCACGCGCCCGGGACGGTCGCCGTGTCCCTGGAGGTCGACGTGTACAGCGTCCGCCGGGGCGACGAGGTGATGATCGGCGCGCAGCCGTTCACCGTCCAGGACATGTTCGCCCTGGCCAACGGTCGGCGCCGCCTGGAGTTCACAGGCGGGGAAGCGTTCACCATGAACCGCACCACCATCCTGTGGATCACCCGCCGCATCTCCCCGGCGCGCGTTCGGCCGGCCCGCGCCGCGCCACCCTAGACCGCCCTGCCCTGGCTGCGCCGACCCCTGCCGCCACCTCACCGGCGGGCCCGGGGGATCCCACGGCCCGGCCACGGCAGGGCGCCCGCCCGCCTCCCGCTGATTCACACCACCCGGAGGCGGGCGGGACCAGACCCACGGCGCGAAGGCGGCGGAGATTACCAACGACCTCCGCCACCTCACCAGAACCCGCCCGCTCCCCCGGTATCCGCCTCTGCACCGGCCGCACGGGCGGCGCTCCGGAGCGACGGCGACCCGCCCGGAGCACCCCGGCCGCCGCCCCGCACGATGGCGGCGGCCGGGACCCACCCACCGCAGCACGCCAGGAGACCAGCCATGGCCGACGGGAGCACTGGGGTTCTGGTCCGTGGCCGGGGCGGGCGGCATGCGGTGCGGCAGGGGCGGCCGGTTTGGCGCGAGCCTCCTGAGCGGGACCCAACCGGGCTGATGCGGGCAGGCCAAGGGCTGCCCGGTTCGCGGCGAGCGTACGGCCCCGCTCCCTCACGCCAAACCGGCCGCCACCCACCACCCCGCACACCACCCGCAACCGCACCTGACCGCCCAGCCACCCCAGGTCACCATCCCGCAACGGCCTCAACTGCCACAAAACCGCAGGTCAGAGGCCACTCTTAGCGCCGAAGCTGCGACCAACTCATGATCGGCGGCCACGTGTTCATCGTGGAAGACCTCGTCACCACCGGCCCGTGCAAGCGGCTGACCTTCACCACCGGGGAGCACTTCACCATCCGGCCCCACACCGTTCTATGGGCCGCCCGCCGCATCAACCCACGGGGACCCCGCCGCCCCGACGCCCAGGACCACACCCGTGGACACCGCTGACCAGCTCCCACCGTCCGCACAGGACCAGGGCCAGGTCATCATGAGGACGGCGCGGTCGGCGAATGCCGGGCCCCGGGGGTGGTGCGCGAGCCGGCGACTTCTTGTGGCACCGTGCAGCCCGATAGGAGAACCATGCGACCACCAGAGGAACCGCGCGGCGGCCGGGGTGCGGACGAGCACGCGTTCGACGCCTTCTACGCCGCGAGCGTCGGCCGGCTCATCGGGCAGCTGTACGCGATGACGGGCGATTTCGCCGAGGCGCAGGACGTGGTCCAGGAGGCGTTCGTCCGGGCCTGGGAACACCGGGACGAGCTGGACCTGAACGCCGCCCCCGAGGCGTGGGTACGCACGGTGGCCTGGCGGCTGGCGGTCAGCCGGTGGCGGCGGGTGCGCACCGCGCTCACCTTCGCCCGGCGGCAGGGCCCGCCGGCGGCGGTGCCGCCGCCGGAACCGCACCACGTGCTGCTGGTTCAGGCGCTGCGGCAGATCCCCGAGGCTCAGCGACGGGCCGTGGTGCTCCACCATCTGTGTGACCTGACGGTCGAGCAGGTGGCTGCCGAGGCCGACTGCCCGGTCGGCACGGTCAAGGCGCGGCTGAGCCGGGGGCGGGCGGCGCTGGCACGGCTGTTGGCCGATACTGAGCTGGATCCGCGGACTGCCCGCGTGTCGGAGGTGCGTCATGGCTGACGAGACTGAGCTGGAGGGTTACCTCGCCGACCTCGCCGAGTCGGGCCGGCGGCACGCCGAACCGCTCGCCGCGGAGCGGATCCGGGCGCGCGGTGAGCAGCGCCGGCGCCGCCGGCGGTCCGCTCTGGCGGCCGGCGGCGCGCTGCTGGCCACGGCTGTGGTCCTGGGAGGGGTGTCACTGACCCGGGCCGCCCAGGGGCCCGAGCCGCCCGCCGTCACCCCGACACCGACCGCCTCGCCGTTCGTGCCGCCGGCACCCGCTCCGGGCGAGGAGTACGCCAGCGAGCTGGGCTACGTGTACGACGCGGTGCTGAGCGGGGACACAGTGCGGGTCACCGTCGAACAGCTTCGCGCCGAGCGGGGAACCACGGCACCCGCCGGTGTGGTGCACACGCTGACCCTGCCGCGGGGGACGCTCGTCGAAGCACGCGCGCTGACCGACGGGAGCCCCGCGGACGTGCAGCTGGACCAGCTGGTGAGCCAACTGGCCGCTGGACCGCAGTGGGTGTTCTTCATCGACTACGACGACGAGGGCGAAGTCCACTCGCTGCGGGAGGCTTACTGGCTCTCCGAATGAGCCTTCGGGGGAGCTCCGGGGCGGTCGGCGACGCAACACGATCGTGATGCAACCCGGGAGGTGGGGTGGCGCGTAGAGCCCATGTATCCCGAACACGCCTGACCCCTGGGGGACGGACTCTTGACCACGCACCTCTCACGCCGCCTCACCGCGCTCGCCGCGCTCGCCGCGCTCACCGTCGGCCTCGCGGCCCTGACCGGGTGCAGCGGCGAGGACGACGGGCAGACGGCCGCCACCGCGCCGGCGGCATCCTCGACGCCTTCCGCCTCGGCCGACGAGACGGACCCGACCGACGCGCCGGACGACGGCACGGACGCGGACGCCACATCGGCGCCGACCAGCGCGGCCCCCTGGGCCGGCGCCAGGCAGTTCGTGCAGATCGAGGACGCCTGGACCAGCGACGGACGGACGTACCTGTCGGTGCGGCCCGCCGAAAAGGAGGCCCACGTCACCGACTTCTCCGAGGCATGGGTGGTCGTCCCGGGCGAGGGGCCCTACACCGAGGTGCCCCTGGCCGAGGACGCCCAGGTGCTGCTGTCGGCCCCCATCGGCGACGAGTCCCAGCCCTCGTCGTACTCCCCGGCCGAGCTGGTCAGCCGGCTGACGGCCCAGTCGTCCTCGGTCCGCCCGCTCGTCGGATACGACCTGAGTTTCGACGGAGAGGGACGGGTGACCAGGCTGGAGTCGCTGTACACGGCCTGAACGCGCGGGCCGGAACCTGATCCGACCGACCCGCGAAGAGTGCCCCTCACCGGCGCGGCCCCGCGTAGCGGGCCAGGAGGTCGGCGAGGGGTTCGCGGCGGGTGCAGGCGTTCAGGGCGAAGCAGGAGGCCAGGGCCTCGGCGGTGTCGGGGTCCACGCCCTCGAAGCAGGCGGCGAAGTCGCCCACCATCGGCTCGGCCAGCAGGACGTGGCGGACGATGCCGTGCAGCCACCGCCTGCTGCCCCAGGGGAACGGGTGGTAGTCGGGGAACTCCTCCTCGAAGAGCCTCTCGATCGGGTCCATGATGTGCCGCACGCCGGTGTCGACCGAGCCCCAGGAGTCCACGCCGAGCCGGGCCTTCTTCTCCAGGACCGGGGCGATGCGCCGGATGTACGCCGAGTCGGGTGCGGCGTGGACGAGGCCCTGGAGGCCGATGTCCTTGTAGGTCCACAGGGCCCAGCTGGCGCCGTGCTCGCGGTAGAGCGCCAGCTGGTCCTCCAGCAGCGCGAGCCGCTGGGCGTCCCGCGCCGGGTCGCCGGTGTAGACCGGGCCGAACTCGCCGATCCAGATGGGCGTTCCGGTGCGGCGCATGTACTCCGTGCGCGCGAGGAACGTGCGCTCCACCACGGCCCGGTCCACGTACTGGCCGCGGCTGGTGCCCGGGTAGGGACCCCCGTCCACGAATCCGGGCAGGGCGTAGTCGTGGGCGGTGTAGACCGTGCCGGGCAGCGGGTCGCCGAGCATGTCGAACTGGGTGGAGTACCGGTTGCCGTCCAGGAAGAGGAGGTGGCGGGGGTCCACCGCGCGGATCGCGGCCTCGATGCGGCGGTAGAAGGGGCCGATGACCTCGCCGGTGACGTCGGCCGGCTCGTTGACCGGGTTGTACCCGGCCACCCAGGGGTTGTCCTTGTAGCGGTCGGCCAGCGCCTCCCAGAGGTGGACGACGCGGTCCTGGAAGTGCCGGTGGGTCCAGAAGTGCGCCCAGTGCGTGGGGTTGTCGCTGTGCCAGTGCTGGTTCTGCGCGCCGGGCAGGGCGTGCAGGTCGAGGATGGTGTAGATGCCGTGCCGGGCGCAGGCGTCCACGGCGCGGTCCAGCAGCCGGAAGCCCTCCTCCTTCAGCTCGAAGGGCCGGTCGTCGTCCTCGAAGTGCCGGTAGTTGAACGGTATGCGCAGCGAGTTGAGGCCCAGCGAGGCCAGGTAGCGCGCGTCCTCGTCGCCGAAGAACGCGGTCAGGAACCGGTCGAAGAACCGGCGGTACCCCTCCTCGCCCAGCACCCGGCGCAGGGCCTTGCGCTGGAGGGACTCGGTGGCCGGGTAGCCGGTGATGAAGTTCTCCATGTTCATCCAGCCGCCGAGGCCGAAGCCGCGGAGGATCACCCTGGCCCCGGTGGCGTCGACGAGCCGGTCGCCGTCGGTGGAGAGGAAGGCGTCGGCGCTGGTGGTGTGGTCGGTCATCCGTAACTCCCCGGGTCTCGCCGCGTTCCCGCCGCATGTGTCCGAATGATTTCGAATGTTTTCGAGTAACTTTCGCCAGCCTAGGAAGGGCCGCGCTCGCGCACAAGAGCCGCGACCGTTGACGTATCCACCGGCACCTCACTAGCGTGACGAGGCGCAGCGAGACGAAACTTTCGGACCGGAGGTCGGGACCGTGGTGACCAGCGAGGGCGGGCGTCGCAGCCAGGAGTGGTTCGGCGCGGAGGGCAGGTCCGGGATGATCTACCGGTCCTGGATGCGGAACCAGGGCTTCGGGGCCGGGGTGTTCGACGGCAGGCCGGTGATAGGCATCGCCTCGACGTGGTCGGAGCTGGCGCCGTGCAACGCGCACCTGGACCGGGTGGCGGAGGCGGTCAAGCGCGGGGTGTGGCAGGCGGGCGGCTTCCCGCTGGTGTTCCCCGTGATGGCCACCGGCGAGACGCTGATCCGCCCGACCGCCATGTTCTACCGCAATCTGATGGCGCTCCAGGCCGAGGAGCTGATCCGGGCCAATCCGCTGGACGGCGTGGTGCTGCTCTCGGGCTGCGACAAGACCACGCCGGGACTGCTGATGGGCGCGGCCAGCGTGGACCTGCCCGCCGTGATGGTGACCGGCGGGCCCATGCTCAACGGCAAGTACCGCGGCCAGGACGTCGGCTCCGGCACCCATGTGTGGAAGTTCGAGGAGGAGATGAAGGCCGGGCGCATGACCCGGGAGGAGTGCGCGGTCGCCGAGGGCTGCATGGCCCGTTCGAACGGCCACTGCATGACCATGGGCACGGCCTCCACCATGGCGTGCATGGCCGAGGCGCTGGGCATGCAGCTGCCGGGCTCGGCCACCTGGCCCGCCGTGGACGCGCGCCGGTTCGAGGTGGCGCAGGAGGCGGGGCAGCGGATCGTGGCCATGGTCGAGGAGGACCTGCGGCCCAGCGCCATCATGACCCGGGCCGCGTTCGAGAACGCGATCCGCGCCAACGCCGCCATCGGCGGCTCGACCAACGCCATCGTCCACCTCCTGGCCCTGGCCGGGCGGCTGGGTGTGGAGCTGGCGCTCGACGACTTCGACGAGCTGGCCAGGCCGGTGCCGACGATCGTGGACCTCATGCCCTCGGGCCGGTACCTGATGGAGGACTTCTGCTACGCCGGGGGCCTCCCGGTCGTGCTGCGGGAGCTGGCCGAGGCGGGGCTGCTGGACCGCGAGGCGATGACGGTGACCGGCGCGACGATCGGCGCCAATGTCGCGGGGGCCGAGTGCTTCGACCCGGCGGTGATCACCCCGCTGTCCGAGCCGTTCCAGCCCGCGGGCTCCGGCACCGCGGTGTTGCGCGGCAACCTGGCCCCGGCCGGCGCCGTCATCAAGCAGTCGGCCGCCTCCCCCGAGCTGCTCACCCACCGCGGCCGGGCCGTCGTGTTCGACAGGCCGGAGGACTACCACGCCGTCAGCGACGACCCCGACACGGACATCGAGGCCGAGGACATCATCGTCATCAGGGGCGCGGGCCCCCGCGGCTACCCCGGCATGCCCGAGGTCGCCAACGTCCCGCTGCCCGCCAAGCTCCTCAAGGCGGGCGTCACCGACATGGTGCGGATCTGCGACGGGCGGATGAGTGGCACCGGCTACGGAACGGTCGTCCTGCACGTGGCGCCCGAGGCGGCCGTCGGCGGCCCGCTGGCCCTGGTGCGGACCGGCGACACCATCGAACTGAACGTCCCCGCGCGGACGTTGACCCTGGACGTGTCCGAGGACGAGCTCGCGCGGCGGCGCGAGGAGTGGCACGCCCCCGAGGCGGCGGCCGACTCGGGGTTCGCGTGGCTGTACACCGAGCACGTCCTCCAGGCCGACCGGGGCGCCGACTTCGGCTTCCTGGTGGGCCGGCGCGGCTCGGCGGTGCCGCGTGAGTCGCACTGAGGCGGCTCACGCGCGGGGCGTGGACGGCGCGGCGGGCGCCGAGGGGGCGGAGGGCGGTGAGCGGCGCGTCACGATCGCGGAGATCGCCCGCGAGGCGGGCGTCTCCGAGGCGACGGTCAGCAAGGTGCTCAACGGCCGCGAGGAGATCTCCCCCGCCACCAGGACCCGGGTGCGGGAGCTGCTGGAGCGCCGCGGGTACCGGCGGCGCGGGGTCAGGCGGGCGGACCGCGCGGGCCTGATCGACCTGGTGATCTCCGAACTGAACTCGCCCTGGGCGACGGAGGTGCTGCGGGGCGCGGAGCGTGAGGCGCGGCGGCACGCGGCGGCGGTCGTGGTCACGGTCGCCGACGGGGACCCGGGGGACGGGACCTGGCTCGACCGGGTCGCCGAGCGCCGTTCGGACGGGGTGCTGCTGGTGCTGTCGCCGCTGCGGCCCGCGGCGGCCCGGAGGCTGACGGCGCTGGGCACCCCGTTCGTGCTGGTCGACCCGGTCGGCGGGTTCGACCCGGCCGTTACCACGGTGGGCGCGACCAACTGGTCGGGAGGGCTGGCCGCGACCGAGCACCTGATCGGCCTCGGCCACCGGCGGATCGGCGTCGTCACCGGGCCGCCGGACCTGGTGTGCAGCCAGCAGCGGCTGGACGGGTACCGCGCCGCGCTGGGCCGGGCGGGGATACCGGTCGACCCCGCGCTGGTCAGGTACGGCGACTTCCACGCCGAGGGCGGCGCCGCGCAGGCGGCGGCGCTCCTGGACCTGGACCGGCCGCCGACGGCCGTCTTCGCCGGGTCCGACCTCCAGGCCAGCGGCGTCTACGCCGAGGCGCACCGCCGGGGCCTGCGGATCCCGGACGCGCTGAGCGTGGTCGGGTTCGACGACGTGGCGCTGTGCGCGTGGGTGTCGCCGCGGCTGACCACGGTGCGTCAGCCGCTCGCCGAGATGGCGCGCATCGCGGTGCGGACCGTGCTGGCGCCGGCCGGGGAGGGCCCCGAGGGCCCGCCGCGCATCGAGCTGGCGACCAGCCTGGTGGTGCGGGACAGCACGGCGCCGCCCCCGGGCTGACGCTCCGCCCGCGCGCCGGCGGGCGGGCTCACTGCCCCTCGCGGGTCGTCATGGTGGACGTGCCGCTGAGGAAGCGGGCCGTGCTGACCAGGCCGACCATGCTGAACGCCTGCGGGTAGTTCCCCAGCTGGCGGCCGGTCACGGTGTCGTACTCCTCGCTGAGCAGGCCCACGTCGTTGCGCAGGGAGAGCAGCCGCTCGAACAGGGCGCGCGCCTCGTTCCCGCGGCCCGTGCCGTGCAGGGCGTCGGCGAGCCAGAAGCTGCACGGCAGGAACGTGCCCTCCTCGCCCGGGAGCCCGTCCACGCCGCCGTCGGCGCCGGGCCGGTAGCGCAGGACGAGGCCGTCCTCGCACAGCTCGCGCCGGATCGCGGCCACGGTCCCGGCCATCCGCGGGTCGTCCCACGGCAGGAACCCGACGCGGGGCAGCAGGAGCGCCGCCGCGTCCAGGCCCTGGGAGCCGTAGAACTGGGTGAACGTCTCGCGCTCGGCGTCGTATCCCTCCGCGCAGACCTCGGCGTGGATGCGGTCCCGCAGCGCGGCCCACCGGTCGGCCGGTCCTTCGAGCCCCTGCCGGGTGACCGCGCGCACCGCCCGGTCGAGCCCGGCCCAGGCCATCACCTTGGAGTGCACGAAGTGCCGCTGCGGGCCCCTGACCTCCCACAGGCCGTTGTCCCGGGAGTCCCAGTTCCCTTCGAGGAAGTCGAGCAGCGCCACCTGGAGGCGCCAGGCGCTCTCCTCGTCCGGCAGTCCGGACTCGCGGGCCAGGTGCAGGCTGTCGAGGACCTCGCCCCACACGTCGAGCTGGAACTGCCCGGCCGCCGCGTTGCCGATCCGCACGGGTGCGGAGCCCTCGTAGCCGGGCAGCCAGTCCAGGGTGGCCTCGGGGATGCGCCGGCCGCCGTCCAGGGCGTACATGATCTGGAGGTCGGAGGGGTCCCCCGCGACGGCCCGCAGCAGCCAGTCGCGCCAGGCGCGGGCCTCGTCCACGAAGCCGGTGCTCAGCAGCGCCTGGAGGGTGAAGGCGGAGTCCCGCAGCCAGCAGAAGCGGTAGTCCCAGTTCCGCGGGCCGCCCAGCTGCTCGGGCAGCGAGGTGGTGGCGGCGGCCAGGATCCCGCCGGTGGGCTGGTAGGTGAGGGCCTTCAGGGTGAGCAGGGAACGCCGCACCGCGCCGGGCCACTCCCCCTCGTACCGGCAGCCGGACATCCACGCCTCCCAGAAGCGCCGCGTGTCCTCCACCGCGCAGGGCGCGTCGACCGGCTCGGGGCGCGGCAGGTGGGAGGCCCGCCAGGTGAGGACGAACGGGACGCGTTCCCCGGCGGCGACCGTGAACTCGGCGCGGGTGGCGTGGTTGACGCCGTGGGTGTCCACCGTGGTGCGCAGCCAGACCGCGTCGGGCCCGGCCACCGCGCCCAGGTCCTCGCCGGCCCGGCTGACCCAGGGCACGATGTGGCCGTAGTCGAACCGCAGGCGCAGGTCCATCCGCATGGGGACCCGGCCGGAGACGCCCTCGACGAGGCGGACGACGTCCGCGGCCTCGCCGCGCGGCGGCATGCAGTCCACCACGCGCACGGTGCCCTCCGGGGTCTCCCACTCGGTCTCCAGGACCAGCGAGTCGCCGCGGTAGCGGCGCCGGGTGGCGCGGCCTCCGGCGGCCGGGGCCACCTGCCAGCGGCCCGCGTCCTCGTCGGCGAGGAGGGCGGCGAAGCAGGCCGGGGAGTCGAAGCGCGGGAGGCAGAGCCAGTCGATGGAGCCGTCCCGCCCGACGAGGGCCGCGGTCTGGAGGTCGCCGATCAGCGCGTAGTCCTCGATCATGTGGGGGGAACGTCGGCGGGCGGCGCGGTCGTTCCTGCGCCGGCGCCTTTGCCCGCGCCGCGCGCGGTTCGCGCCGTTCGCGCCGTTCAGGCGGCTCGCGCCGTTCGCGCCGTTCGCAGAATCAGGGAGGACGCTCATGGCCCCGCGGTCCCTCGCGGTGTTCGATCTGGACGGGACCCTGGCGGATGTCAGGCACCGTCTGCGCTTTCTCGAAAGGCGGCCCCGCGACTGGGACGGGTTCTTCGGGGCGTCCCTGGAGGATCCGCCCCTGGCCGAGGGCGTGGCCCTGGCCCTGAGGCACGCGGAGACCAGCGAGATCGCCTATGTCACCGGGCGCCCCGAGCGCTGCCGTCACTCCACGCTCACGTGGCTTCGGCGCCACGGGCTGCCGTCGGGGCGGCTGCTGATGCGCCGCGCGGGCGACCGCAGGCCCGCCAGGGTGGCCAAGCCGGAGCTGCTGCGGCGGCTGGCGGCGGGGCGGACCGTGGCGGTGGTGGTGGACGACGACCTCCAGGTGTGCGCCGCCTACCGGCGCGCGGGCTTCCACGTCGTGCACGCGGGGTGGATGGCCGAGGCACGCGCCGTGCTCGAAGAGGCGCAGGAGCGCGAGGGGGGCACGTGAGCCGCCGCTGACCCCTTGATCCTCCGGCTCCCACCTGCCAGGGTGTGCGTTCACCGTGTCGGGCGAGGAGGGGTGGGCGAGGTCATGTTCCGTGCGTCCGCCGGACCGGTGCCCCCTCCGTCGGCCCCGGCGCGCACCGCCACCACGGCCCCCC
>NZ_LAVK01000225.1 GCF_001083795.1 Streptomyces sp. SBT349
CAGATGTTTAAAAGAGACAGGCAGCAGCCCGGCCAAAGGCATCTGGAGCGCCCACACCAGCGTCCTGAACGAGCCGTCATACCAGACATTCGTCCCATAGAGGAGGGTGTGCCACACGCTGAGTATGTAGACCACCACGATGAAACGGTGCAGAGCCCGCCACATCCTGGCCCCCGTGGCCTGCCGGAAGTAAAAGGCCAGGCCCAGCGGAATCGCCAGGTAGAACGCCAGCAGGCCGACCAGGATGGCGATCCTGCCGGTGCCCGTCGCATATCCACCGGGGACGAAGGAATCCTTGAACGCGATGACGGTGCTCCGCGCCCACGACCAGCTTTCCTGATTGGACCGAATCTGGTCGGTGAAGAAGAAGAAAGCGTGCATGAACATCAGCCCGATCGTGGTCAGGCTCGTCGTCCTGTGCCATTTCTCCAGTCGGGCGGCAGGCAGCCGTTCCCACCGCGGGCGAGGCCCGGAACGCATCAGTCCGAAAATGATGGTGATATACGCCCACAGCAGTCCTGACCAGCCAAAAGCCTGACAGAGCCAGTACATCCAGAAAGTCGGCGCATCGGCCATGTACGGCATGACCGCCGTGGTCGCCGAGGTGCCGTTCTCCACCCTGACGTAAAGCCAGACGAATATGAGCCCGGTGGCCACCAACGCCATACTGGCGTCCGCCGTCGCACCCCTGAGATCGGCCTTCAAACCGTGCCAGTCGAATCGCGCGCGTTTCTCTCGTTCACGCGTCGGGGGCAGGGTCGACTCGGATGCTTCCGCCATCAAAGACACCACTTTCCGCACGGCTCAGCGGCGAGCCGTCAGCAGAGGGCGGCTCGCGACACACGATGTCGGGCTCCTACACGCATCAATTCGAGAATAACCTCGAAGACCTTCGCAAGGAAGACGCGAAAGCGCCGGAACTTCGGTCCGGGCCTATCGGATATTCCCTGATCTGTTCCCTGTTGACGGAGCGAATGCGGACGGGGCGGGCACGGCGCCCACGCCCCCATCCGGACCACCCGCGGCCGGCGGACGGCGCGCCCCCCGGGCGTCCGGGGCGGGGCCCCCGACGCTGAGCGGGTGAACGACGCCCCCGCGACGCACCGGCCCGGCCGCAACCACTACGCGGATCTGCTCCGGGTCTGCGCCATCGGCGCCGTGGTCACCGGCCACTGGCTGCTGACCAACATCACCTACCGGGACGGCCGCCTCGGGGGCCGCGACTCCCTCGACCTCGTCGACTGGGGCCGCTGGGTCACGCTCGTTCTCCAGGTCATGCCCGTCTTCTTCACCGTCGGCGGCTACGTGAACGCCGTCTCCTGGACGGCCCACCACCGCCGCGGCGAGAGCTGGCACGCCTGGGTCGGCACCCGGGCGACGGCGCTGATGTGGCCCACCGGCGTCTATGTCGTGGTGGCGATGCTCGGCGTCACCGTCGCCCGCCTGGCCGGCGCCCCCACCGCGGAACTCGACCGCGGGGCGTGGTTCGTCGCGCTGCACCTGTGGTTCCTGCCCATCTACCTGCTGCTGATCCTGCTCACCCCGGCCTTGCACGCGGCGCACCGACGGTGGGGGCTCGCGGTGCCCACCGCCATGGCCGCGCTGGTCGCCGCCGTGGACATCGCGGTGCTCGGCCCCGGCTGGCCGGTCGTCGGCTTCGCCAACTACCTGCTGGCCTGGGGCGCGATGCACCAGTGGGGGTTCGCCTGGCAGGACGGGCGGCTGGTGCGCCCGCGGTGGCGCGCATCCGTCCTGGCCGTCCTCGGCCTCGCGCTCCTGGTGCCGCTCCTGTCGTTCGGCCCGTTCCCGGTGGACATGATCGGCGCCGGCAACGGGGTGGACAACTCCTCGCCGCCCACCATCGCGCTGCTCTCCCTCGCCGCCGCGCAGATCGGGCTGCTCCTGACGGTCGAGCCGCTGCTCGCGCCCCGCCTGGAACGGCCCGCCAGGCTGCGGCGCATCGGGCGCCTGAACAGCGCGGTCCTCACCGTCTACCTCTGGCACATGTCGCCCGTGATCCTGCTCGCCCTGACGCTCTACCCGGCGGGCCTCGCGCCGCAGCCCACCATCGGCTCCGGCACGTGGCTCGCCCTGCGGGCCGCCTGGGTCGCGGTGCTCGCGGCCGTCCTCGCCCCGCTGACCGTGGCCGTGATGTGGGCGGAGCGCCCGCTGCGCCGGCTGCCCACCGGCGCCGGAGTCGCCGGGCGGTGGGCGCCCGTGCTGCTCGTCCTCGGCGTGGTCGCGTTCGCGGCGGGACTCGCCGGGATCGCCGTCGGCGGCTTCGCCCCGGACGGCCGACCGCCCGTCCTGCTCCTCGCGCTGCTCGCCGGCGGCATCACCGTCACCTTCCTCTCCGGGCCCCGTCACGGCGGCTGAGCCGACCCGCACGCCTCCGCTACCCGGCGCCGGCATGCCCGCCTTCTCGTGCAACGCGCGGCCGCACCCCCGCCGAGTCATCCCCGCGGTCGGGCGGGAACGGTTCCGACCGCCCCCTCCGCCGCGCCCCCGCGCTCCCACTGCTCGGCGAACTCCTCGTCGCCCAGGGCGCGGCGGGGCGCCGCGGCGACGCGGGGCACGTCCTCCCGCTCGGCCGGCGGCAGGACGGCGCCCACCGCGGCCCGCGCCCCGGCCGCCGCGCTCAGCAGGCGGACCGCCTCGGCGTGCCGCCCCGCCAGGGCGCGGGCCCCGGCCAGCCCCTCCCGCGCCAGCGCCACCGCCCGCGGATCGCCCGTCGCGCGCGCCGCCGCCAGGCCCTCCCGATGCAGCGCCTCCGCGCCCGCCGCGTCGCCGCGGAGCTCCGCGATGAACCCCAGCTCCGCGAGGATCAGCGCCGTGCCGAACTCGCCGTCCAGCTGCCGGTTCCACTCCAGCCACCCGCGCGGATACCGTTCGGCGAGCGCCAGTTCGCCCCGGCGGCGGGCGGCCAGCGCGAGGCCGATCTCCGCGGACTCCTGGGCGGGCCGGTCCCCCTGCTCCACGGCCAGCTGGCGGGCCCGTTCCAGCAGCCCGCTCCGGCGCCGCGGGCCAGGGCCCGCCCGGCCTCGCCCAGCCGTCCGCGCAGCACCCAGTACCAGCTCATGGCCGACACCAGCCGGGCGGCGAGGGCGACGGCCCCCGCGGCCACCGCGCCGTCGAGCGCCGCGCGGACATTGGCGGCCTCGGCGTCGAGCCGCCGCAGCCACTCCAGCTGGCCGGGGCCGCGCAGCCGCCCGTCGGCCTCCTCGGCCAGGGCGAGGTACCACTCCGCGTGCGCGCGCCGCACCGCCCGCGCCTCGCCCGCGGCGGCGAGCCGTTCCGCCCCGTAGAGGGCGACCGATTCCAGCAGGCGGTACCGCGGCCCCCCGTGCACGACCGTGACGAGCGAGCGGTCCACCAGCCTGGCCAGCAGGTCCAGCACCTCGGAGGGCCTCACGCCCCAGCCCGAGCAGGTGGCCTCCGCGGCGTTCCAGCGTGCAGCCGTCGGCGTGGACGGCGAGCCGCCGCAGCACCGCCCCCTCGGCGGCGGTCAGCAGCTCCCAGCTCCAGTCGATCACGGCCCGCAGCGTGCGCTGCCTGGCCGGCGCGTCCCTGCGCCCGCCGGTGAGCAGGCCGAGCCGGTCGCCGAGCCGCAGCGCCAGCTCCGCCACGCCGAGCACCCGCACCCGCCGGGCCGCCAGCTCCAGGGCCAGCGGAATCCCGTCCAGGCGGCGGCAGATGTCGGCGACGGCGGGGGCGCCCCGCCCGCCGCCTCGGCCGTCCGCCTCACCTGCCGGGGGTCGGGATGCGGAACGGGCCGTCAGGCGTTCCCAGTTCCAGCCAGGTGCGCTCGGGGTGCCGCACCATCCGCAGCGCGATGCCCGAGCACCCCGGGCAGCGCGCGGTGATGCCCGGCTCGGGCCCGAACACGTGGAGCGCCGCGAGCGGGGCGTCGACCAGGCAGGACGGGCAGCGTCGCCTGGCGGCGGTGAGATCGAGGGCGAAGATCTCCGAGAGCGGCCCCGCCAGGCAGTTGCCGTCCTGGTGGAGGGGGAAGGGGCTGGGGGAAGTGGCCACGGGAATACCCAATCATCCGAAACGTTCGGTCCGCACGTGCTCGGGCGGGTGGCCCGCGGCGACCAGGAGGTTGGCGGTGTGCTCGACAAAGGCCGTCGGCCCGCACACATAACAGGTCGGCCCGGCGGAAGGACCGAACAGCGCGTCCTCCAGGTCCGAGGCGGCGACCCGGCCCGGCCGGCGTTCGTCGCCCGGCTCGGAGCGGCGCGTGTAGACGATGCGCGTCGTCAGGCCCCCGGCCGCCGCCGCGGGACCCGACAGCTCGTCCCGGTACCACAGCTCCTCGGGCTCCCTGACGGAGTACACCAGGCGGAAGGGGGCGGGCGAGCCCGCCGCGCGCCTGGCCCGCACCATCGCCATCAGCGGCGCGATCCCCGAACCCCCGGCGGCCAGCAGCACGGGCCCCTCCTGCTCGGGGCGCCAGACGAACCAGCCGCCCAGCGGCCCGCGCACCTCGACGGACGCCCCGTCGGGCAGGTCGTCGCTCAGATACGGCGAGACCTCCCCGCCCGGGGTCGGCCTGATGCCGATCTCGACGCGTTCCCCGTCGGCGGGCGCGGCCAGCGAATAGCTGCGCACCGCCTGATAGCCGTCCTCCGCGGTCAGCCGCACATCGACGTGCTGGCCCGCCTGGTGCCCCGGCCAGCCGGGCACGGAGAACATCAGGGTCACCGAGGTCGCCGAGGGGCGCCCCCGGCTCACCAGGAGTGCCGGCCGCCAGGGGACCGCCACGTCAGTCGCCCCTGACGCGCTGCTCGCGCCAGGGGTCGCCATAGGCGTGGTAGCCCATCTGCTCCCAGAAGCCGAGCTGGTCCTGAGGCATGAGCCGCACGCCCCGCACCCACTTGGCGGACTTCCAGAAGTACAGGTGCGGAATGAGCATGCGCGCGGGACCACCGTGCTCGGGGGCCAGCGGATAACCGTCGTAGGTGTGGACGAGCCACGCCTGCCCTTCGCGCAGATCCGCCACCGGGACGTTGGTGGTGTAGCCGCCGTACGACTCGAACATGGCGTACCCGGCGTCCGGTTCGACCTCCTCGAAGAAGGTGTCCATCGAGACGCCGCGCCACCGCGTGTCGAACTTCGACCAGCGGGTCACACAGTGGATGTCGGCCACCGGCTCCTGCTGCGGAAGGTCCATCATCTGGTCCCAGGACCAGCGCCGCTCCTCGCCCTTCTCCGTGGTCAGGGCGAACTCCCAGGTGTCCTTCTGCACCGCGGGCGTGGGACCCGCCGAGAGAACGGGCCACCCCTCGGTGGGGTACTGCCCCGGGGGCAGCCGCTCCGCCATGCCGCGCCGCCGTCCGCGGAAACCAGGGGAGACCGATTTCATGACACCACCTTCACCGACCGACCGGATGCCCCTCACCGTGACACGCGCCGCCCCGCACACCCCGCCTGGCGCGCCGCGACGGCACGGGCGCGGGCGCCGCGGCGGAGCAGCTGCGGCGCGACGCGAGGGCGGTCCAGGCCACGGGGGCGACCGGGGTGCTCGCGGAGACGGAGGACGCCGGGGGGAACCGCGACCGGGCCCGCGCCGGGGTGGCCGACCTCGGCGACGACCGGCCCGTCCCGCACGGCTCCTACTACCGCGTCGGCAGCGACACCAAGACGTTCACCGCCGTCGTCGCCCTCCAGCTCGTCGCCGAGGGGACGCTCGGCCTCGGCGACACGGTCGAGGAGTGGCTGCCCGGCCTGGTCACCGGCAACGGCAACGACGGGAGCCGCATCACCCTGACCAACCTGCTCCGGCAGACCAGTGGCCTGGCCAACTACACCGACGTGCAGTTCGGCGACCCCGAGGACCTGACCCCCGAGGCGTACCGGGAGGGCCGCTTCACGGCCACCAGCGACGAGGAGGCCCTGGCCCTGGCCCTGAGCCGGCCGCCCCGGTGGCTGCCCGACCGGAACGACCCGGCGGGCGAGACCCGTTGGGGCTACTCCAACACCAACTACGTGCTGGCCGGCATGATCATCGAGAGGGCCACCGGCACCACCTGGGAACAGCAGGTGCACGAGCGCGTCATCGAGCCGCTGGGCCTGGACCACACCCTGACGCCGGGCACCTCCGCCTACGTGCCCCGGCCGACCGCCACCGCCTACCTGCGCTTCCCCGGCCACGAGGAGCTCACCGACACCACGCTCTCCGTGAGCCCGGAGGCGGACGGCGCCATCATCAGCACCGCCACCGACATGAACACCTTCCTCAGGGCGCTGATGGACGGCACCCTGCTGGAGCCGGAACAGCTCGCCGCGATGAAGTCCACCGTGCCCGCCGAGGACTTCTACGGTCCCGGCACCGGCTACGGCATGGGCATCGCCTGGGCGCCGCGGTGCGGGGACGGCGAGGGCCTGTGGTTCCACGGAGGCACCTCGTTCGGCACCATCTCGGAGGCCGGGGTGACCGGGGACGGCGGCGCGGCGGCCTCGGCCGCCGTCTTCACCATGTCCCTGGACGACCGCCAGGCCGAGCAGAACGACGCGACCCGCGCCCTGATCGACCACGCGCTGTGCGACTGACGCCCGTGGCGACGGGGGCGGGGATGGCTGTCAGCGGACGGGGCTGCCCTGCGAGGGGCGGTCCGGGGTGATCCCGACCTCGGCCATGTAGGCGGAGAGGACCAGCCTGCCCACGGCCGGGTACGCGCCCAGCGGCTCGGCCGCCGGGCAGCCCGCCTCCTTGGCGCCCGCGACCAGCAGGCCGTCCGCGATCTCGGGGCCGATCAGGCAGGGCGCGAGCGCCAGCTGCTGGGAGCCCGCCTCGGTCAGCCGCTCGGCCGTGGCCGCCACCGAACCGTCCAGGTCCAGGGCCGCCGCCAGCACCGGCACGGCCAGCCGCGCCGAGAGCAGCATGCCGGTGATCCCCGCCGCCTGCACGGCCTCCTCGCCGCCCACCGTGACCAGCACGATGCCGTCCGCGGCGGTGGCCACGGTGAACAACCGGGCGCGGTCCGCGCGGGCCAGGCCCGCCTCGGAGAGCCGCACATGGACGGCCTCGGCCAGCAGCGGGTGCGGGCCGAGCACATCCGTCAGGGCGGCCCCCGTTCCGCTGTCGAGCACGGCCTGCCGTATCACCCGCTGGTTGGAGCTGTCCGGGCCGGCCAGCAGCGGCACCACGACCGGCGCGGGCCAGGCCAGCGCCTCCCCCTCGCCCTCGGCGGCCTCCTCGTCCCTGGCCTCCTCCGCGGCGGCCTGGGCGAGCACCTCCCGCAGCGAGGGGAACTCCGCGTCGCCGCTCTCCACGAAGCCGATCCGGGCGTCGAGCCCCGGCAACTCGGAGCGCGCGATACTCACCACCTCCTCGGCCAGCCGACGGTTCTCCACCGAGGGAAGACCGGGTACGGCGAGCACCAGCGCGGGCGCGCCCTCCGGCGCGGTCACCGGCTCCGGGCGGCGATGGCGTCCGGGCTGGCGGGGGCGTGGCATACGTACGGGGAGGCCGGACGAGGGGCCAGTGGAGGAGCTCATGTCGCCGCATGTTAATGCCTTGATGTGCTTGGCTGTTCGCCCGGGGGGACGCCGTCCGAGTCTGTCCGGATTTATCCCGCGCGTCCGTGTGACGACCTCGCCCTCGCTTTTTACCTCGGGTTCTTCACAGCGGATCGCCTGCGAGGTGGAGCAGCGCCGCGTCGACCGGGAGGCGCAGGGCGTCCCGGGTGAGGCCGCCACCGATGAGCAGCGCGCCGTCGAGCGGACCGCCCGCCGCGGGGACGACCGCCGCGTCCGGCAGGGCGCGGGCCAACTCCTCCCGCACCGGGGCGAGCAGCGGCTCCCCCATCCGGAACAGCCCGCCGGTGAGCGCCACCTCGCCTCCCGCCCCGGGCGGGCAGGCCGCCGCCGCCGTGGCGGCGATCTCCCGCGCGGCCTGTCGCAGGATCGCCGCGGCGACCCGGTCGGCGGGGTCCCCGGCGGCACACGCCGCCACCTCGGGCGCGAACGCCGCCAGCACGGCCGGCCGGTCGGTGCGCGGATACAGCCGCCCCGGCAGCCCGGCCACCGGCCCGAACTCCGCGACCGCGCGCGCCAGGAGCGCGTCCGAGCCCCCCGCGCGCCCGTCGTGCGCGCGCAGCGCCGCCTCGAGCCCGGCCCGGCCGATCCAGGCGCCGCCTCCGCAGTCGCCCAGCAGATGACCCCAGCCATCCGCGCGGCGCCAGCCGCGCAGATCGGTGCCCAGCGCGATCATCCCGGTCCCGGCCGCCACCACCGCGCCGGGGCGCTCGCCGAGCGCCCCGGCGTACCCGGTCACCGCGTCGGCGGCCAGCGCGACCCGCCGCGCACCCAGCTCGTCGGCCAGCGCCCCCGGCAGGTCGGCGCGCAACTGCCCACCCAGACTGGCCATTCCGGCCGCCCCCACGCAGACGGCGTCGACCCGGTCGGCGCCCGCCCCCGCCAGCAGCGAACGGGCCGCGGGGACCAGCAGCGCCAGCAGATGCCCGGCGTCGATGCCGGAGGCCCCGGTGCGCACCGGCTCCCGTTCCACCACCGCGCCGTGCGCCCGCACGCCCCCCTCGCCACCGGCACGCCCCAGCGCGATCCGCAGCCCGGAACCGCCCGAGTCCACGCCGAGCACCCAGCCCGCCCGCGCCCCGGGCGGCGGCGTCACGGCAGCTTCCAGTCCACCGGGGCCGCGCCCTGCTCCTCCAGCAGCGCGTTGGCCCGGCTGAAGGGGCGCGAGCCGAAGAACCCCCGGTCGGCCGACATGGGGGAGGGGTGCGCGGACTCCACCGAGGGAACGGCGCCGAGCATCGGCCGCAGGCCCCGCGCGTCCCGGCCCCACAGGATCGCCACCAGCGGCTTTTGCCGCGCGACCAGGGCCCGGATCGCCTGCTCGGTGACCTCCTCCCAGCCCTTCCCCCGGTGCGCGGCGGGGCGGCGCGGCGCGGTGGTCAGCGCGCGGTTGAGCAGGAGGACCCCCTGGTCCGTCCACGGCGTCAGGTCCCCGGTGGCCGGACGCGGCAGCCCCAGGTCGGTGTTCAGCTCACGGAAGATGTTCTCCAGACTGCCGGGCAGGGGTCTGACCTCCGGAGCCACCGAGAAGCTCAGGCCCACGGCGTGCCCCGGGGTGGGGTAGGGGTCCTGACCGGCGATCAGCACCCGCACCTCCTCGAAGGGCTGCTGAAACGCCCTCAACACGCTCGGACCCGCCGGGAGGTAGGTACGCCCCGCGGCGATCTCTGCCCTGAGGAACCCGCCCATGGCGGTGATCCGGTCTGCCACCGGGGCCAGGGCAACGGCCCAGCCCGGCTCGACGATTTCGTTCAACGGTCGTGCTGCCACGGTCCGTCACCCTACTGGCCCCTTCCCTCCCGGGTCCGGCGGGTCGCCGAAGATCCCCCTTCCGTCAGCCGATCACCACCGCCCGCACGCACAGCACGTCCGGGAGGTGGGACGCGAGCAGCCGCCAGCTGTCGCCGTCGTCGGCGCTGGCGAACACCTCGCCGTTCCTGTTCCCGAAGTAGACGCCCGCCGGGTCCGCGTCGTCCGTGCACAGGGCGTCCCGCAGCACCGTGCCGTAGTGCGGGGCGTCGGGCAGCCCCGTCCTCAGCTCCTCCCAGCTCTCCCCGGCGTCCGGCGTCCGGTAGACGCGGCACCTCCGTCCGGCCGGCACGCGGTCCGCGTCCGCGTTGAGCGGGAAGACGTAGGCCACCCCGGAGCGCCGTGGGTGCGTCGCCACCGGGAACCCGAAGTCGGAGGGCAGTCCCGCGCCTATCGACGTCCACGACCCCCCGCCGTCATCGCTGCGGTACACGCCCCAGTGGTTCTGGAGGAAGAGCCGGTCCCGCCGGACCGGGTCCCTGGCCACCTTGTGCACGCACTGGCCGAACTCGGGGAAGCGCTCCGGCTGGAAGACCACCTCGACGCCCTGGTTGGACGGGAACCAGCTCTTCCCGGCGTCCCGCGTCCGGTACACCCCGCCGGTGGAGACCGCCACCATGACCTCCTCGGGGCCGCTCGCGCCCGTCAGCACCGTGTGCAGGCCGAGCCCGCCGCCGCCCGGCTCCCACCGCTCCCGCGTCGGGTGGTCCCACAGCGTCCGCACCAGCTCGAACGACTCGCCGCCGTCCGCCGAGCGGAACAGCGCGCCCGGCTCCGTCCCCGCGTACACCACGTCCGGCTCGTCCTCCCCGGCCGGGGTCAGCTGCCAGACCCGCTCCAGGGACGTGCCCGTGCCCTCGGGGAAGCGCACCGCGGCCCGGCCCGGCTCCCGCCAGGTGACCCCCAGATCGTCCGAGTGGAACACGGAGGGGCCCCAGTGCGAGCTGTCCGCGCCGACCAGCAGCCGGGGCCCGCCGGGCCGCCTCCGGTCGACGGCCACCGCGTACACCGCCTGCGCCGCGAAGTGCGGCCCCTCGAACTCCCACTCCCCGGCGGCGCGGCGCCCCACCTCCCGCCGCGCCAGGAACAGCCCCTTCCGCGTCCCGACCGCCAAGAGCACCTCGGACATCACCGACCACCTCCGCCGACCTCGTCGTCACTGACGCGGTCAGTGTGCACCCCACCACTGACAACGGGGCCGGACGCAGCCTTCCCTCCCTGCTCAGCGGCCCTGCCGGCCGCGCCGCCCGTTCAGCCGCGCCGCCCGTTCAGCCGCGGCGCGCGGCCTCCAGCAGCCCGGCCCAGTCCGCGATCTTCACCGTGCCCCTGGAGAGCGTGCGCCCGAGCGCCGTCTCCGCCTCCTCGATGCCCAGCCACCCCGGCCACTCGACCGGCGCCAGACCCGCACCCCGCAGGGCGTCCAGCGGATCCGCCTCCACCACCGGCCTGCGCCCCAGCGCGTCCGCGTCCGCCAGGACCGCACGCGCCGTCTCCTTGCCGCACGAGCGGTTCGTGCCGATGACCCCGGTCGGCCCGCGCTTGATCCAGCCCGCCACGTACTCGCCCGGCGACGGAACGCCCTCGCGCAGCACCCGCCCCTGGTCGTGCGGCACCGTCCCGGTCGCCGGGTCGAACGGCAGTCCCGGCAGCTCGACGCCGCGGTACCCGACCGAGCGGAGCACCAGCTGGGCCTCGATCTCCGTGAATTCCCCGGTCCCCACCACGCGCCCGTCCGCGTCGAGCGCCGTCCGTTCGAACCGCACGCCCCGCACCGCGCCCCGCCCGTCGTCCAGGATCTCCGCGGGCCTCAGGAAGAAGCGCAGGTGGATGCGGCGGTCCCGCGGCCCGGCGGGCGCGTGCGCCCAGCCGCGCAGCGCCGCCACGTTCCGCCGGGCCGCGCTGGACAGCGCCGAGGGGTCGGCGTAGCCGGGGTCGGCCGCGAGTTCGTCCTCGTGCACCACCACGTCCGCGCCGGGCAGCGTGCCCAGCTCGCGCAGCTCCTTGGTGGTGAACTTGGCGTGCGAGGGCCCGCGCCGCCCCACCATGTGGACCTCGCGCACCTCGCTGACCGCCAGCGCGTCCAGCGGCCCCTGCGGCATGTCCGTGGCCCGCAGCTCGTCGGCGCCGCGCGCCAGGATGCGGGCGACGTCCACCGCCACGTTCCCCACCCCGATCACCACGGCGGCGTGGCCGCCGAGCGGGAAGGCGTGGCTCACGGCGTCCGGGTGGGCGCTGTACCAGGAGACGAAGTCGGTCGCCGAGTAGCTGCCCGCCAGGTCCTCGCCCGGGATGCCGAGCCGCCGGTCGCGGGCGGCGCCCACGCAGTACACGACGGCGTGGTACATCGAGCGCAGCTCCAGCGGCGCGACGCCGCCCTCGCCGACCGGGACGTTGCCCAGGAAGCGCACCCCGGGCCGTTCGAGCACGAGGCGCAGGGTGGACTGGAGCGACTTGATCTTCTCGTGGTCCGGCGCGACCCCGTAGCGCACCAGTCCGTAGGGGCAGGGAAGCCGGTCCAGGACGTCCACCGACACGGGGACCCCGAGCGCCTCCTGCTGATCGAGCACGGCCTGAGCGGTGTAGACACCGCTCGGCCCGGAACCGACAACCGCAATCCGAAGCATGCACGAGCTCCTTCTACCGCCGAGTCCGGACGGATACTTCAGCATCGCACTGAAGCGCACCTTGCGGGAGTGAGCTGTCGGGGTGCTGTCCGTCGGGACCGGGCCGTGCCGCGCCGCGGGGCCGGGGCCTTCGGTCTACGTTGCCTCCGTGGTGAAGAGTAGCTTTTCGGGCTTTCCGGGCGGCTGTCAGCCGGACGGACCAGCGTCCGGCGGTCAGACGCCCGACTCCCCGCCGCCGGCCCCGGCCCGGTGGGAGCCACGGGGGCACGGGTCCGCCGCCCGCGCGCCGGACGGCACCGGCGCGCTGCCGCCCTGGTTCAGCGTCGGCCTCGTGCTGGCCGACGGCGCGCGCCTGGATGTCCTCGCCCAGGTCAGCGGCGGGCGCCTGCTCATCGAGGACATGCGGGCCGACCCGCCGCTCCCCGTCGAGGGCCTCGGCGTCCTCACCGAACACATCGCCGAACCGCTGCGCGAGGCGTGCCGCGCCCTGACCGCCCGGTATGGAACGTCCCTGGCCGAGGCGCCACCCGCGCCCGAGCCGGGCCCCGCCCCGACCGTCCCGGGAGCGACCTGGTTCTTATACACATCTGACGC
>NZ_LAVK01000226.1 GCF_001083795.1 Streptomyces sp. SBT349
CGCCCCCGGCCGAGCGCGGAAACGGGCACCACCCCGCCCGCCGCACCGGCCGCGGCCCCGGACGTGCCCTCGATGGTCCGCTCCCGCACCGCCTGGTCGCTGGCCGTCTTCTTCGGTCTCCAGGCCACCGCCGCCTACATCACCATCGGCTGGGCCCCGCAGATCTTCCGCGACGCGGGCGTCCCCGCCTCCACCGCGGGCCTGCTGCTCGCCGTGATCATGGGCCTCGGCGCCCCGCTCGGCCTCATCGTCCCGCGCCTCGCCACCCGGATGCGCCACCAGGGCCCGCTGACCGCGGGGCTCGGCCTCTGCGGCCTCGTCGGCTACGCCGGGCTGTGGCTCGCCCCCGCCGCCGGCGCCTGGGTGTGGGCGATCTTCCTCGGCGTCGCCAACTGCGCCTTCCCCGTCGCCCTCACCATGATCGGCCTGCGCGCCAGGAGCGGCGCCGGCACCGCCCGCCTCTCCGCGTTCGCCCAGTCCGTCGGCTACCTCATCTGCATCCCCGGGCCGCTCCTCGTCGGCACCCTCAACGAGGCCACCGGCGGCTGGCACGTCCCGCTCGCCCTGATGGCCGCGCTGATGGCCCTCCAGATCACCTTCGGTGTGCTGGCCGGCCGGGACCGCTGCGTCGAGGACGGCGACTGAGTGGGAGAATGACCCGTATGCCAGCCCTCGAACCCAACCCCACCGGCGGCCAGCGCACGCTGCTCCTGATCCTCGGCGCGATGCTCGGGATCAGCGTCGTCATCGCCGTCATCGCCACCGTCGCCTCGCCCTGACGGCGCCGGCGCCGCCGTGGTGGTGCTAGCACCACCGTCCCCTAGGGGGCCAGGTTCAGGGGTGACTGGGTGGCTCACCGGATGGGCCGGGACTCGTCGTTTCCGTAGGTTCGACTCAACGCCGGGCGCACCGAGTTCGCCCCCGGCACCCGACCGAGGGAGACCTGTCATGGCCACCCGTGCGAACCGCCCCGGAGTGGATCTCCGCCTCCGGTGGTGGGCCGTCGCACTTCCCGTGGCGACCTTCGCCGCCCTGCTGATGCTGCTCGCCTCCGGCACGGACGCCGACGCGGCGACCGGGGCCGACTTCGAGCCCCTGGGCCGGCTGGTCGAGCACGTCCGCGACGCGTGGCTGCCCTGAGCCACGCGGCATCTCGCCCCCGGGGGCCCTCGGGAGCCCACAGGCGCCCCCACCAGCGCGTCCGGCCCCTGGGGAATCCCAACCACCCACGCCGCACAGCACCTTTCATGCGAAGCTGGGACACATGAGCGTCGATGTTCCTCGCAGGATCGTTCTCCTCCGACACGCCAAGGCCGACTGGCCGCAGGTGTCCGACCACGACCGGCCGCTCGCCGAGCGGGGCCGGAAGGACGCCCCGATGGCCGGACGCTGGCTCGCCGGCGCCGGCGTCACGCCCGACCTGGCCCTCTGCTCCACCGCCGCCCGCGCCCGCGAGACCTGGAAGCTGTGCGCGCCCGAGCTGCCCAAGCGCCCCAAAACCGTCTACGACGAGCGCCTGTACGAGGCGTCGCTCGGCGAGCTCATCGCCGTCATCAACGGGACGGACGACGCGTTCACGGACCTCATGCTCGTCGGCCACAACCCCGCCGTCCACGCCCTCGCCGACGCGCTCGCGGGCCAGGCCGACGGCGACACCAGGGACACGATGAACCGCGGCGGCTTCCCCACCTCGTCCGTGGCCGTGCTCACCCTCACCGGCGGCTGGAAGGCCGTGGAAGGCGGCACGGCCCGCCTCGTCGCCTTCTGGTCACCCCACGCGTGACCGCGCCGGACCCCGGGGCGCGCGTTCAGCCCTGGGCGTCCGCCGCCTCGACCTCTTCCCTGGTGATCCCCAGCAGGTAGAGCACCGTGTCGAGGAACGGCACGGTCACCGCCGTGTGCGCGGCCCGGCGCACCAGCGGCTTGGCGTTGAAGGCGACCCCGAGCCCGGCCGCGTTGAGCATGTCCAGGTCGTTCGCCCCGTCGCCGATGGCCACCGTCCGCGACAGCGGCACCCCCGCCTGGGCGGCGAAGCCCCGCAGGAGCCGCGCCTTGGCCGCCCGGTCCACGACCGCCCCGGTGACCCGGCCGGTGAGCCGGCCGTCCACGACCTCCAGCGTGTTGGCCGCCGCGAAGTCCAGCCCGAGGCGCTCCCGGAGGTCGTCGGTCACCTGGGTGAAGCCGCCGGAGACCACGCCCACCCGGCAGCCGAGCCGCTTCAGGGTGCGGATCAGGGTACGGGCGCCCGGGGTCAGCCGCACCTCGGCGCGGACCTTGTCGACCACCGACTCGTCGAGACCGGCCAGCAGGGCGACCCGGGCGTGCAGCGACTCCTCGAAGTCCAGCTCGCCGCGCATCGCCGCCGCCGTGACCCCGGCGACCTCGGCCTCGCACCCCGCGTGGGCGGCGAAGAGCTCGATCACCTCGTCCTGGATCAGCGTGGAGTCCACGTCCATCACCACCAGCCGCGGCGCGCGCCGCTGGAGCCCGGAGGCGACCACCGCCACATCGACGGAACGGGCCGCCGCCTCGGTGGCCAGCTCCGTGCGCAGCGCCTCGGTCCCCACGCCCGACACGTCGAACTCCACGGCCGTCACCGGGTACTTGGCCAGCCGGTAGATCCGGTCGATGTTCCCGCCGGCGACCGTTATCCGCGCCGCGATCGCCGCCGTGACCTCCGCGCTGAGCGGGTGCCCCAGCACGGTCACGTGCGAGCGCCCGGCGCCGCGGGCCGGGTTGTCGCCGGTCCCGGAGATGATCTCGGCCTGCACCCCGGCGGACTCCGCCCAGGAGTGCACGGTGGCGCGCAGCTCGCCCTCGGTGCCCGAACCGGACGCGGGGAGGGTGATCAGCGCGCAGAGCGTGATGCGGCCCCGGGTGACGACCTGTTCCAGATCGATGACGTTCACCACGAAGACGGCCAACGTCTGGAAGAGCGAAGCCGTGAGTCCGGGGCGGTCCTTGCCGAAGACCTTCACCAGCAGAGTGGGAACGTCCTCGGGCGGACCCCCGGCGGTCTCTTCGGCCATGTGTGCAGGGGTCATGGTTCTTCCACGGTAGCCGCTGCCGACGTCGGAGCCATGTCCGTCCCGGCACTCGGACACGGCAGGGAGATGAACGTCACGGAGCTACGCACGCTCTGCACCAGCTTGGTGACTTTCGGGGGGCGGGTTCCCGTTCGCCGGTCGAGCCTGGAATAGTTCCCCCACGATGTTCAAACATCCCAAGACCTCCGGTCGGAGGTCTATTCGGGGGACAACTTTGTGGGGCATGGAGTGCCGGATCTCGTACTCGAATTGAACGGACAAACCTGGATATTGGATCCGACCAGGTCGTACACCCTGGGAAGAGATCCTCAAGGCGACCTCGTCCTCCAGGACACCCGCGTCTCGTGGCGCCACGCCACGGTCCGCTGGGGCGGCCAGGGCTGGATCGTGGAGGACCACGGCAGCACCAACGGCACCTACATCCAGGGGCAGCGCGTCCAGCAGGTGGCACTCGGCCCCGGAGCGGTCATCCACCTCGGCAACGCCACCGACGGCCCGCGGGTCACCTTCGCCGACGGCGCGCAGATGCCCGGCCAGTACCCGGGCCAGCAGCACCAGGCACAGCAGCAGCAGTACCAGGCCCAGGCCCAGGCTCCCGCGATGGCCGGCCACCCGCCGGTGATGCCGCAGCAGCACCAGCCCCCGGCCCAGCCTCCCGCGCAGCAGCCGCCGGCGCACCAGCCCCCGGCGCAGCAGCACGGACAGCAGTACCCGCAGCAGGGCCGGCCGGGCGCCGACCGCGGCGCGACCAGCCTGCACCAGCTCGCCGTCGGCCAGGTCACCCGGATAGGGCGCGCGCTGGAGAACGAGCTGGTGGTCTCGGACCTCCAGGTCTCCCGTTTCCACGCGGAGTTCCTCGCGCACCCCGACGGCCGCTTCGAGATCCACGACCTCGGCAGCCACAACGGCACCTACGTCAGCGGTCAGCAGCTCCCGAAGAACGGCCGCCGCTACCTCGGCCAGAACGACACGGTCGGCATCGGCCACTCGACGTTCCGTCTGGTCGGCAGCCAACTCCAGGAGTTCGTCGACACCGGCGAGGTCTCCTTCTCGGCCCGCCACCTGACGGTCCAGGTGAACAACGGCCAGCTGACGATCCTCAACGACGTCTCCTTCGGCGTCCCCGAGAAGTCCCTGGTCGGCGTCATCGGCCCCTCCGGCTCGGGCAAGTCCACGCTGCTGCGGGCCCTGACCGGCTACCGCCCCGCGACCTACGGCGAGGTCCTGTACGACCACAGGAACCTCTACACCCACTTCGCCGAGCTGCGCCACCGCATCGGCCTGGTCCCGCAGGACGACATCCTGCACACCGCGCTCCAGGTCAGGCAGGCGCTCCGGCTGGCCGCCAAGCTGAGGTTCCCCGGCGACGTCGGGGACGCCGAGCGCAACGCGCGGGTCGAGGAGGTCCTCGCCGAGCTGAAGCTGAGCCACCACGCCGAGAAGCGGATCTCCTCGCTCTCCGGCGGCCAGCGCAAGCGCGTCTCGGTCGCCCTGGAACTGCTCACCAAGCCGTCGCTGATCTTCCTCGACGAGCCCACCTCGGGCCTGGACCCGGGCATGGACCGCGACGTCATGCAGCTGCTGCGCGGTCTGGCCGACGACGGCCGCACCGTGCTGGTCGTCACCCACTCCGTGGCCGAGCTCGGCCTGTGCGACCGGGTCCTGGTGATGGCCCCCGGCGGCGGCGTCGCCTACTTCGGGCCCCCGGACGAGGCGCTGAACTTCTTCGGCTACGAGAACTGGGCCGACGTCTTCTCCGCCTTCGAGAACTACCGCGACTACGACTGGATGGGCCGCTGGCGCGGCTCGCAGCACTACCAGATGTACGCCGCCGACCTGGACGCCGTGCAGCCGCAGGCCGCCCAGTTCTACCCGATGGCCGCCGCCCAGCAGAAGGCGCAGACCTGGGGCTCCCAGGTGCTCACGCTGATGCGCAGGTACGCCGCCGTCATCATGGCCGACAAGGGCTTCCTCGGCCTGACCATCGCCCTGCCGATCGTGCTCGGCCTGGTCTCCACGTTCATCCCCGCCGACCACGGCCTCGCCTACGGCACCGCGGAGGCCGGCGGCCGGAACGGCGACGCCAGCATCATCCTGCTGATCCTCGTCGTCGGCATGTGCTTCACCGGCTCGGCCAACGCCGTCCGCGAGCTCATCAAGGAACGCGTCATCTACGAGCGAGAACGGGCCGTCGGCCTCTCCCGCTCCGCCTACCTGATGTCGAAGGTCTTCGTGCTCGGCATCGTGACCGTCTTCCAGGGCGCCCTGCTCAGCGTCATCGGCTTCATCCCCCGCGACATGCCCCTGGAGGGCGTGATCCTGGAGGACTCGCCCGCCCTGGAGATGACCTTCGTCCTGATGGTCCTCGGCTGCACCTCGATGATGATCGGCCTGGTCATCTCGGCGCTGGTGCGCACCTCCGAGATGACCATGCCCCTGCTGGTGATGATCTCGGTCGTGCAGCTGGTCTTCACCGGCGCGCTCTTCAAGGTCCACGGCAGCCTGGGCGTCGAGCAGCTCGCCTGGCTGATGCCCTCCCGCTGGGCCCTGGCCGGCACCGGCACCACGGTCGACCTCAACGTCCTGACCGCCTCGCCCACCGCCGAGCCGGACCCGGACCCCATCTGGAAGCACGAGGCCGGCTACTGGCTGCTCGACGTGACCATGCTGATGCTCATCGCCGTCGCCTGCGGCTTCCTGGTGATGAAGTTCCTGCGCCGGCACGAGCCGGAGGTCATGCGCGAGTGACAGCGCGCTGACGCGAGCACGGAGGCGGGCACCGGACCACGGCGCCCGCCTCCGCCGTCTCCCGTTCCCGCCGTCTCCCGGCTCCGTCCCCGGTCCTAGGCCCACCGCCGCACCGCGTCCCCCGCCCCCGGCCGATCCGCCGGGGCGGCCCGGCGCGTTACCGTCTCACCATGGCCCCCAGAACCGGGCTGGCCGCCGTGAGCGCGGCCCTGCTCGCCATGAACCGCACCCTTCAGGTGCGCGACGTGCTCCAGACGATCGTGGTCTCCGCCCGCGAGCTGCTCGACGCCCGCTACGCCGCCCTGGGCCTGCCCGACGGCAACGGCGGCTTCGCCCAGTTCCTCGTCGACGGCATCAGCGACCGCCAGTGGAAGGTCATCGGCCCGCTGCCCCGCCAGCACGGCATCCTCGCGGCCATGCTCGGCGGCGCCACCCCCGTCCGCCTCGCCGACGTGCGCAAGGACCCCCGCTTCGAGGGCTGGCCCGACGCCCACCCCGAGCTGTCCGACTTCCTCGGCATGCCCATCGCCGACGGCGAGGAGGTCCTCGGCGCCCTCTTCCTGGCCAACAAGCGCTGCCCCCCGGGCCGCCGCCGCCCCGACGGCTGCGCCTTCACCGCCGAGGACGAGGACCTCCTGCACCTCCTCGCCCAGCACGCCGCCATCGCCCTGACCAACGCCAGGCTCTACGAGCGCAGCCGCGAGCTGACCATCGCCGACGAACGCGCCAGGCTCGCCCACGAGCTCCACGACGCCGTCGCCCAGAAGCTCTTCTCCCTGCGCCTCACCGCCGAGGCCACGGCCACCCTCATGGACCGCGACCCCGGCCGCGCCAGGAGCGAGCTCGGCCAGATCGCCTCCCTCGCCGCCGAGGCCGCCGACGAACTGCGCGCCGCCGTCGTCGAGCTGCGCCCCGCCGCCCTGGACGAGGACGGCCTCGTCGCCACCCTCCGCGCCCAGGCCCAGGTCCTCGACCGCGCCCACCCGGCCCGCGTCACCTTCGACTGCCGCTCCCCGCGCGCCCTGCCCGCCGCCCACGAGGAGGCGCTGCTGCGCGTCGCCCAGGAGGCCCTGCACAACGCCCTGCGGCACGCCGTCCCGCAGCGGGTCGGCGTCTCCCTCTTCCGCCGCGGCATCGACACCGTCCTGCGCGTCCGCGACGACGGCACCGGCTTCGACCCCGCCGCCGTCCGCACCGCGGGACGCCACCTCGGCCTGGTCTCCATGCGCGACCGGGCGGCGGCCGTCGGCGGCAGGCTCAGCGTGACATCCGCGCCCGGCAAGGGCACCACGATCGAGATGGAGGTCCCCGGTGGCTGACGCCATCAGAGTCCTGCTGGTCGACGACCACCAGGTGGTCCGGCGCGGCCTGCGCACGTTCCTGGAGGTCCAGGACGACATCGAGGTCGTCGGCGAGGCCGCCGACGGCGCCTCCGGCGTCGACCGCGCCGAGGAACTGCGCCCCGACGTCATCCTCATGGACGTGAAGATGCCGGGCACCGACGGCGTCGAGGCCCTGCGCCGCCTCGGCGACCTCGGCAACCCGGCCCGCGTCCTCATCGTCACCAGCTTCACCGAGCGCCGCACCGTCGTCCCCGCGCTGCGCGCCGGGGCGGCGGGCTATGTGCACAAGGACATCGACCCCACGGCGCTGGCCGGGGCCATCCGCTCCGTCCACGCCGGGCACGTCCTGCTCCAGTCCGAGGTGGCCGACGCGCTGCTGGCCCAGGAGGGGGCGGGCGAGAACAGCCGCGCCGGCTCGCTGACCGACCGGGAGCGCGAGGTCCTGGCCCTGATCGCCCGCGGCCGGTCCAACCGCGAGATCGCCCGCGCCCTGGTCCTCTCCGAGAAGACCGTGAAGACCCACGTCTCCAACATCCTGATGAAGCTGGACCTCTCCGACCGCACCCAGGCCGCGCTCTGGGCGGTCAGGCACGGCATCTCCGACTGAATCCCACCGGCCGGGCCGCCCTCGTTACCCCATGCGCCCCAGGAACCCAAACCGAGCGCCACTTTCCGGGATGAGATTCATACCGTCGTGTGGATGTAACCCGTTCAGCGCAACTCCTCGCCCCCTCCGCCGTTCTCCAGGGCACGCCGCGGCGTTAAGGCCGCGGGACGTGCAAGTAGGTGCAAGGAAGGTTTGGGAAGTTGAAGAAGCTCAAGAAGGCCGCCGCGATCACCCTCATGGCCGGCGGGCTCGCCGCCACCGGAGCCGGCGTGGCCTCCGCCCAGGCCAACGCCAACGGCGTCGCCCTGGAGTCCCCCGGCGTCGGATCGGGCAACCTGGTGGAGGTCCCCGTCCATGTCCCGGTGAACGCCACGGGCAACTCCGTGAACGTCATCGGCGTGCTGAACCCGGTGTGGGGCAACGGCTCGGTCAACCACTGAGCCCCTTGGCAGAGCGTTGGGCCGAACGTGGGTAACGGGCTTCCGGCCCGTGCCGCGCGCTCGGCCCGCGCGTTGTGCAGCGTGCGGCTCCGTCGCCGGAGCCGCGGCACAGTCTGTCCAGGAGGAACGCAACCATGAACACAGCCAAGAAGGCTGCCCTCGTGCTCGCCGCCACCGGTGCCGCGGTCGGCTCCGCGGCCGGCTCCGCCTCCGCCATCGGGGGCCACGGTCACTCGGGGGCCACCGCGGAGGCCGCTGCGGTGGGGTCACCGGGCGTCATCTCGGGCAACATCATCGAGATCCCCGTCGACCTGAGGCCCAACATCGTCGGGAACTCGCTCAACGTCGTCGGGATCCTCAACCCGGTGTTCGGCAACAAGGCCGCCAACCTCTGAGCGGAAGCGGCCCGTCGACCCGAGGCCCCCGGAGCCCTCAAGGCCCCGGGGGCCTCGCCGCGTCAGCCCCGCTGCCGCTCCAGCTCCTCCGCGTACGCGTTGTACGCCGCCACCCGCGCCCGCCGCGCCGCGCGCTCCACCGCCCGCAACAGCCGGTCCCGCTCCGCGATCTGCGCCGCGCTCACCGCGGCCCCGTGCCCGAGCCCCTCCTCGGCCGCCTCCTCGGCGATCCCCACCAGCGCCCCCACGCGCTGCGCCAGTTCCAGCACGCGCACCGCCCGCGGCGGATACCCGGGCGCCAGCAGATGACGCCCCCGCTCCATCCGCGCCCGGTACGCGTCGAGCCGCGTCCGCGCCATCGGACCAGCCCCCGCCACGTCGAGACGCGTCAGCGCCTCCGTGGTGTCCCGCAGCACCTCGGCCAGCTCCCGTTCCGCCTCGCCGAGCGACGGCACGTCCGCGGGCGGTGCGAGGCGCACCGGAAGGCACCGCCACACCACCTCGGTCAGCACGTCGCCCTCGGGGCCCACCTCGGTGACCTCGGGCACCAGACCCAGACCCCGCCCCGCCGCGACCACCGCCTCACCCGCGTCGAGGGCCGCGGAGTTGAACTCCGCGGGCCCGCTCAGGCCCAGCGGGTGCCCCGGGGCGGGCAGCGCGATCCGCAGCCCCTTGACCCCCAGCACCCGCATCCTGCCCAGTGCGAGCGTCAACCCGACGGCCCCCGGCTCATCCGGCAGCCCGACCACCCGGTGCACCGTGTCGGGACCCACCGCCCGCGCCGTCGCGTCATCGGGTGAGACAAGTCCGGCGAAGAGGGCATTGCCCCAGGCGGCGAGCCTCCCCGCACGAGGTTCATCCAACATGCCTCTACCTTAGGGAAGGAAGTCCAACAAGCCTCCTGGCGATCGACCGCGGGGGGTCGTGGCGTAAGTTGTGACCGACGGCGACTCGCAAGGGGAGATACCGCGCGCATGAGCGATGTACTGGAGCTGGTGGACGTATCCGTGGTCCGCGAAGGCCGGCCTCTGGTGGACAAGGTCTCCTGGTCCGTCGCCGAAGGCGAGCGCTGGGTCATCCTCGGACCCAACGGCGCCGGCAAGACGACCCTGCTGAACGTCGCCTCCAGCTACCTCTTCCCCACCTCGGGGACCGTGCAGATCCTCGGCGAGAAGCTCGGCGGCGTCGACGTCTTCGATCTCCGCCCGCGCATCGGCATCGCCAGCAGCGCCCTCGCCGACAAGCTCTCCCGGCGCCAGACGGTCCTCCAGACCGTCCTCACCGCCGCCTACGGCATGACCGCGGGCTGGCAGGAGAGCTATGACGAGGTGGACGAACGCCGCGCCCGCGCCTTCCTCGACCGGCTCGGCATGAGCCCGCTCCTCGACCGCAGATTCGGCACCCTCTCCGAGGGTGAACGCAAGCGCACGCAGATCGCCCGCGCCATGATGACCGACCCGGAGCTGCTCCTCCTCGACGAGCCCGCCGCCGGCCTCGACCTCGGAGGCCGCGAGGACCTGGTCCGCCGCCTCGGACGGCTCGCCCGCGACCCGTACGCCCCCTCCATGCTCATGGTCACGCACCATGTCGAGGAGATCGCCCCCGGCTTCACCCACGCGCTGCTCATCCGCCAGGGCAAGGTGCTGGCCGCGGGCCCCGTCGACTCCGTCCTCACCTCGGCCACCCTCTCCCGCTGCTTCGGCCTCCCGCTCGTCGTCGAGCGCCGCGGTGACCGCTGGTCGGCGCAGGGCCTCCCCCTCGCCTGAACGAGCCCTGTTCCCCGGGACGTTCGGCGCACTACCATGACATGGTGGACTTCTGGGTGTGGTGGCTGATAGCCGCCGGAGGATTCGCGATCGCTCTCGTCCTGACCACCATGCCCGAGCTCGGCATGCTGGCCGTCGGCTCCCTGGCCGCCTCGCTCACCTCGGGCCTGGTCGACAGCCTCGTGGTGCAGGTCGTCGTCTTCGCCGTCGTCTCCACGGCCCTCATCCTGGCCGTCCAGCCCATCGCCCGCCGCTCCCGCCACCAGCCCCCCTCCCTCAGAAGCGGCTCGGACGCGCTGATGGGCCGTTCCGCCCTCGTCCTGGAGCGCGTTGACGCCCACACCGGGCGGATCAAGCTCGCGGGGGAGGTGTGGTCGGCCCGCTCCCTGGGGGAGGACGACACCTACGAGCCCGGCAGCCAGGTCAGCGTCGTCGAAATCGACGGAGCCACCGCCATCGTGATGTGATGGGCTGCCACACCGCCGACAATCATCCCAACTCGTCTAGCTGCAAGGGGAGTCACGATGGACGCCATCATCATCGTGCTGGTCATCCTGGTGGTGCTGGTCGTCATCGCGCTCGTCCAGACCATCCAGGTGATCCAGCAGGCAAGCGCCGCCATCGTCGAGCGCTTCGGCCGCTACACCCGGACGCTGAACGCGGGACTGAACATCGTCGTCCCGTTCATCGACCGCATCCGCAACCGCATCGACCTCCGCGAGCAGGTCGTGCCGTTCCCGCCCCAGCCGGTGATCACCCAGGACAACCTCGTGGTGAACATCGACACGGTCATCTACTACCAGGTGACCGACGCGCGCGCCGCCACCTACGAGGTGTCCAACTACATCCAGGCCATCGAGCAGCTCACCGTCACCACCCTGAGGAACATCATCGGTGGCATGGACCTCGAACGCACCCTGACCTCCCGCGAGGAGATCAACGCCGCCCTGCGCGGCGTCCTGGACGAGGCCACCGGCAAGTGGGGCATCCGCGTCAACCGCGTCGAGCTGAAGGCGATCGAGCCGCCGACCTCCATCCAGGACTCGATGGAGAAGCAGATGCGCGCCGACCGGGACAAGCGCGCCGCGATCCTCCAGGCCGAGGGTGTGCGGCAGTCGGAGATCCTCCAGGCCGAGGGCGCCAAGCAGTCCGAGATCCTGCGCGCCGAGGGTGACGCCAAGGCCGCCGCGTTGCGCGCCGAGGGCGAGGCCCAGGCCATCCGCACGGTCTTCGAGGCCATCCACGCCGGCGACGCGGACCAGAAGCTGCTGTCCTACCAGTACGTCCAGATGCTTCCGAAGATCGCCGAGGGCGATGCCAACAAGCTCTGGATCGTGCCCAGCGAGATCGGTGAGGCCCTCAAGGGCCTCGGCGGCAACCTGAACAAGCTCGCCTCGCCCAACGGCGGCAACGGCGGCGGGGACGACGCCGGTTCCTCCGCCCTCGACAAGCCCGCCCGCCGCGAGCAGCCCCGCATCGACTAGGACGGAGGAGCCCGCCCCGGCGAGGGCGGGCTCCTTCTCCCCGTTCCGAACGTCTCCCCGTTCCGAACTCACCGCCGCACGGCGGCCGTCACGCGGAGGCCGCCGCCGGCAGCGCCAGCCACTCCGGCAGCGCGTCGCCGTCCTGCGCGCCCAGCGCCAGCAGCAGCGTGTCGGCCGGCGTCGGCTCGAACGGCTGGGACAGCAGCCGCATCCCGGCCTGCGCCGGAGTGCGGGCCGCCTTGCGGTGGTTGTCCTCCGCGCAGGCCGCGACGGTGTTCAGCCAGGTGTCCCGTCCACCGTGCGAACGAGGCACCACATGGTCGATCGTGGTCGCCCGGCGACCGCAGTACGCGCACCGGTGCCGGTCCCGCACCAGAACGCCGCGCCGCGACCACGGGGCCCGTTGTCGGAACGGCACTTTCACGAACCGCCGCAACCGGATCACTTGCGGCACCGGAAGATCAACCGCCGCCGCCCGCACCCGCAGCCCGGGGTGGGCGTGCTCCACCATGGCCTTCTGCTGGATCACCAGCACCACGGCCCGCCGCAGGGACACCGTCGACAGCGGCTCATAGCTCGCATTGAGCACAAGAGTCTGCCGCATTCCCGCCCACCTCCCGTTTTCCCTCCCCCGCCCCGCGGCGGGCCCGTGGCTAGCGCGACGTGTAGCGGATCGCCGGCCGCGCCGGCTCACCCATGCCCGCCCCGATGAACCAACTCGGGTGCGGCGGCTGGTTGTAGGCCACGTTCTGCCAGGCCACGGCCAG
>NZ_LAVK01000227.1 GCF_001083795.1 Streptomyces sp. SBT349
GGGCGTGAGGTGCCCGTTCCACGCGGCGCGGCGCCATCGCGAATAATCGTGCCCGTGACCGATCTCGCCGGAACGGACGTCCCGCCCCACGCCCCAGGGCCGGGAGGCCGGGCCGGCTTCCCGGGCGTGGCGGCGTTCGCCCGCCGGGCGGCCCCCGCCCTGCTCGGCTACGCGGCCGTCCGGCTGCTCGGCGTGGTGGTCCTCGCGCTGTGGGACCCGGCCGAGGAGAAGGGCGCGGCCCGGCTGCTCTCCCAGCGCTGGGACTCCGTGTGGTACGCGAGCATCGCCGAGCACGGGTACGGCCGCACGGTCGTCGCGGAGGACGGCGGCATCCACTCGGACCTGGCCTTCTTCCCGCTGCTGCCCGCGCTGGAGCGCCTCGGCTCCGCCCTCACGCCCCTCACGGTGAACCAGGCCGGCCTGGTGATCAGCGCCCTCGCCTCGCTCGCCGCGGCCTGGGGGCTGTTCGCCATCGGCGACCTGCTCCACGGCCGCAGGGCCGGGATCCTGCTCGCCCTGCTGTGGGCCGCGGTTCCGGTCGGGATCGTGCAGTCGATGGCGTACACCGAGTCGCTGTTCACCGCCCTGGCGGCCTGGTCGCTCTATGCCCTCCTCACCGGCCGCTGGGTCTGGGCGGGCGTGCTGTCGGCCGCCTCCGGGCTGACCCGCCCGGCCGGCCTCGCGGTGGGCGCCGCCGTGGCCGCCGCGGCCGGGGCGGCGTGGCTCTCGGGCCGGGACGAGGCGGGGACGCGGGAGGCGGCCGGTCCACGCATACCCCGCGGGGCCGTCGTCGGCGTGCTGCTCGCGCCGCTCGGCTGGCTCGCCTACGTGCTCTGGGTGGCCGGGGAGACCGGGGAGCCGCTGGGCTACCTGGAGGTCCAGGAGGGATGGGGCAACGGGTTCGACGGGGGGTGGGCGTTCGCCCGGTTCATCGGGGAGAAGCTCACCGGGTCCGCGCCGCCGACGGGGGTCGGGCTTCTCGCCGGGGTCGCGCTGCTGGCCTGGGTCTGCGTGCTGTGCGTGCGCCTGCGCCCGTCCCTGCCGCTGCCCCTGCTGGTGTACGGGGGCGTGCTCGTCCTGCTCGCGGTCTGCGCCGCCGGCTACTTCGGCTCCAAGCCGCGGCTGCTGCTTCCCGCGTTCCCGTTGCTGATCCCGGCCGCGGTCGCCCTGGCCAGGGCGCGGTGGCCCGCCGCCGCTCTGACGGTGGGCGCGGCGGCGATCGGCGCCGCGGTGTACGGGGCCGTCTGGCTGACCGGCTCGGGGCCGCCCTGAGCGGGGCGGCGGGGCAGGCCCCGGGCCGGGTCAGCTCTGGTTGTAGAAGCCGTTCTCCGCGCCGTGACGGTCGGCGGCGGTGACGACCTGGTAGTCGGCCGGTGTCAGCAGGAACACCCGGGTGGCGACGCGCTCGATGTCACCGCGCAGGCCGAAGATGAGGCCGGCGGCGAAGTCGACGACGCGCTTGGCGTCGGCGGCCTCGAGCACCGTCAGGTTGATGACGACCGGGATGCCGTCGCGGAACAGCTCGCCGATCCGGCGGGCGTCCCGGAAGCTGCCCGGGGTGACGGTGGCGATGCGGCCGCCCTGGTCCTCAGTGGCCTCGGCCGCCAGCCGGAGCCGGGGGTCGGTGGTCCACGGCGTCGCGTTGTCGCCCGGCTCGGGACCCTCGGCGTACTCATCGTCGTAGTCACGCATGTCGCGGTCGTCGACGAGGCCAAGCCAGGCGCTCGCCTTGCGTACCGATCCCATGGACGCCTCCTCTCTGCTACGCGGTCCATACCCGTTCGCGTTCCTATGGTCGACCATGACGCGGACAATGCGCCAAGTGGATAGCCGCTTCTACCGGGTTTCGTAACGGTTCTGGTGCATACGATGTGGCCCTCCATCAGCGGCGTTGCGGTGACGGGGCGCTGACGGAGAGTAAGTTGGCCACGCGCCGCCAAGTGGGTGACACGCCCCGTGTCCGCCGTGGCCGAAAGGCGTTCTTGGCAACGGGGCTGACGATGGGAAGGATTCCGGCAGCGCTTGTCAGGGGCATGTCGTACAGCGAGCCTCTGGCCATGCCTGCTGGGTCCGCTACCCAACGGACCCTGGTTCCTTCTGGAGGAAGAAGAGTGAGTATGAAGCGCACCAACCCCCACAGACGCTTCTCACGACGCCTCGGCCTGACTGCGGCGGCCTCGGGTCTGGTGGCCATCGCGGCGTTCGTCCTGCCGAACTCCGCCCAGGCCGAGCCCGTCCAGTCCTTCAGCTCCGCGCAGCTCTCCTCGGTGAGCGACGCGGTGCTCGCGGCGGACATCGGCGGCACCTCGTGGGGTGTCGACAAGGCGACCAACAGCGTCATCGTGACCGTGGACGAGACCGTGACGACCGCGGAGATCGCGCGGATCGAGGCAAGCGCCGGTGGCCTCGCCGACGCGCTGACCATCGAGCGGACCCATGGCACGCTCCAGCGCTACATCGCGGGGGGTGACGCCATCTACGCCGACGCGGGCTGGCGCTGCTCCGCCGGGTTCAACGTCCGCGGCGGGAGCACCGACTACTTCATCACCGCGGGCCACTGCACCGACGGCTTCCCCGACTGGTACGCGAACTCCTCGCTGAGCACGTACATCGGCCCGACCACGGGCTCCAGCTTCCCCGGGAACGACTACGGGATCGTGCGCTACGACAGCTCGGTCGCGCGTCCGGGCGTCGTGAACCTGTACAACGGCTCCACGCGTGACATCAGCAGCTTCGCCAACGCGGGCGTCGGCCAGCAGGTGCAGCGCAGCGGTAGCACCACCGGCCTGCGCAGCGGCACGGTCCAGGCTCTCAACCAGACCGTCAACTACGGCGGCGGCGACATCGTCTCCGGTCTGACCAGGACCAACGCCTGCGCCGAACCCGGCGACAGCGGTGGCCCGTTCTTCTTCAACAACGTCGGCTACGGTCTGACCTCCGGCGGCAGCGGCAACTGCAGCGTCGGCGGAACGACGTTCTACCAGCCGATCGTCGAGGCCGCGAACGCCTACAGCGTCAGCGTGCTGTAACCCTCCTCCACGGTGACGCCTCGGGCGTCCCAACTGCCCCCGCCCGTACCACGGGCGGGGGCAGTGCCATGTGGGGTACCGATTTCCGGACAGGTCTAGTCATCGTCGCCATCGGGCCTCACACCCACAAGAGATGAACTCCGAAGCCGACAACGTGACCATCCTGTGGACTCCCGGCAGGAAAACTCGAAGTCTTCTGGATGGTTTACGCGCATAACCCCGTCCGGTGTGTTCGTATGTCTGGGGCAAGTTCTCGGTCTTGCGCGATCCGGGGTGGGCTGGGAATACTCGCCTGCACCGCTTGGCATGGACGTGACCGACGCAAAGTTGGCCAGAGTCCATGCTCTCCGGAGCCGACGGGCTCCAACCCCCACAGGAGGAAACGAGCGTGACACACCGACGTACCTCATACCGGCGGCTCGCTGCCGCGGCCACAGGAGTGGCAGCGCTGCTCGCCGGAACGTTCGCCGTCTCGCAGGCGAACGCGAACCCCACACCCTCAGTGGTGCCGGACGTCCTCTCCTCGGCCCAGGCCGGCGAGCTGGCCACCACTCTCACCGAGCGGCTCGGCGCCGAAGCCGCGGGCACCTACTACGACTCCGCGAAGGACACCCTCGTGGTGAACGTCGTGGACGAGGCCACGGCCGAGGCCGTCGAGGAGGCGGGCGCGACGGCCCGGCTGGTCGACCGCAGCCTGGCCGAGCTCGACGACATCAGGGCGCAGGTCGAGGAGTTCGCCGTCCCCGGCACCTCCTGGTCGACCGACCCGGTCACCAACACGGTCAAGGTCGCCGTGGACAGCACGGTCACCGGCGGTGAGCTGGCCGAGATCCGTGACGCGGTCGAGGCGTTCGACGGCGCCGCGACCCTGGAGCAGCGTGCCGGCGAGTTCCAGCCGTTCATCGCCGGCGGCGACGCCATCTACTCGTCGGGCGCCCGCTGCTCGCTCGGGTTCAACGTGTCGGCCGGCGGCGCGCCCGCCTTCCTGACCGCGGGGCACTGCGGTTCGGTCGGCAGCGGCTGGTCGGACTCCTCCGGCGGCGGCGAGATCGGCACGATGACGGCGGGCGAGTTCCCCGGCGCCGACTACGCGCTGGTCGAGTACACCGCGAGCGTCGACAACCCGAGCGCGGTCAACCTGTACAACGGCTCGACGCAGAGCATCAGCGGCGCGGGCGAGGCCACCGTCGGCCAGGAGGTGCAGCGCAGCGGCAGCACCACCGGGCTCCACGGCGGCGAGGTCACGGGCGTCGACGTCTCCGTCAGCTACCCGCAGGGCACGGTCAACGGCACCATCGAGACGACCGTGTGCGCCGAGCCCGGCGACAGTGGCGGCTCGCTCTTCGCGGGCAGCACGGCACTGGGCATCACCTCGGGCGGCAGTGGCAACTGCTCCAGCGGTGGCACCACGTTCTTCTACCCGGTGGTGGACGCCCTGGCGGCCACCGGCGCGTCGCTTCCGTAAGGACGGCGGCCCGGTAGGGAAGAAGTGAGGCGGGGGGGGGGGGGGGGGGCGGGCCCCCCCCCCCCCCCCCCCGCCGCGCCGTCGCACCGTCGTGTGCTCGGCTCGTCCGGCCCACTCGGTTCGCCCGGTTCACTCGGCGGCGATCAGCTCGGCAATCTGCACCGTGTTGAGCGCCGCGCCCTTGCGCAGGTTGTCGTTCGAGACGAACAGGGCCAGCCCGTTCTCCACCGTCTCGTCGCGGCGGACGCGCCCCACATAGCTGGCGTCCCGGCCCGCGGCCTGGAGCGGGGTGGGGATGTCGGAGAGCTCGACGCCCTCGGCGTCCGCCAGCAGCTCCCTGGCCCGCTCGGGAGTGACCGGCCGCTCGAAGCGGGCGTGGATCTGGAGCGAGTGCCCGGTGAAGACGGGGACGCGCACACAGGTGCTGGAGACGGCGAGCCCGGGGATCTCCAGGATCTTGCGGCTCTCGTTGCGGAGCTTCTGCTCCTCGTCGGTCTCCTCCGAGCCGTCGTCCACGAGGGAGCCGGCCAGCGGGAGCACGTTGAACGCGATGGGCCTGGCGTAGACGTCGGGGGCCGGGAAGTCGATCGCCGTGCCGTCGAACGCCAGCCGCGCGACGTCCTGGCCGACGGCGTCGCGGGCCTGCTGGTCCAGCTCGGCCACCCCGGCCAGGCCACTGCCGGAGACCGCCTGGTACGTGGCCACCACCAGCGCGGTCAGCCCCGCCTCGGCGTGCAGCGGGCGGAGCACGGGCATGGCGGCCATCGTGGTGCAGTTCGGGTTGGCGATGATGCCCTTGGGGCGCCGGGCCGCGGCGTGCGGGTTGACCTCGGAGACCACCAGCGGGACGCCCGGGTCCATCCGCCAGGCGGACGAGTTGTCGATGACCACGGCCCCGGCGGAGGCGACCTTCTCGGCCAGCGCCTTGGAGGTGCCCTTGCCCGCGGAGAACAGCACGATGTCGAGACCCGAGTAGTCGGCCGTGGCGGCGTCCTCGACCGTGATCGGGCGGTCCTGCCACGGCAGCGTGCTCCCCGCCGACCTGGCCGAGGCGAACAGCCGCAGCTGGTCGACCGGGAACTTCCGCTCGGCCAGCACCTGCCGCATCACGCCACCGACCTGCCCGGTGGCTCCGACGATCCCGATCTTCATGAGGCTCCTCACATCAGCCGCTTCCCTGTCGTCCGTCGCTCCTACCCTGCACCGTCCGGGGCAACGACAGCCAATTCTTTGACGCTGGTCACACGCGGTGAGCCGGTTGCCGTTGATACTTCTGAATGAAAGTAACGCCGCCGTAACGAGGTCGAACTAACCTCCTGGCCTGGCGGTACCGCCGACAAGACGGTGAGGTGGCAACGCGTGCAGCTGACCCCGCGCGAGCAGGAGCGATTGCTGATCCATGTGGCGGCGGACGTGGCCGACCGCCGGCGCGCCCGCGGGCTGCGCCTCAATCACCCCGAGGCGGTCGCCCTGATCACCGCCCACATCCTGGAGGGCGCCCGCGACGGGCGCGCCGTGGCCGAGTTGATGGAATCGGGCCGGCAGGTCCTGGCGCGGGCCGAGGTGATGGAGGGGGTGCCCGAGATGATCCCGGACGTGCAGGTGGAGGCCACCTTTCCGGACGGCACCAAGCTGGTCACCGTCCATGAGCCCATCGCCTGAGGCCGAGAACACCGAGGAGAGGCCGCCCGTGATTCCCGGAGAGTTCCTGTTCGCCGCCGCGCCCGTGCCGCTCAACGAGGGTGCCGACGTGACGCGGCTCACCGTGCGCAACACCGCGGACCGGCCCGTTCAGGTCGGCTCGCACTACCACTTCGCCGAGGCCAACCCGGGCCTGGACTTCGACCGGGCGGCGGCCCGCGGCAGGCGCCTGGCGATCGCGGCGGGCACAGCCGTGCGATTCGAGCCGGGCGTCCCCGTCGAGGTGGAGCTCGTGGAACTGGCCGGGCACCGGATCGTTCCGGGGCTGCGCGGGGAGACGGGGGGCGCGCTGTGAGCGACGCACCCGCCCGCACCGCCGACCGGCCGCGACCTGACGACCGAGGAGGCGCGCATGGCTGAGCTGAGCCGGGCCCGTTACGCCGATCTGTACGGGCCGACCACCGGGGACCGGGTGCGGCTGGCCGACACCGACCTGCTGATCGAGATCGAGGAGGACCTGGCGGGCGGCCCCGGCCGCGCCGGGGACGAGGCGGTCTTCGGCGGCGGCAAGGTCATCCGCGAGTCGATGGGCCAGTCCCGCGTCCCTCGCGCCGAGGGTGCCCCCGACACCGTGATCACCGGCGCGATCGTGCTCGACCACACCGGCGTCGTCAAGGCCGACATCGGCATCCGTGACGGGCGGATCACCGCCCTGGGCAAGGCCGGGAACCCGGACACCATGGACGGCGTCCACCCCGGCCTGGTGATAGGGCCCGAGACCGAGATCATCGCGGGCAACGGCCGCATCCTCACCGCGGGTGGCGTCGACGCCCACGTCCACCTCATCACCCCCGGCATCGCCGACGTGGCCCTGGGCAGCGGAATCACCACGATCGTCGGCGGCGGAACGGGCCCCGCCGAGGGGTCCAAGGCCACGACCGTGACGCCCGGCCCCTGGCACCTGGCACGGATGCTGGAGGCGCTGGACGGCCACCCCGTCAACCTCGGGCTCCTGGGCAAGGGGAACACGGTCTCCCGGGAGGCGCTTTTCAGCCAGCTTCGGGGGGGTGCCGCGGGCCTGAAGATCCACGAGGACTGGGGTGCGACCCCCGCCGCCATCGACGCGGCCCTCACGGTGTGCGACGAGAGCGGCGCCCAGCTGGCCATCCACACGGACACGCTGAACGAGGCGGGCTTCGTCGCCGACACCCTGGCCGCCATCCGCGGCCGGTCGATCCACGCGTACCACACGGAGGGCGCGGGCGGCGGCCACGCGCCCGACATCATCACCGTCGTCTCCGAGCCGAACGTGCTGCCCAGCTCCACCAACCCGACCCGGCCGCACACCGTCAACACCGTCGAGGAGCACCTCGACATGCTGATGGTCTGCCACCACCTCAACCCGGCCGTCCCCGAGGACCTGGCGTTCGCCGAGTCCAGGATCAGGCCCTCGACCATCGCCGCCGAGGACGTGCTGCACGACCTGGGCGCCATCTCGATCATCTCCTCCGACTCCCAGGCCATGGGCCGCGCCGGCGAGGTGATCACGCGCACCTGGCAGACCGCCCACGTGATGAAGCGGCGCAGGGGCGCGCTGCCGGGCGACGGCGCGGCGGACAACCTCAGGGCGCGTCGCTATGTCGCCAAGTACACGATCAACCCCGCGCTGGCCCAGGGCCTGGACCGCGAGATCGGGTCGGTCGAGCCGGGCAAGCTCGCCGACCTGGTGCTGTGGGAACCCGCGTTCTTCGGCGTCAAGCCGCTGCTGGTGATCAAGGGCGGCCAGATCGCGTACGCCCAGATGGGGGATGCCAACGCCTCCATCCCCACGCCGCAACCGGTGCTGCCCCGCCCGATGTTCGGCGCGTTCTGCAGGGCACCCGCCTCGAACTCGCTGAACTTCGTCACCTCGCTGGCCATCGAGGACGGCCTGCCGGAGCGGCTGGGCCTGGGAAAGCGGTTCACCGCGATCGAGTCCACCCGGGCCGTCACCAAGGCCGACATGCGGCTCAACGACGCCCGCCCGCGGGTCACCGTCGACCCGGACAGCTTCACCGTGACCATCGACGGAGAGCCCGTCGTTCCCGAACCCGCCGCCGAACTGCCGCTCGCGCAGCGGTACTTCCTCTTCTGATGGGTGCCGCGGCGCTGCTGCTGCTCGCGGACGGCCGGTTCCCCGCCGGGGCGCACGCCCACTCCGGGGGCGCGGAGGCCGCCGTCCGCGCCGGGCGCATCACGGGCCCCGTCTCGCTGGCGGCGTTCTGCCGGGGCCGCCTGCACACCAGCGGCCTGGTCGCCGCCGCCCTCGCCGCGGCGGCCTGCGGCGGTGCGGCCGACCCCGGCGCGCTGGACGCCGCCGCCGACGCCCGCACCCCCTCGCCCGCCCTGCGGGCCACCGCGCGCAGGCTCGGCAGGCAGCTGATGCGCGCCACCCGCGCCACCTGGCCCTCACCCGAGCTCGACGCCCTGGCCGGCGCCCACCCCGGCGGCCTCCACCAGCCCGTCGTCCTCGGCCTGGCCGCCCGCGCCGCCGGGCTCGCCCCGCGCGACGCCGCGGCGGCGGCGGCCTACGAGGCGGTGAGCGGGCCCGCCACCGCCACCGTCCGGCTGCTCAGCCTCGACCCCTTCGACGCCACCGCGGTCCTCGCCCGCCTCACCGGCGACCTCGACCGCGTCGCGGACCTCGCCACCGCGGCGGGCGCGGCCGTCGCCGCCCGGGGCACCGACGCGCTGCCCGCCGCCTCGGCGCCGCTCCTCGACATCGCCGCGGAGGCGCACGCGGGCTGGCCCGTGCGCCTCTTCGCCTCCTGAAGGGACACCGCCCGTGCACCAGGACCACCCCGAGACCTATCCCCAGCGGCACAGCTTCACCCTCAGACCCGACGGCACCCGCCGGGCCCTGCGGATCGGCCTGGGCGGACCCGTCGGCTCGGGGAAGACCGCCACCGTCGCCGCCCTCTGCCGGGCGCTGCGCGCACGGCTGTCCATCGCCGTCGTCACCAACGACATCTACACGCGCGAGGACGCCGACTTCCTGCTGCGCAACGCCGTGCTCCCCGCCGACCGCATCACCGCCGTGGAGACCGGGGCCTGCCCGCACACCGCGATCCGCGACGACATCTCCGCCAACCTGGAGGCGGTTGAGGAACTGGAGGACAGGACGGGGCCGCTCGACCTGATCCTGGTCGAGTCCGGCGGCGACAACCTCACCGCCACCTTCTCGACCGGCCTGGTCGACGCGCAGGTCTTCGTCATCGACGTGGCCGCCGGGGACGACATCCCCCGCAAGGGCGGCCCCGGCGTGACCACGGCCGACCTGCTGGTGATCAACAAGACCGACCTCGCCCCCTACGTCGGCTCCGACCTCGACGCCATGGCCCGCGACGCCGAGGCCCAACGCGGCGACCTGCCCGTGGCGTTCACCTCGCTCACCGCGCCGGACGGCATCCGGCCCGTCGCCGACTGGGTGGGGGAGCGCCTCGACGCCTGGCGCCTCGCGCCCGCGGCGCGGGCAGGCGCGTGACGGCGGGCGCGGCGGCGGACGTCGGGGTGCGCGCGCCGGGAGACGCGCCGGCGGGGGTGACGGCCCACGCGCGGATCACCGCGGCCCCCGGGGGCGTGCTGCCCGTGCTGCGCGGGGACGGGCCGATCGCGCTGCGCCGCACCCGCGCGGAGGGCCCGTACGCGCAGGTCACGATCGTCGGCGCGATGAGCGCTCCGCTCACGGGCGACCGGCTGCGGCTGACCTGTGCGGTGGAGCCGGGCGCCGCGCTCCGCGTCACCTCGGCCGCCGCCACCCTCGCCCTGCCGGGCCAGGGCGCCCGCGAGCCCGCCGCCTACGACACGGAGCTCACGGTCGGCGAGGGCGGCGAACTGCGCTGGCTGCCCGAGCCGTTGATCTCCGCCCAGGGCAGCGCGCTGCGGATGACCACCCGGGTCGCCCTCGCCGCCACGGCCCGTCTCGTGCTGCGCGAACAGCAGGTGCTCGGACGGTCCGGGGAGGAGCCGGGCGCCCTCACCGCGCGCCTGGTGGTCCACCGGGCGGGGCGGGCGCTGCTCGACCAGGAGCTGGCCTGCGGCCCCGGCGCGCCGGGCTGGGACGGCGGCGCCGTGCTCGGTGGTCACCGGGCGGTCGGGCAGCTGCTCGTGGTGGACCCCGCGCTCGCCGACGGGCCGCCGGAGGCGAGGCCGCTCGGCGACACCGCCGCCCTGACCCCTCTCGTGGGCCCCGCGGCCCTGGTCACGGCGGTCGCCTCCGACGCCCTGGAGCTGCGCCGCCTGCTCGACCGGGGCGCGGCGGCGCTCGGCGTCACCTGAGTCCGCCGCGGTAGGCGCCGGGGGGCAGGCCGTAGCGGTCGCGGAAGATGCGGCTGAAGTGGAACGGGCTGGCGAAGCCCGAGGCCGTCGCCACCGCCGACACCGGGAGGTCGGTTGCCTCCAGCAGGCGCGCGGCGTGCCGCAGACGGGCGTCGCGCAGGGCCCGCATCGGGGTGTGGCCGAGTTGCTCCGAGAAGAGGTGCGCCAGCCGCGAGGGCGACAGCGCCACCTGCGCCGCCAGCGAGTCGACGGTGTGCGGGGCCCCGGGATCGGCCGCCATCAGCGCCTCGGCCCGCCGCACCCTGGGGTCCGTTCCCGTGTCCGCCGCCCGGCCGGCCGCCGCCGCGGTGACGGTGGCGAGCAGCACCGCCTCCTCCAGGGCGCCGAGCGCCAGCTCCCGGGCCGCGGCGGAGTGCGCCACCGCGACCCTGCTCGGCTCCGGGCCCGCCTGCCGCGCCGGGTCGGGGTTGGGGTCGGGCGCGGGGGGCGCCGCGTGGCCCGACCACCTGGCGTCGGCGTGCATCCGGCGGAACGCGCCCGCGATCCGGTCCCTGACCGGGGCGGCCACGGGCGTGACGGCGTAGCACCGGCCGCCGCGCCGGTAGGGCCGCAGCCAGGCGCCCCACGCGGGCCTGGCCTGGCAGTGCACCCACCAGAACGCCCAGCGCTCCGCGCCCTCGGCCACCGCGTACTGGTGCGGCACGCCGGGGCCGAGCACCACGAGGTCGCCGGGGTCCGCGGCGGCCTCGGCGCCGCCCTGGCGCAGCAGCCCACCGCCCGCGGCCGTCCAGGTGAACAGCCAGCTGTCCGCGCCGCGCGGGCGGCGAACCGTGTAGCCGGGGCGTTCGTCGAAGTACCCCACGGTCACGAGGCCGGGGGGCGGGGCAGCAGCTTCAGGCATGTCGGCAGCGTTCATGGGCATCCCCACACGGGTACGGCCGGGCTTAGCGTCGCAGGGAGACGGCCCGACGGAGAGCCAACCGGAAGGAGCGGGCGATGACAGTGAGCACGGCCATCGACGACAGTGTCGCGCAATTCGAGGAGCAGGGCTTCCTGGTGGTGCGCGGCCTGTTCGACGCGGCGGAGATCGAGGCGCTGCGCGGGGAGTTCATGGCGATGCACGCGGCGGGGCCGATACCCGGCCACTTCGAGCCGCGGGGGCGCGAGAGCGAGGGACCGGCGGACCCGCTGCACAGCTATCCGCGGGTGATGCACCCCCACCGGATCAACGAGCTGGCGATGCGGACCCTGATGGACGCGCGGCTGCGGGAGATCCTGGAGAAGCTGCTGGGGGAGGAGGTGCTGGCGGCGCAGAGCATGTTCTACTTCAAGCCGCCCGGGGCGCGGGGGCAGGCGCTGCACCAGGACAACTTCTACCTGCGGGTCGAGCCGGGGACGTGTGTGGCGGCGTGGGTGGCGTGCGACGAGATCGACCGGGAGAACGGCGGTCTCGAGGTCGTTCCCGGCACGCACGCGATGGATCTGTTCTGTCCCGAGGAGGCGGATCCGGAACTGTCGTTCGTGCGGGAGTACGTGCCGCCGCCGCCGGGGCTCTCCGCCGTGCCGGTCGACATGGCGCCGGGTGACGTCCTGTTCTTCAACGGCAGCCTGGTGCACGGCTCGCAGCCGAACGCGACGGCCGACCGCTTCCGGCGCTCGTTCATCGGGCACTACGTCGGGCGGTCGACGGAGCGGATCGGGCACTGGTACCAGTGTCTGTCGATGAGTGGGGACAGCGTGCCGCTGGCCGAGAGCGAGGGGGCGGGCCCCTGCGGCACGGAATTCGAGGCGGGCCCACACTGATCCCTGCGGGTGGCTTGGCGGTGTGGCCGTTTGTGGCTGGGGCGGTTTCCGATGCTTTAGGCAGCCACGTTGGGGCGAGCCTCCAAGATCGGGGGCCCGATCGGGGAAAACGCGGTGGGGCCCAGGGGCCCGATCCGCCGGCCAGCGTAAGGGCCCCCGATCTCTCGCCCCAACGCAGCTCCCGCCCAAAGCCTCTCCAACCGCGTGGGGTCCGCGGTTCCTGCGGGCCACGGGGGGCGACGCCCTCCCGGCCCGGGGGGTCGGGCCCCCTTTTGGTTGTTCAGCGCACTTGGTGCTGGTGGAGCGCGCGGACCAGTCACGCG
>NZ_LAVK01000228.1 GCF_001083795.1 Streptomyces sp. SBT349
GGGCGGCGGCGGCCCGTTCCCCGCGGGGGCGTCGCCGGTGGTGCCGGGACCGTGGGCGCATGGCGTGACCGTACCGGGGAACGTCCGTACGGCGCCGGGAATTGTTCAGCCGGGGGCAGCGGCGGGTTACCGCGGCGTTCCCGACGGGCTGCTGGACTCCTCGGACATGGGCAGACTCAGCGCGGACCACGCGCATCCGCACCCCCACCCCTCCCCCGCGGGCCCCGGCCGCCGCGCCCTGTTCGGCGCGGCGGGGGGCCTGCTGCTGGCCGCCGCCTCGGGCGTCACCGCCGCCGCGGCCCACACCAGGACCGCGACCGACTCCCGGGCCCCGGCCTCGCGCACCGGCGCGGCACGGGCGTCCCGTCTCTTCCAGGCCACCAGCCTGGTCCACGCGGACCTGCACAACCACACCGTCATGTCGGACGGCGACGGCGATCCGGCCCTGGCGTTCGCGTCGATGCGCGACGCGGGCCTGGACGTGGCCGCGCTCACCGACCACGCCACGCTGTTCTCCGTCGAGGGCCTGAGCTCGTCCGAGTGGTCGCGCACCGGCGAGCTGGCCGACGCGGCGAACGACCCCGGCCGTTACACCGCCCTCCGCGGCTTCGAGTGGTCGCACCCGCTGCTCGGGCACGCCAACGTCTGGTTCACGGACGACTGGGTGGACCTGCTGGGGGCGGCCTCGATGGGGAGCTTCTTCGCGTGGCTGAGCGACCGTCGGGCCATCGCCAGCTTCAACCACCCCGGCCGGGAGGTCCTGCGGTTCGACGGCTTCGACCACTCCCCCGCCGTTCAGGAGCAGATGGTCGGCCTGGAGATGTTCAACCGCACCGACGACTACCTCTTCGAGGGCTGGGCGGACGGGGCGCCCTCGCCGCTGGTCGCGTGCCTGAACGCGGGCTGGCGCACCGGGCTGAGCGGGGTGACCGACGAGCACGGCACCGACTGGGGCTTCCCCGAGGGCAAGGGCCGCAGCGGCCTGTGGGTGAACGAGAACACCCGCGAGGGCGTGTTCGAGGCGATGCGCGCCCGCCGCTTCTTCGCCACGCGGGTCTCGGGGCTGCGCCTGGACGCGACGGCGAACGGCGTGCGGATGGGCGGAACGGTGCCCCTGGCCGCCGGTGACGTGCGGTTCGCGGTGGACCTGGACCGCGGGCCGGAGTGGCTGGGCAAGCCGCTGAACATCCAGGTGCTCCGGCCGGGTTCCGAGGTGCCGGCGGTGGTGGACGTGATCGGGACGCAGGCGGGGCGGGTGACCGAGTTCACCGTTCCGCTGGACGCGGCCGACGGCGACTGGGTGGTGCTGCGCGTCTCCGACCCCGCACGGGCCAACGGCACGCCGGGGCCGGAGGGGCACGCCTGCAACGACTGGGGCGTCGCCTACGCGAGCCCCTGGTGGCTTCAGCCGTGAACGCTCCTGGGTGAGCCGCCGTCCGCAGGGCCAAGCTCCAGGCTCAGCTGATGGCCGAGCTCCCGGAAGCCGAGGGCGCGTGCGACCCGGCGCGAGGCCGGTGGCCGCGCGCGCCACTGCGGCAGCAGGTCGGCGTCCAGGGCGTGCGCGACGGCCCCGGCCGCCGCGCGGCGGGCGAGGCCGCGGCCCCGCAGGTCGCGGGCGGTCAGCACGCACAGGTGCGCGGTCGCGGCGGGCCAGGCGCCGTACCCGGCCGCGGCCACGAGGGCGCCGGTGGCGGCCTCGCGCACGGCGAACGCGGGCGAGGTGATCTCGCCGAGGCCGCTCTCGTCGGCGTCGCCGGGATCCGCCTCCGCGAGCAGGCGGAGGAGGTCCGGGTGGCCGGGGTCGACCCGTTCGACCGGAGCCGTGGCGGCGTCGGCGGGGCCGTCGCCGGAGGAGCCGGGCGCGAAGTCGCCCGGGTCCAGGTAGGCGAGGGAGGCGGGGCCGAGAACGGCGGTCACGGGCAGGGCCGCGGCCATGGCGACGGCGTCGGTGTGCGAGGCCACGGGGCAAGTGGCCAGCGCCCGCCGCAGCAGGGCCGCCGCGGCGGGGGTCGGGACGGTGACGACCGTGGCACCGCCGAGGGTCACCACGCCGGTCCAGGCGGGCGGGGCGAAGCCGGAGCCCGGCGCGACGACCACCTCGGGACCGGCGGCGGACGGAGGGCGGAACCGGACGGGAACGCCCGCCAGTTCCTCCCACACACGACGGGCCCGCACGGTCAGCGCATCAGGTGACATGGGCCGGATCCTGCCACGCCGCCCGGACGGCGACACCGCCGGTGACCGGTCGCGGTCCTGAGGGAGCCTCGGACGTGGGCGGCGGTGCGTGCCCCGCGGGGTCGCGGGTACACGCGCGGCAACGGACGCCGAGCGAACAGGGGATCACCATGGCGAGGGTCGCGTTGTTCCGGCCGGCGTGGCGGACGAGGCCCCGCGCCACGTCCACCCCCGGGCCCGTCACGGAGTTCGACGGGGGCGACGGCCCGCCCGCGCCGCCCCGCACGCCGGTGCTGCAACGCCGCACCTGGCGCGCGATGCTGGCACGGGCCGCGGTCACGGGGCTGGCCCTGGTCTGCATGGTGGCCTTCGCCGTGGCCCTGGCGCGGGCCACGCTGGTGCCCTCGCCCGGCTCGTCCGACCTGGTGCACACCAACCTGCGGCCGGGCGCCTCCATCAACGCCTATCTCGACCAGCCCGACACGGGCGACACCATCCGTCAGATCGGCGGCAACGTCCTGCTGGGCGTGCCGTTCGGCATCCTGCTGCCGGTGCTCTTCCCGAGGATCCGCGGGCTGCTGCGGGTGACCCTCTTCACCGCGCTGGTGATGGTGATGGTGGAGATCGCGCAGGGCTGGATCGTGGAGGGGCGGGCGTTCGACATCGACGACGTCATCCTCAATGTGACGGGCGCGCTGCTCGGCTATCTCACGGCCGGGCGCCGGCTGGGGCGGGCGCTGCACCCGCGCCGCCACCACTGGTGGCACCGGTGGATCGGCGGCCCCCCGGCCGGGTCCGCTCCGGGCGCGGCCCGGGACCCGGCGGTCCCGGACCGGGCCGTCCGGGACGCGACGGTGCCGGGGGCCGGGCGGCGGCGTCCGTGGCACCGGCTGCGGCACCGCGCCTGACGCCCCGCCACCGCGGCGCGTCGGGAGCCGCCCGGGGCCCCGGCCCGTCAGGCGACCGTGGTCCCGGGTGCCGAGAACGCCTCGCGGTTGGCGGGAACGCCTATGCCGCGCCAGGAGAAGGGGACGCCCCGGGCGGTGTCCGGGTCGGGGCCGTCCATCAGCTGGAAGTGGACGTGGGGCTCCGAGGAGTTCCCCGAGTTCCCGCAGAGGGCTATGCGCTGGCCCTCGGTGACCCTGTCGCCGGGGCGGACGGTGAGCGATCCGCGCCGCAGGTGCGCGTAGAGGGCGTGGACGCCGCCGCCGAGGTCGAGCACCACATGGTTCCCCACGACGCCGCCGGGGCCGGCCACGTCGCGGACGATCCCCTCGGCGATGAGGTAGGCCAGGGCCGGGTAGGAGTTCCTGCTGAGGTGGTCGCGCCGGTGGTCGGTCGCGGTCACCACCGTCGCGTCGGCGACGGCGAGCAGCGGCGCGCCGAACGCGGGGAACGCCGCGCTCCGCCGGACCGGCGGCCACCAGCCGAAGGCGGGCCGTGCGCCGTCCTCCGGCTCGGCGACGATGTCGATCGCGAAGGTCTGCCCGTAGCCGTGGGTGCCATGGCTCGGGGTCTTGTCGGCGGGGCTGTTGAGCGCCGACCAGCGGCCCTCGACCGGCGGGCCCACCTCCACCGTCGGGGGCGTCCCGGAGGGGCGGACCATCAGGAGCGCCGCCGCCTTGGTGAGCAGGGAGCCGCCGATCAGGATCCAGCCCCACCACGAGGAGAAGTCCACGAGGAAACCGGCGACGAGGACGACCAGGAAGGCCGCCATGAGGCAGCGGCTCGCGAGCGCGAGCGATTTGATCCGGTGGTGAGGGTGCATGGCTCTCCCGTGCTTCCTGGACGAGGTCGGGGGTCAGGGGCGGGCCGCCGCCAGCGCCACGAGCAGCGGGACGACCCGTGCGGGCGGCACCTCGTACCGGCCGCGGCCCCTGGTGCGCAGCCAGCCGACCGATGTCAGCTGCCGCAGGTGGTGGTAGATCTGGCCGGTGGTGCCGAGCCCTTCGAGCCCGGCCAGCTCCGCGGCCGTGCGCCTGCCGCCGAGGATCTCCCGCAGCAGCCGCATCCGCACCGCGTGGCCGAGCGCGGCGAACGAGTCCGCGGCGTCCTCCCACGCCGTGTCGAGGAGCACCTCCGCCGACAGTCCGTACTGCCACTCGAACCGCTCGTCCGTGGGCAGCCGGACCGCGCCGGTGAACAGCACCCCGCCGTCCGCCTCCCCGCTCTCGGCCAGCTGCTCCTTCAGCGCCCGAAGGGCCCAGAGCTCCAGCTCCGTCACGGGGGCCGCCCGGCTCGGCCCGGCACCCGCCTCCTCGAGTGCCGCCAGGCGGCGCTCGATCTCGGCGACGCGCTCTTCCAGCTCCATACCCACAGACTACGTAATTACGTAAATCCTGGCAACCCCTCCCGGCCGGGAGCATCGCCCCGGGCCGAACGCGCGGACGGGGGACGCGGTCGTCACCGTTCCGCGGACGCGGTGGTCACCGTTCCGCGCCCGTGACCGGCGCGAACGCGTCCACGCCGGTCAGCCCGGCCGACAGCGTCCACAGCCGCGCCGCCTCGTCCCGGTCGATGGCGTACGGCTGCACGCCGCCGCGCCCGGCCGCCTCGTCGCGCGGGTCGGCCCCGGCGAGGGAGGCGATGTCGCAGTCCTCGCAGTAGAGGCCGCCGAGCCCTTCGAGCCGGGGGGAGGTCGCGGCCCAGACCTGGGTCGCGGCCCCCTCCTGCGTGGACTTGAACGTGGGGTTGAGCGGGGTGCCGTCCGCGTCGATCCAGCCCGCGTCGACCATCTCCCGGACATCGAGGTGGCGTTGGAGCGGGGTCAGGATGCCGCCGGGGTGCAGGGAGAACGCCCGCACCCCGGCGTCGCGGCCGAGCGCGTCCAGCCGGACGGCGAACAGCACGTTGGCCGTCTTCGCCTGCCCGTACGCCTCCCACTTGTCGTAGCCGCGGGTGAAGTGGGGGTCGTCCCAGCGGATGGGGGAACGGTGGTGGCCGGCGGAGGAGACGGTCACGACCCGGGCGCCGCCGTCGGCGAGCGCGGGCCACAGCCGGTTGACCAGCGCGAAGTGGCCGAGGTGGTTGGTGGCGAACTGCGCCTCCCAGCCGGGGCCGACGCGGGTCTCCGGGCAGGCCATGATCCCCGCGCTCGCGATCAGGATGTCGATCGTGCGGCCCGAGGCGAGGAAGCGGCCGGCGAACGCGGCGACGCTGTCGAGGTCGGCGAGGTCCAGCGCGTCGATCTCCACGCCGTCCACCCCGGCGAGCGCCTCCTCGGCGGTGGCGCGCCGCCGGGCCGGGACGAGGACCGTGGCACCGGCCGCGGCCAGCGAGCGGGTCGTCTCCAGGCCGATGCCCGAGTAGCCGCCGGTGACCAGGGCGAGGCGGCCGGTGAGGTCGATGCCGCGCAGCACGTCGTCCGCGGTGGACCGGGCGCCGAAGCCGGAGTCGAGGGGTTTCTGCGATGTCGTCGTCATGCCGCGAGCCTAGGAACTGGAGCGCACTCGATGGCAAGTGCGCCGGCGCGCGCCTACGGCAGCGGCGGCGGGCCGGTCACGCTCATCACCAGCGAGTAGACCGAGGTCGTGGCCGCGATGAACAGGCGGTTGCGCCGGGCGCCGCCGAAACGGATGTTGGCGACCGCCTCGGGCACCAGGACGCGGCCGAGCAGCGTGCCGTCCGGGTCGTAGCAGTGCACGCCGCCGCCCATGGCGGCGGCCCACAGGCGGCCCGCGTCGTCGAAGCGGATGTTGTCGAAGTTCCCCTCGGAGCAGGTGGCGAAGACGCCGTCACCGCCCAGCGTGCCGTTCTCGCGCACGTCGAGGACGCGGATGTGGTTGGCCCTGCTGTCCGAGACGTACAGGCGGCTCCCGTCGGCGGAGAAGACCAGCCCGTTGGGCCCGCTGAACCCGTCGGCCACGAGCCTGACCTCGCCGTCGGACGGGTCCACGCGGTAGACGTTGCACGCGCCGATCTCGCCCTCGGCGCGGTGCCCCTCGTAGTCGGTGACGATGCCGAAGTCCGGGTCGGAGAACCAGACCGAGCCGTCGCGGGCCACGGCCGCGTCGTTCGGGCTGTTGAGCCGCTTCCCGCCGAACCGCTCGGCCAGCACGGTGAGGGACCCGTCGTGCTCGGTCCGCGTCACGCGGCGGTTGCCCTGCTCGCAGGTGATCAGGCGGCCCTCGCGGTCCAGGGTGTTGCCGTTGGGGAACCCGGCGGGCGAGCGGAACACGCCGACCGCGCCCGTCGTCTCGTCCCAGCGCAGCAGCCGGTCGTTGGGGATGTCGCTCCACAGCAGATACCGCCCGGCCGGCACGTACAGCGGGCCCTCGACCCAGCGGCAGCCACCGGCCAGCGTCTCCAGACGGTCGTCCCCCAGGTGGCAGCGCCCGGTGGTGAACCGCTCGTCCAGGACCTCGTACACCCCTGCGCCGTCCGTCACATCCGCTCCGTTCGTTCGTGTCCGCGCGTCCCGGTCCGTACGTCCCGCGTACGTCCCGGTCCGCGTCGCGTCCTCCTTGAGGGGGACCCCGGGGAATCCGCTTCGGAGGGGACGACCCGCGGGCCGGGGGGAGCCTACCGTGCAGGGGTGGACAAGACCGAGACCGTGACCGCACCCGGGCACCACTCCGCGCTGCGGACCGAGATACGCATCGTCCGCTCCGCGTTCAGCGGCCTGCGCGGCGACCTGATCACCGGCGCGTTCGCCTTCAGGCCGCTGCCGCCGCTGGCCCCCGACTGGCCGCCGCTGGCCTGGACGCCCGCCGAGGCGCGGCGCTACGCGCGCTGGCTGCCGCACGTCGCGATCGTCGTGGGCGCGGTGCTGTCGATGGTCGTGACCGCGCTCACGATGGACGGCTTCTACGGCGTCGACATGCCGGTCAGCGTGCTCTGCTTCGGGCTTCCCATGCTGCTGGTGATCTTCCGCCCGGTGGGCGCGTTCTGGCTCTCGCTGCTCGGCTTCGTCGTCGTGGCGTTCCTCGACGTGTCGGGCACCTGGCCGTGGCTGGGCGGCGCCATGGCCACGCACATCGCGGTGATGGTGGTGGTCACCCTACGGGGACGGCCGCGGGTGGCCGGTGAGATGTGGGTGCTCACCGCGCTGGTCTCCTGGGCCATGCCGTCGCCGCCGTGGTGGGGGGATGACAACTCCCTGGTGATGGCCTCCCTCTCGCTGCCCATGATGCTGAGCGCGGCGCTGGTGCGCGGCTGGCTGGACACGCGGCGCGAGGTCGTGGCGCAGACGGCGGTCACCGCGCGGGAGCGCTCGAAGCGCACGCTGCTGGAGAACCGCACGACCATCGCCCGCGAGCTCCACGACGTGGTGGCACACCACATGTCGGTCGTCGCCATCCAGGCCGAGGCCGCCCCCTACCGGGTGTCCGACCCGCCGCCCGAGCTGGCGCAGGCGTTCGCGACCATCCGGGAGAACGCGGTGGCCGCGCTGACCGAACTGCGCCGCGTGCTCGGCGTGGTGCGGGCCGAGGACTACGAGGCGCCGGACGCGCCGCAGCCCACCCTGGCCGACCTGGACGGGCTGCTGGACAACGTGCGCGAGGCGGGGCTCCCGGTGGAGAAGCTGGTGGTGGGCGCGGTCCGCCCCCTCCCCCAGGGCGTCGAGCTGTCGGCGTACCGGATCGTGCAGGAGGCGCTGAGCAACACGCTGCGCCACGCGCCCGGGGCGACGGCCCGCGTCGAAGTGGCCTACGTGCTGGGCGGGTTGGCGCTCCGGGTGGTCAACGGGCCACCGCGCGGCGAGGCGAGGCCCTCGCCCGGCGCGGGGCACGGGATCACCGGGATGCGCGAGCGCGTCGCCATGCTGGACGGGGAGATGACGACCGGGCCCACGGCGGACGGCGGCTACGAGACGGCCGTGTTCCTGCCGGTGCCGGCCGAGGAGCCGTCGTGACCATCAGGGTGCTGATCGTGGACGACCAGATGATGGTCCGCGAGGGCTTCTCCGTGCTGCTGAACGCCCAGCCGGACATCGAGGTCGCGGGGGAGGCCGTGGACGGGCACGAGGCGGTGTCCCGCAGCGCCGAACTGGGGCCCGACGTCGTGCTGATGGACATCCGCATGCCGGGGCTGAACGGCATCGACGCCACGCGGGCGATCCTGGCCGCGGACCCCGGCACGAAGGTGCTGGTGCTGACGACGTTCGACCTGGACGAGTACGTGTACCAGGCGCTGCGCGCCGGGGCGTCGGGCTTCCTGCTGAAGGACGCCTCCGCGCGGCAGCTGGCGGAGGGGGTGCGGGTGGTGGCGGCGGGCGAGGCGCTGCTCGCGCCGACGGTGACCAAGCGGCTGATCGCCGAGTTCGCCCGGTTCGGCGAGGGGCCGAAGGCCCCGGCGAGGGAGCGCGTCGGCGACCTGACCGAGCGCGAGACCGAGGTGCTCGCGCTGATCGCCCAGGGCCTGTCCAACGCCGAGATCGCCGCGCGCCTGGTGGTCGCCGAGTCCACCATCAAGACGCATGTGAGCCGGATCCTGGTGAAGCTCGACCTGCGCGACCGGACCCAGGCGGCGATCTTCGCCTACGAGGCCCGCCTGGTCGTCCCCTCCTGACCCGCGTGCGCCCCGCGACGGGCGCCGGACGGCCGGACACCCCGCCCGGTGCGGACGGGCGGGGTGCCGGGACGGCGGGCCCTCAACCGGAGGAACCGGCCGTCAGGGCCGTGCGATCAGGGGCCCAGCGATCAGGGGCCGTGCGATCAGGGGATGCCCACCCCGTAGTAGGCCGCGGCCTCGGCCACCGGCTGGAAGAACGTGGTGCCGCCGACCGAGCAGTTGCCGCTGCCGCCCGAGGTGAGGCCCAGGCCCGTGGTGCCGGACCAGAGCGGGCCGCCGCTGTCGCCGGGCTCCGCGCAGATGTTCGTCTGGATCATGCCGTAGACGACGTCGCCGCCGCCGTAGTCGACCGTCCAGTTCAGCCCGGTGACGCTTCCGCAGCGCACGCCCGTGGTGAGGCCGCTGCGGCAGGCCGACTGGCCCACGAACGGGTTGCCGAAGCCGGTGATGGCCCCGCCGCCCGAGACCGAGCTGGGCACCGACGCCGGCTGCGGGTCGTACTGCACCAGGCCGAAGTCGTCGCCCGGGAAGTTGGACGCGGCGGTGAAGCCGATCCAGGCCGAGCCGTCGTGCCAGAGCGGGTACGGCGGCGTCGGGCCGTACGGGTCCTCCGTGCAGTGGCCCGCGGTGAGGAAGTAGAACGTGCTCCCGGCGCGGACGTTGAAGCCGAGCGAGCAGGACCAGCCGATGTCGGCGTAGATCGGGTCCCCGCCCTGGAGGTACGTCTCGAACGTGCCCGGGGTCCGCTCGATGCTCAGGGCTCCCGCGAGGTCGCCCGCGGAGGCGGTGATCTCCGCGATCTCCGCCTCCGAGACCGACTCGTCGGCCAGCACGAGGACCGTGCCCGCCTTCTCGTCGACGGACCAGGCGGTGCCGCCGACGTCGGCGGCGTCCACGGCCTCTCCCGCCGCTTCCAGCTGGGCCGTGCCGAAGGCCGCGGCCTCGTCGGCCAGGGCCGTGCCGGGCGTCAGGAACGCCGCCACGGCCACCAGGCCGGTGACCACGGCCGCCGCCCGTAAGGAACGGGCCACGCGCCCGCGGGGGTTGGTGCGCTTCACTCTCACTTGCGTCCTCCCAGAGGATTCGTCGATCCGGTGGATGAGTCTGTCGTGAGGCACATGAAACGTGAGGGACACGCACATGATCAGCATGTCCACAACAAGAACCGCACGAATTCTTTCCATCTCCACCGCCCCCTGCCAAGAACGAGAACCGGCCACTCGGCGAACGCAACGGGGGCCCCGCCGGTCACTCGGAACCCCCGCGTCCGGGGCCGCGGCCCCCCGCCGTCAGTGGACCGCGTTCAGCCGCTCCCGCTGCTCGGCGCTCAGCGTGAGGTCCATCGCCGCGATCGCCTCGTCCAGTTGGGCGACCGAGCTGACGCCGACGATCGGCAGCACCGAGGGCGTGGCCCCGGACAGCCAGGCCAGCACCACCTGGTTGACCGACGCGCCGAGCTCGGCCGCGACCTCCCGCAGCGCGGCGAGGCGACGGGGCGTCCCCGGGTGGTCGTACGCCTCGGACAGCGGCTTGTCGGGGCGGCTGTAGCCGCCGAACAGCAGCGTCGCGTAGGCCAGCAGCGTCAGGTCCTCCTCGTGGGCGACATAGTCGAGCAGCCCCGGCGTGGCGTGCGTGTGGCCCCCCTCGGGGAAGCCGACGTCGAAGCGCGGCTGGAGGTAGGAGTACCGCTGCTGGACGCAGGTGTACGGGGTGAGGCCGCCCGCGGTGGCGAGGGAGCGGGCCCGTTCGATGCGCCAGGTGGCGTGGTTGCTGACGCCCAGCAGCCGGGTCGCCCCCTCGCGGACCAGGCCGTCGAGGGCGCCCACCGTCTCGTCGAGCGGCACCGAGCGGTCCTCGATGTGCGTGTAGTAGAGGTCCACCCGGTCCGTGCCCAGGCGGCGCAGGCTGCCGTGCATCGCGTCGGTGAGCACGGAGGCCGACAGGCCCTCGGCGTCGTCCAGGGTGCCGCCGGGGCGGGTGGGCCTGGCCCCGGCCTTGGTGGCGATGTGCACCCGGTCGCGGGCCCCGCGCGAGGCGAGCCAGCGGCCGATGGTGGTCTCGTTCTCGTCGCCGGTGCGGCCCGGCTCCCAGAAGCAGTAGTTGTTGGCGGTGTCGACGAGCGTGCCGCCCGCCTCGGTGAAGCGGTCGAGGATGGCGAACGAGGTCTTCTCGTCGACATAGGTCCCGAGCGCCAGGGCACCCAGGCACAGGGCGCTGACCTCGATCCCGTCGGGGCCTCCGATACGGCGTCGCTGCATGGCGGACTCTCCTCCTGTGGGTGTGACACGGGCTGTCACCGATGACGGTGGCAGTTGGAGAGCTCTCCAGGTCAAGTCGGGCCGCCGGGACCTCCGATGCAACCTTTCGCGCCGCCGCTCCGTGGACGGGGTGAAGGGAGGCCGGATGCGCCTTGAAGAGGAGCGGCGATTCAGGGAGTTCGCCGCCGACCGGGCCCGCTCGTTGCGCAGGACCGCGTATCTGCTGTGCGGCGACTGGCACTTGGCCGACGACCTGGCGCAGACCACTTTGATCAAGATGTACCGCTCGTGGTCCCGCCTGGAACGGCGCGGCGAACTGGACGCGTATGTGCGACGCGTGCTGCTGCGCACCTGGCTGGACGAGAGACGCCGCCCCTGGCGCCGCGCCGAGAACAGCTGCTCCGAGGTGCCCGACGCCCCCGACGCGTCGGCCGGGCCCGAGGAGGTCGCGGACCGCATGGAGGTGAGCGGCCTGGTGCACCGCGCGCTGCTCGCGCTGCCGCCGCGCCAGCGGGCCACCGTGGTGCTGCGCTATGTCGAGGACCTGTCGGTCGCCGACACCGCCGCCGCGCTCAGGTGCTCGACCGGCAACGTCAAGAGCCAGGCGGCGCGGGGCCTCGACGCGATGCGCGCGGCGATCGGGACCGCGGGCGCCGGGCTCTCCGCCTGCGGAACGGCGAGGGGTGGGGACGCGTGAGCGGGGAGACGAACGGGAGGACGGCCGGGGAGAGGGCCGCGGACACGGCCCGGGAGACGGCCGGGGCGGACCGCGTCCGGGAGGCGCTGGCCGCGGCCACGGCGGACGAGCCGCCGCTGTGGCTGGACGTCGACGAGATCGTGGCCACGGAGCGCCGCCGCGCCACCCGCCGCCGCACGCTGCTGGGCGCCACCACGGTGACCGTTCTCGTCGCGGCGCTCGCCACCGCCCTGCCCTCGCTCCCCGGCGCCGCGGGCCCGGCCCCGGCGGTGCCCGCCCACGACCCGCCCTGGCCGGGCCCCTCCGGCCTGGTGCCGCCGGAGACGGCCGAGGACCACGCGGAGACCGCCGACGCCCTGGGGGCGCGGATCGAGGGGGCGTTCGCGGCCGGGCTCGGGGCCGATGTCGCGTCGGTCACCGCCCGCGCCAAGGGCCCCGACCCGGCCCGGTCGGCGTCCACGCCGGGCCCCGCGACGACCTGGACCTGGACGGTGGCAGTGCGCGACCGCGACGGCGAGGCGCTGTGGACGGTCTCGGTGCGGGTCGCCGAGGCGCCGCTCCCGCCCCTGACCTGCCCGACGGCCTTCCCCGGGGACTCCGAGGTCTGCGACCCCCTCGCGGTGGCGGACGGCGAGGCGGCCCGGTACACGCGCAAGCCCGGGGCCGGGCTCGCCCGCGTCGAGGTGCTGGCCGATCCGCGGCGGCTGGTCACCGTCGCCACGCCCCTGCACGCGGACGGCAGGACGTACGACGCGGAGGCGGTGCTCGTCATCGCCCAGCGCATCGGCCTCGCCGTGACGGGGGCCGCCGGATGAACGCCCGCCGCACGCCGCCGCTCGTCGCCGCGGTCATCGCCCTGACCGTGCCCGCGCTGCTGTTCCTCCTCGGCCAGGCCCCACACCGGTCCCCGGC
>NZ_LAVK01000229.1 GCF_001083795.1 Streptomyces sp. SBT349
CCGGGCGCTGACGCCCAGGATCGCGGTCGCCATGGCCGCGTTCATGAACCTGGCCGGCGCGTTCCTCGGGCAGGGGGTCGCCGAGACCGTCGCCGAGGGGCTGATCGACGCGCCGACCGGCGGGGGCGCGCTGATCATTCTCTTTTTCGCCCTCGTCGGCGCCATCACCTGGAACCTGGTGGGCTGGTGGTACGGCCTGCCGGCGTCCTCCTCGAACGCGCTGGTCGGCGGCCTGGGCGGCGCCGCGCTCGCCGCGCCCGTGGCCCCGGCGCTCTCCTCGTGCGGCTTCCTGCCCGCCGACCGCTCCGACCGGCTGAGATTCATGTTCTGGGGCTCCACGCACGAGGACGCCGGCGTCAGCGCCGTCAGCGAGCAGTTCTCCGGTGAGCCCGGCCACCTCGACGTCGACACCGAACTGGTCAGCTTCACCACCTTCGAGACCAAGATCAACACCCTGATCGCCGCCCGCCAGGAGCCGGACATCAGCTATGTCCCCGCCTCCATCTCCATGCGCCTGGGCGCGGGCGGCCTGCTGGCCAACTTCCTCGACCACCGCGACCGGTTCGGCCAGCTCGACGACTTCCTCCCCGAGGCGATCCACTACTGGAACGACGAGGGCGCGGTCTTCCACACCGCCATCGAGGTCATGAACGTCTGGTACAACACCGAGATATTCGACGAGGAGGGCCTCCCCGCGCCGCCCTCCCGCTCCGAGGACGCCTGGTCCTGGGACGCCCTGGTCGACGTGGCCGAGCGCCTCACCCTGGACGAACAGGGCCGCCGCCCCGGCGAGTCGGGCTTCGACACCTCCCAGGTCCGCCAGTACGGCATGGTCGCCCCGACCTGGCCGTCCGTCGCCTTCTACGCCCTGCTGCGCGGCAACGGCGCCGACCTGTTCAACGAGGACGGCACCCGCTGCGTGGTCGACTCGGACGCCGCGGTCGACGTGTTCACGGCCATCTCCGAGCTGATCTACGACCACCGCGTGGCCCCCAGCCCCACCCAGCTCACCTCGTTCAACTCCGGCCTGGCGCTGATGCTCCAGTCCCGCCGCGTCGCCATGTCGCTCGACGGCTACTGGAACCTCCTCGACCTGGCCGCGGCCGGATTCCCCTACGGCGTCGGCGTGATGCCCAGGTTCGGCGACGAGCCGCTCACCTGCGTCACCTCGGGCGCCACCTGCGTCTTCAACCGCACCGAACACGCCGAGCAGGCCGTCGAGTTCTACCTCCAGATGGCCGACCCCGCCCAATGCCCGCTGTACGAGCAGGGGTTGTGGATGCCGATGCAGCGCTCCTACTACACCGACCCCGCCCTCCTCGACAGCTGGTGCAAGACCGACATCCACCCGCCCAACTTCGTGGAGAGCGTGGTCGAACCGCTGCTCAACCACTCCGTGCAGGAGCCGCACTACCGCATCAAGGAGAGCGCCACCGTCTTCTCCCGCCTCGCGCCCGGCCTCGACGGCATCTGGCTGGGCAACGTCCGCGGTCGCGACGAGATCGCCCGCCACCTGCGCGGCGTGGCCGAACGCGTCACGCCGTTCCTCACCGGCGTCTACCCCGACGTGCGGAGGGCGTGATGGCGGCCACCGCTGACACCCGGGCGAACACCCCGGCGAACACCCCGGCGAACACCCCGGCGAACACCGCCTCGCGCACCCCGGCGAAGGCCAGGAGCGGCCTCGCCCGCATGGAACAGCGCTGGGGCATGCTGTTCGCCCTGCCCGTCGTCGCCGGCTTCCTCCTCTTCACCGCCGGGCCGATGCTGGCCTCGTTCGTCATCAGCCTCACCGACTGGACCATCGGCGGAAAGACCAGCTGGGTCGGGCTCGACAACTACCAGCGCATGTTCGGCGAGGACGACCTGTTCACCAAGTCGCTGCGCGTCACCCTCTATTACACGATGCTGGCCGTCCCCCTGACGCTGGTCGCCGGGTTCGTCGTCGCCCTGCTGCTCAACCGCGACATCAGGGGCCGCGGCCTCTTCCGCGTCCTCTACTACCTGCCGGTCCTCGTCCCCAGCGTGGCCGGGGCGGTGCTGTGGACGTGGATCTACAACCCTGAATTCGGCCTGCTCAACCAGGTGTTGCGCGGCATCGGCCTCCCCACCTCCCAGTGGATCTACGACTCGTCCTCCGCCGTCCCCTCCCTGGCCATCATGGCCGCCTGGGGCTTCGGCAACGCCGCCGTCATCTTCCTCGCCGGGCTCCAGGGCGTGCCGCGCCACCTCTACGAGGCCATCGAGACCGACGGCGGCGGCCCCTGGGCCAAGTTCCGCTATGTCACCGTCCCCATGATGACGCCCACCATCTTCTACAACCTGGTGATGGGCCTCATCGCGACCTTCCAGGTGTTCAACGAGGCGTATGTCATGACCAGCGGCGGCCCCGACAACGCCACGCTCTTCTACAACTTCTACCTCTACCGCACCGCGTTCACCGAGGGCCGCCTCGGCTACGCGAGCGCCCTGGCCTGGATTCTCTTCCTCCTGGTCCTGGTCGCCACCTCCCTGGTGTTCCGCTCGGCACGCCGATGGGTCTACTACGAGTCGGGGGAGGCGCGTTGAGAACGACCCTCAGCCGTGCGCTGCTCCACCTGGTGGTGGCGGCGGGCGCCGTCATCACCCTCTTCCCGTTCCTCTGGCTGGTCCGCAGCGCCCTCATGGAGGACGGCCAGATCTTCGTCTCGCCGCCCGAGTGGCTCCCCGACCCCTTCGCCTGGCACAACTTCTCCGACTCGCTGACGGCCCGCCCCTTCGGCCGCTACTTCCTCAACACCCTCACCATCGAGGCCGTCGTCGTCCCGGGCGTGCTGCTCGTCGGCGCGCTCTCCGCGTTCGCCTTCGCCCGCCTGCGCTGGCGCGGCCGGAACCCGGTCTTCGCCGTGCTCCTCAGCGCGTTGATGCTGCCGTACGCGGTGACGCTGGTGCCGACCTTCATCGGCTGGCAGCACCTCGGCCTGGTCGGCACCTATGTGCCGCTGACGCTCCCCGCGTGGTTCGGCGTCGGCCAGATCGGCAGCATCTTCCTCATGCGGCAGTTCTTCCTGACGATCCCCCGCGAACTGGACGACGCCGCCTACATGGACGGCGCGAGCCCGTTCACCGTCTTCTGGCGGATCGTGCTGCCGCTGTCCAAGCCGGTGCTGATCGTCGTCGGCATCTTCACCTTCATCGGCGTGTGGAACGACTTCCTCAACCCGCTGATCTACCTCGCCGACACCAACCGCTTCACGCTGGCACTCGGCCTGGCGTCGTTCCAGGGCGTCTACTCCGCCCAGTGGGGCTACCTGATGGCGGCGTCCACGGTGGTGATCGCCCCGATCATCGCGGTCTTCTTCCTCGCGCAGCGGCACATCCTGGAGGGGATCACCCTCACCGGCCTCAAGGGGTGAACGCCGGAACCGGTCCTCAGCCCTTCGGCTGGGTGAAGCGGACGTGGTTGCCGAAGGGGTCGCGGAGGCCGCAGTCGATCCCGTAGGACTGATCCGTGGGCCCGTCGACGAACTCGACCCCCCGGGCCCGCAGCGTCTCGTACGTCTTCCGGCAGTCGTCGGTGCTGAAGATGAGCGTGCCGCCCGTCGCGCCCTTGGTCACCATCTCGCGGACCTGCTGCGCCGTCTCCTCGGACAGCGCCGGCGGGCCCGGCCGCTCCAGCAGGATGTGCCGCCCCGGGTCGCCGGGGACGCTCACGGTCAGCCAGCGCATGAAGCCCAGGTCGACATCCGCGCTGATCTCCAGACCGAGCTTGCCGACATAGAAGTCGAGGGCCTCGTCCTGGTCGAGAACGTATATCTGTGAGTGTGTGATCGCGTTGAACATGTGCGTCACGCTACCGGGCGAGAACGGACGAAAACTTATCCGAAACTGCTCAGGTATGTGGCCGCGTCCACGCCTTCGTGAAGCAGGTCGGCACACCCGTGGCCACGGCTTCCCCGCGGTACACCCTCGGCGACCGGCCGACGATGCCGGTGAACGTCCGGCTGAACGTGCCCAGGCTGCCGAAGCCGACGTCGAAGCAGATGTCCGTCACGCTCCGGTCGGTCTCCCGCAGCAGGTACATCGCCCGCTCGACCCGGCGGCGCTGGAGGTAGCGGTGCGGCGTCTCGCCGAACGTGGCCCGGAACGTGCGCGTGAAGTGCGCCGGGGACACATGGGCGATCCGGGCCAGGGCCGGGACGTCCAGCGGCTGCGCGTAGGAGTGGTCCATGGCGTCCCTGGCCCGGAGCATGCGGCGGTTGGACTCCTCGGCGGCGCGGCTCACGGTGCCATCACACCACGCTCACTCCCACCTCGCGGATTCCGGGTCCACGCCGTGGACCTCGGCGTTCGCGAAGATCACATCGCGCAGCCAGACGGTCAGACCCGGCTCGACCGCGTCGTAGTACTCGGCCCACCCGGCCTCGTCGACGAACATCCGGCCGAGGCAGACCTGCATCGCGTGCGTGCAGTCGAAATATCCCGACATCAGCGCGCGGTGCCGCTCCGCGAGGGCGTTCGCCTCCTCGGAGCCCGGCGCGAGGCCGGCACGCATGGCGGCGCCGAGGTCGGCGATCAGCGCGTCGGTCCGCGCCGCGACCCTCTTCCAGTCCTCCGGTGTCCTCTCCGCGGCACGTTCGGCGTACTTCCACTGGATCAGGTGGAACACCGGTGCGGGTCCGCCTGTCGGCAGCCGACCCCGGCCCGATCCGGCAGCATGGGGAACCGAGCCAACGCGGGCAGAGCGAGGAGACCGAGCATGCTGGAGAAGAATCTCGATGAACTCAGCCGCGTCGACGGACGCTGGGCCTTCGGAGCCCTCGGGGCTGATCAACGAGGCGCGTTCGTCGGCGACTTCACCTTCGCGCTCGTGGGCGTCCGGCGCACCTACGAGGTGGAGCCCTTGGCGGAGGTCGTCCGCACGTGGTGGCTGGTAGCCGGAGGAGCGGCGGACGCGGCGGATGCCGAGTGTCACCGCTCCCGCCGGGACGCCACCATCACCCGGCGCCCCCACCCGCCTCAGCAGGACCCCACTCGCTGGGTGGACCGGACAGGACCCGCCGTCTACACGGCTCTCGATGCGGATGAACGGGCGAAGTTCGAGCTGGACTTCGCGGGCGCCGCCGACCTTGCGGAGCAGACGTACGACCACCGGCACCTCCTCCACGTCGTCCACGCCTGGTGGACGCCCGCATGCCGCAACGCCAATCCGGAACACCTGGCCATCGACGCGGACTTGGTCCGACGCATCGAGTCCGGCGACACCAGCATGCTGATCAGCGACGACGGGGAGTAATACAGCGTGTACTCGATCCGCTACGTCGATGTGGCCAAACGCCAGCGGGCCGGGCTCCCCCCGGAAGCCCGCACAGCGCTGGAGAGAATCCTCAAGGAGATGCGCGCCGACCCGTACAAGGCGGCCCGGAAGGGGCGCGACGGCGTCTGGTGGCGCGACTTCGGGCCGGGCAGCCAGATCATGTATCTGATCTCCGACCACATCATCACGGTCACTGTGCTCCGGATCACCGTGGTCTGAGTCGGCGCTGCCCGCGCCCCTTGGCGCGATTGCCCGAGTTCAGGACGGCTTGATGTGGGCGAGGAACGCGTCCCAGGATCGGGCTGGGACGGCCAACTCCGGCCCGTCCGTGAGCTTCGAGTCCCGGATGGGAACGGTCCCCGTGGTGGCGGCCACCGCCGGGGCCCATTCGACACAGTGGCCGCCATCACCATTGCTGTAGCTGGACTTGACCCACTCGCGAATCTCGCTCATTTTGGCAGCGCCTCCATGACAGATTTGATGAACGTGGCCGACTCCGCGGGTGGCAGAGCATGCGACCTGAGCCGATCGTATGCGCGTGCACGGGTGTTGACACGTTCAATATCCTCCATCAGCGTCCCGGTGGAGATGCCCTCCTCGTAGGCGTAAGTCTTGCCGTCGTCCAGCGTCATCAGGGTCAACATGCCGGTCCCCAACAGCCCATGGGGTCCGTGCGCGAACGGCATCACTTGCACCACCGTGGAAGGCGTGCTGACCGCGTCCAGGAGAGTATGCAACTGTTCGCGCATCACCTGCGGTCCGCCCATGGGACGCCTCAGGGCTGCCTCATCGACGATCGCGCAGTAGTCGAGCCGGGAATCCGGTTGCAAGAGCCGCTGCCGGAGGACTCGGGCGTCAACCTTCTCCTGTACCTCCTCGTCGCTGGCGCGGCTGTTGTGTGCACGGAACAGCGCCTCGGCGTAGCGCGGAGTCTGGAGAAGACCAGGTACGAGCGGCCCTGCGTACTCCCTGATGATGCTGGAGCGCGATTCGAGTTCCAGGGAGCGTCGGTACTGCTCCGGATGGATCTCCTTGCTGACGAGGCCATACAACCGGGCGAAGTGGCCGTCTGTCTTGAAGACGCGGTCGAACTCCTCCGACAGCCCCGGTGGCGGCATTGATTCGGCAGTTTCGATCCTTCCCAACTGGCTCTTGCTGCATGGCACTTCACCGGCCAGTTGCACCAGGGACATCTTGGCCTTGGTGCGGAGACGCCGCAGATCAGCGCCGTAGAAGTGCCGTGCTGACCGGTCGGGAGTCAGCTCGCTGGGCTCGAACTTCATGGGCCACCTCATCCCTGCTTGTCGATAGGGACGACTCCTCTCTGTCAAGGAGTGTTCCCGCCACGTAACGATGGCTATACAACCAGTAAGCGAGCAACTTCGGAAGGCCACGTGATGACAACGCAAATCGCCGTAAACGACGCGTACGAACTCGTCCACCAGCTCCGTGCGGCTTTGGCGGAGCGCAGCGTCGTGCTGCCGTCGCTCGGCGTTGACGCGATGCTGCCGGAACGGCCGTTGGTGGAGCTGGGGCGGTGCAATCTCGCGACGGCGCGGGCGTTGATCGAGGCATTGACCGTGGAGGCCCGGTGAGCGAGCGGACGCTCCTCGCGACGCGGCGTTACTGCCGACTCTGCGCGGAACCGGGGGAGTTCGGGCCGTTCGTGCCCGGCGAGCCCTACACCGGGCTCTGCCCGGGATGCGTGACGGCCGGGCGGCCGACGCGGGCCGGGCTCGAACGGGCCGTGGTGATCGTCGCCCGGCAGAACCTCGCCGCCGTCGAGTCCGTCGTCCTGCCGCTCGCCACGCCCGATGAACTGACCTACTACGTCTGCACGTTGAAACGGAGCCTGTGCAGCTTGCTGCAACTCTTCGCGCGCGTCGGGGGCGAGGGCCGTTGAACCGCCCGCCCGTCCGCCCGATGAGCGCCGGGGTCGTCGTCTCCGTGGAGGTCGACGCCGCGACGATCCGGCGGGGGGACCAGGTGATGATCGGCAGCCAGGTATTCGTCGTCGGCGACATGGTGGCGACCCACGGCGGCGGGAAGCGGGTGGAGTTCACCTCGGGGGAGTCGTTCACCCTCCGCCGGACCACGGTCCTGTGGGCCAGCCGCCGGGTCGACCCCCGAAGGCGCGGCCGACCGGAGGCTTGACCCTGACGCCAGGGTCAAGGCCTAGCGTCCGGGCCATGGAAGAGACGCACACCCTCGACGGCCGGGCGGTTCTCCTCACCGGGGGTGGCACCGGGATCGGCCGTGCCACGGCCCGGCGGTTCGCCGCCGCCGGCGCCGACGTCCTCGTCGTCGGCCGGACCGCGGAACGCCTGGCCGAGGCCGCCGAACAGCACCCGCGCATCCGCGCGTTCGTGGCCGACGTCGCGGCGCCGGACGCCCCCGGCTCCGTCGTGGCCGCCGCGCTCGACGCGTTCGGCCGCATCGACGCCCTGGTCAACAACGCCGCGATCACGCGTCCGGCGCCGCTGGGGGAGATCGACCGGAAGGTCGCCGAGGAGCAGCTCGCCACCAACCTGCTCGGCCCGGTGTTCCTCACCCAACGGGCCCTGCCGCACCTGGAACCGGGAGCCACCGTCGTCAACGTCACCTCCAACCCGCCCTATTACGGCTGGCCGGGCAACTCGGTCTACGGGTCCACGAAGGTCGCCCTCGACTTCCTCACCCACACGTGGGCCGTCGAACTCGCCCCGCGCGGCATCCGCGTGGTGTCCGTGGCACCCGGCGTGACGCGGACGCCCGTGCTCCACCACGCCGGGTTCTCGGACGAGCGGATCGCCGCGGCGGCGGATGAACTCCTGGCCCGCATCCCGCTCCGGCGGCTGGCCGAACCGGACGAGATCGCCTGGTGGATCGTGAACGCCGTGCGCCCGGAAGCCGGTTATCTCACGGGTACGGTGATCCGTGTCGACGGCGGTCTTGGCGCGGGGGGATGAGGACGGTGCGATGCTGATCGGAGAGCTGGCGAACGAGGCCGGCACCACCGTCCGGGCGCTGCGCTACTACGAGCAGCGGGGCCTGCTGCACGCCCGGCGGGCGCCGAACGGCTACCGGGAGTATGACGCGGCGAAGGTCATCCGGGTGGGCAACATCAGGCTGCTGCTCTCGATCGGCCTCACCGCGGACGACATCCGCTCCTTCCTGCCCTGTCTCGACCGGGAGATCGCCGAGGGCCCCGTGTGTCCCGCGAGCGCGGAGGTCATCGCCCGCAGGCTCGCGCACGTGGAGGAGAGGATCGCCGCCCTGGACACCGTCCGCTCCCGGCTGGCCGAGGCACTCGCCCAGGCCGGGGAAGGCGGGCCCGGCCCCGGTCAGCTGCCCGCCGACGGGGCCCGGCGGGAGTCGGCGATCAGGCGGAGCTGACCGATCTCGGCGACGTTCTTCATCAGCTCGGCGTTCACCCAGGCCACCATGTGGGCGACGGTGTGCGCCGGGTCGTTCGGCCAGGGGAAGGGGGCGGTGGCGTTCAGCTCCTCCTCGGTGAGGCCGTCCAGGACGGTCAGCCACTCCTCGCGCAGTCCGCGCAGCCACGCGATGGCCGCCTCGCCGTCGCCGGGCCAGGTGACCTCGGTCCGCTCCCGGGGCGCACGCCCGCGCGCGTGGTCGAGGGTCACGCCCCACCACCAGCCGATGTGCCAGCTGACCCAGCCGATCGTGGGCACCGGGATCGGATCCGGCTCGGTGTCCGCCCAGTCCGGGACCCAGCCGCCACCCTCGGCGCCGGGCCGCACGGTCCAGCACAGGGGGCCCGGCTCCCACAGGAAGTCCTCGGGCCTGAGACGTTCGAGGTGGTACTCGAAAAGCGACCAGGTCAGGTCGAATTGCCAGCGCAGCAGGTCGCGGCGGGAGGTGTTCTCACTCACCGGCCCGACCCTGCCCCGGCCCCACCCCCACCGGCCAACGGTTAACCGCCCCGCCTCAGTACAGGTAGCTGGTGTTGCCGCCGAGCGAGGCGGCGAGCGTGGCGGGCGTGGGGGGGGTGGCGGGGGCGGCGGAGACCTGGAAGCCGCTGGTGCGCGGGTCGGTGGTGCCGTCGCCGAGCTGGCCCTCCGCGTTGTGGCCCCAGGTCATCACACGGTCGGCGAAGACGGCGACCCCGTGGCGGGATCCGGCGGCGAGGCGGCGGGCGCCCTGGAGGGCGGCGATCCGCACCGGCCTGGCGCGGTCGGCGCGCGTGGCGGTGGACAGTTCGAGAAGCTGCCCGAACTGGTTGTGCCCCCACCCGAGGACCGCGCCCTCCGAGGTGAGCGCGTAGGTGTGGTGCGCGCCCGGGGCCAGCGCCGCGATGTCCTCGACCCCCACCACGTCGACCGGCGTGGTGGCGCTCCTCGTCGCGCCCGTCCCCAACTGCCCGTACTGGTTGTACCCCCACGCCTTGACCGTCGCGCGCCAGGTCAGCGCCAGCGCGTGCTGGCAGCCCGCCGCGACGGCCGCCACATCGGTCAGCCCCGACACCTGGCGGGGCGTCGCGCTGGTGGCCCGCCCCCCGTTGCCCAACTGCCCGTGCAGGCCGCGCCCCCACGCGTAGACCTGGCCGTTCTCCAGCAGCGCCAGGCTGAAGTCGCAGCCGGCCGCGACCCCCTTCACCCTTCCCAGGCCGAGGACCGGTTCGGGCGCGGCGCGCCAGCTGCCCGTGCGGTTGGTGCCGAGCTGGCCCCAGGAGTTGTCCCCCCACGCCAGCACCTGCCCCGCCGCCTCGAGCGCCAGCGCGTGCGCCCCGCCCGCGGCGACGTCCACCACGCCGGTCAGGCCGGGCACCGGCGCCGGGACCGCGCCGCGGCCACGGCCCCAGGACCGCACGGTGCCGTCACTCAGCAGCGCGAGGGCGAACGCGTCGGACGAGGACGAGCCGCCCGCCGACAGCTTCGCCACCTCGCCCCGCACCAGCCCGGTCACCGGTCCGGGGGAGAGGCCGTCGGCGGTGGTCCCGTCGCCCAGCTGTCCCACGCGCCCCGCGCCCCAGCTCAGGACGGGCTCGCTCCAGGAGTCCGGGAGCCCCGAAGAAGCGGTCATGGCCCTCAGTCTCATCCCCCGGAAGGGGGAGGGAGCGCGGAGCGGGGGAGGTTCCCCCGATCGGGTGAGGGCGCGGGGGTGTCAGGCGCTGCCGACCGGATCCGAGTCGTGGTCGAGGCGGGCCAGGAGCTGGTCGCGGTGGAGCTCGGCGACCGGCGCCGTGAGATCCGGGTGGCGCAGCAGGGCCGCGGCCTGGCGATCGCGTTCGGCCGGGAAGGTCAGGCGGCGGAACTCGTGCTCGCCGCCGTCCACGGCGGCGACCGCCTGCCGCGCCAGTTCGGGCGAGATCAGCAGGCAGGCCGCCCAGCTCGCGACCGTTTCGTCAACCCAGCTCCGCCAGGCGAACTCCTCGCCCTCCGGCAGAACGGTGTCCGCGCCGACGACCCAGTCCAGGTGGGCCGAGCCGCCGGGCCCGGCCATGGTGACCAGCGCCGCGTCCATCGCGGTGGGGTAACGCAACCACGCCGCGACGGTGACGGCCTGGCGGGCCTGCACCTCGGCGAGAACCTCGTTCAGCGGACCGTCGGCGGCGGGATAGGCACGGAGTAGCCACTGGCAGGTGGCGGCTATGACCGGCGAGAGATCGGCGCACACGGATGGACTTCCTCGTGCAGCAGGTGTGGGGGAGAGGTGAACCGAGCGCAAGCGTACCGGCCGGGAGTGCCACCGCATCAGTCCAATGGCGGTATCCGACGTGCGCCCGGATGTCGAACGCCTGCACGGTGTCGGGGGCGGGACATCCCGGCCGTCCCGCGCCGCACACCCCTTCTTCCGGAGCGGAGAGCACCATGACACCAGCCCGAACGGCCATCACCGCACTGGCCTCCCTCCTCCTCGCGGGCGCCTCGGGGGGAGCGTCCCCCGGAGCCGCCCAGGCGCAGAGCACGCTGTCCGAGACCGACGAGACATTCATCACGTCCGCTCATCAGGGCAACCTCGCGGAGATCGAGGCGGGCCAGGACGCCCTGCGGAACGCGACGACCGAGTGCGTCAAGGAGGTCGGCGAGACGCTGGTCATCGACCACCGGCGGCTGGACGACTCGCTCACGGCGCTGGCGGGGCGGCTGGAGGTTCCGCTGCCGGACGAGCCGACGCCCGAGCAGGAGAAGGCGCTCGCCGACCTTCAACCCCTCGCCGGCACCGCCGAGTACGACGAGCAGTGGCTGCTCACCGAGGAGGCGGCGCACGAGGAGACGCTGGCGCTGATCGACGAGGAGATCAACGAGGGCGAGGACGCCGAGGTCATCGCCGCGGCGGAGGCGGCGCGGCCGGTGATCGAGATGCATCTGGCGATGGTCGAGGGCGGCGTGTGCACGGCCCATCCGGACGAGCAGGGCGGCTGAACGAGCACCGAACGCGCACATCGGCCGGGGGAGTTCGACGTTTCCCCGCGGTCCCGGGCGGTTACCCGGGAGGGCACGCGGTGCCAAGCCCACAAGTGCCCAGACGTCGAAGGAGACCGCCATGGGACACGGCGGAGACATCATCCATGAACTCACCACGGACCACCGGGAAGTCGAGGGCATGTTCTCCGACATCGAATCCCTTCCCCCCGGCGAGCCCCGGCGCAAGGAGCTGGCGGACCAGGTGACGATCGAACTGGTTCGGCACTCGATAGCCGAGGAGCAGCACCTCTACCCGGCCGTGCGGGAGCACGTTCCGGAGGGGGACCGCATCGCCGACAGGGAGATCGAGGATCACGCGGCGGCGGAGCGCCTCATGAAGGAACTGGAGAACTGCTCGGCGGCGGCCCCGCTCTTCGACCGGCTGATCACCGCGCTGATGATCGAGATCCGCGAGCACCTCCAGGACGAGGAGGACCACCTCTTCCCCCTGCTGCGGCAGTCCTGTTCGCCCGAGGCCCTGGCGGAGCTGGGCGACAAGGCCCGCCGCGCCAAGCGGCTGGCTCCGACTCGGCCCCACCCGTCCGCCCCTGACACGCCGCCGCTGAACAAGCTGCTGGCGCCGGGGGTGGGCCTGGTGGACCGGGCCCGCGACGCGTTGACGGGCCGCGGCACCCACTGACGCGTCCCGCGGGCGCCGGGGATCGACCCCCCGCCCGCCGGTCCCCGCCGGCTGACCTCGGGCCGGGGACCGGCGGGCGGGGGCCTGGCCCTGTCTCTTCT
>NZ_LAVK01000022.1 GCF_001083795.1 Streptomyces sp. SBT349
CCCGCCGGGTCGTACGGGCGGCACGGCGGGGCGCGCCTGCCCGCTGGAGGGGCCCGACCGGTCCTGGGACGCCGACGCCGGGATCACCTTCCCCCACACGCCGCCGCGCCGCCCGTACGACCCGGCGGGCGGCCGGTTCCTCACGCCCACGCGCGCGCCGGACCCGCACCCGTACGCGCCTCCGGTGCCGCTCGCGCCGTAAAGGGCGTGCGCGGCACGGCGGAAGGCGGCTAGGGTGCGGGACGTGTCGAGTCCCGAGGCATCCAGACTCTCGCCACCGGAGCCCTCCGGTGGCCTCTCGCGCTGATCGCCTCACCCGTTGACCGCGTCACCCCGTTGACCGCGTCACCCCGTTGACCGCGTCACCGCGCTGACCGTGTCACCCCGTTGACCGCGTCGTCTCGCCGATCGCGCCCCCTCCGCCACCGGATCGCTCCGCTTCGGGCAGTTCTCTTCCCGTTTCTTTCGAGCTTGCGGAGCTCTGCGATGCCTTTTGCCCTCTACGTCCTCACCCTGGCGATCTTCGCCCAGGGCACCTCGGAGTTCATGCTGGCGGGTCTCATCCCGGACCTGGCCCGTGACCTGGGGATCTCGGTCCCCGCCGCGGGATCGCTGACCTCGGCGTTCGCCGTCGGAATGGTCGTCGGCGCCCCGTTGATGGCGCTGTTGAGCCGCCGGTGGTCGCGGCGGCGCGCGCTGCTGACGTTTCTCGTCACGTTTCTGATCGTTCATGTCATCGGCGCGCTCACCAGCAGCTATGCGGTGCTGCTCGCCACCCGGGTCGTCGGCGCGCTGGCCAACGCCGGGTTCCTCGCGGTCGCGCTGACCACGGCCACCGCCATGGTCGCGCCCGACGCCAAGGGCCGCGCCACCTCCGTGCTGCTCAGCGGCGTGACCGTCGCCTGTGTCGCGGGCGTGCCCGGTGGCGCGGCGCTCGGCCAGCTCTGGGGCTGGCGGGCCGCGTTCTGGGCGGTGGCGCTGATCTCGGTGCCCGCCGTCCTCGCCATCCTGCGCACGGTGCCCGCGGGCACCGGCGGCCCGACCGCGGAAGCGGAACGCGGCGGGGCGGGCGCCCTCGGTGAGCTGCGCGCGCTGCGCCGCCCCCGGCTCCTGGTCACGCTGCTGCTGGGCGCGCTGGTCAACGGCGCCACGTTCTGCGCGTTCACCTATCTCGCGCCGCTGACCACGGAGGTGACCGGCCTCGGGGAGGGCTGGGTGCCGGCGGTGCTGGCGCTCTTCGGCGTGGGCTCGTTCCTCGGGGTCACGTTCAGCGGCAGGGCCGCGGACACCCGGCCGCTTCCGCTGCTGGTCGGGGGCGGCGCCGCGCTGCTCGCCGGCTGGGTCCTCTTCGCGGCGCTCGCCGGGTCGCCGGTGGCGGCGCTCGTGCTGGTGCTCACCCAGGGGACGCTCTCGTTCGCGGTCGGCGCGACGCTGATCTCGCAGGCGCTCTACGCGGGCGCCATGGCCCCGACGCTGGCGGGCGCGTTCGCCACGGCCGCTCTCAACATCGGTGCGGCGCTGGGCCCTTGGCTCGGCGGCGCCGCCATCGACGCCGACCCCGCGGGCCTGGGCCACCGCGCGCCGCTCTGGGTGGCGGCCGGTCTGGTGGCGCTCGCCCTCGCGGTGGCGGGCGTGGCGGGCGTGGCGGGGCCGGCCGCGGGCGGCGCTCAGGCCGCGGGGCCGGTGACGGTGACGCGGAAGACCGGGTGGTTCGGGGCGACGCGGCGCAGCTCGTCCTCGGGCGAGTCGGGGCCGACGCCGTCGAAGAACGCGCCGACCTCCCACTTCCACCGCTTGAGGTAGGCGCGCAGCAGCTCCGGCTTCTCCCCGTCGGGGACCTCCTCGGCGGTGAAGGCGTCCGCCTTCCTGCCGAGGAGGAGCCGGCCGCCGCCCGCCACCCGCATGTTGCGCGTCCACTGGACGTGCCCGCGCGGCGAGACGAGGTACTGGCGCCCGCCCACCGTCAGCACGTTGACCGGGGTGGTGCGCCAGGCGCCTGACGTGCGCCCGCGCACGGCCAGCACGCGGGCGCCCCAGGGGCCGATCCCGCGCCGGACGAGGAAGGCGACGGCCCGGTTGAGGACCTGGTTGGTGAATCGGCCGGGCTTCCTGACGTGCGGGCGCTCGCTCATGGGTGGCTCCTCGGGGGTCTCGCGCTCGGTCTCGCGCTCTGGCGAGAGCGGTGCTCTCTGTTGTGAGCAACAGTGCCGCACGCGACGACCGAAAGCAAGAGCAGTGCTCACTTTTTTGATCGACGCTCCGGCGATGGCACACTGCCGGTATGACTGCGATCCAGGGAGCCAGGGAACGGGCCAGGCGCGAGGTCACCGCCGCGATCATGGACGAGGCGCGGCGCAGGCTCGCCGTCGAGGGCGCGGCCAAGCTCTCGCTGCGCGCCGTCGCACGCGAGCTCGGCATGGTCTCCTCGGCGCTCTACCGGTACTTCCCCAGCCGCGACGACCTGCTGACCGCGTTGATCGTGGAGGCGTACGACGCGCTGGGCGAGGCCGCCGAGGCCGCGCTCGACGACGCGCCCAGGACCGCCCCGGCCGACCGCTGGACGGCGGTGTGCGCGAGCGTGCGCGCCTGGGCGCTGGCGCACCCGCACGAGTTCGCGCTCCTGCACGGCACACCGGTGCCGGGATACGCGGCCCCGCAGGACACCAACGCGCCCGGCGGCCGGGTGCCCCTGGCGCTGGCCCGGGTCGCGCTCGACGCCAGGGAGGACGGGCTGCTGGGCCGGGCGCCCGGCGGGCCGCTGCCCGAGTCGCTGCGCGCGGAGGCGGGCGAGCTGGCCGCCGAGCACGCGGAGGGGCTGCCCGCCCCGGCGATGGCGGCGGTGGTGGCGGGCTGGGCCCAGCTGGTCGGCCTGGTGGGCTTCGAGGTCTTCGGCCAGTTCCACGGGGTGATCGAACGCGGTCGCGACGAGCTCTTCGTCCACACGGCCCGGCGCCTGGCCGCCGCCGCCGGGCTGCCCCCCGCCGACCCGGGCCGGGACGAGCCCGCCGGTCGCTCGGAGGTATCCGATTGATCGGCGTATGAGAGGGCGCCGAGAATGACGCCATGGACCATCGCAAGACCAGGGGCGACATGTTCCTCGCGGCCGAGGAGGACCCCAGGGGGCACGGGCCGGTTCGCGGTGATGAACGTGCCACGATCATGGAGTTTCCGCGCCGCCAGCGCCTCACGCTCGAACTGAAGTGCGCCGGGCTCTCCCCCGCCGATCTGGCGAGGCGCTCGGTGGAGCCCTCCACGATGTCGCTGCTCGGCCTGGTGCGTCACCTGGCCGAGGTCGAACGGCGCTGGTTCCAGGTGCGGATGGCCGGGCTCGACACCCCGCCGCACTACTACGGCGACGAGGACCGCGACGGGGACTTCGACGGCGCGGTGGGCGACCCCGCGGTGGTCGCCGACGCGTGGCGGGTGTGGCGGGAGGACTGCGCGTTCACCGACCGCTTCGTGGCCGAGGCGGGCGACCTCGGCACCCTCAGCGCCGACCCCGAGAGCGAGCCGGTGTCGCTGCGCGAGGTGCTGGTGCACCTGGTCGAGGAGTACGCCCGCCACAACGGCCACGCCGACCTGCTGCGCGAGCGCGTCGACGGCCGCATCGGGCTGTAGCGGCCGCGAGCGACGCCCCGCGCCGGGCCTCGCACAGCACCCTCCCGTTGCCACCCTCGGTGACAATGCCGTGCGGGGCCCGGGGCGGTCGGCGCACGTTCAGGTTCGCCGGGCGCCGGTGGCGGCGGCCGTCAGTCCAGCGGCGGCCAGGCGTTGCGCACCAGTTCGGCGAAGTGCTGGGGGTACCACGCCCCGGCCGGGGGCGCGTCCGGCAGGGCGCCGGTCGGCGGGGGGTTGGCGCCGGCGCCGAGGTAGGTCGGGTCGCACATCGGCTCCCGGGGCGGGCCGATCGGGCTCTCCAGCCCGGTGCCGTCGGACTCGCCCGGCGGCTTGGCCCACACGTAGGCGTCGACGCCCGGGACCGGGGCGGCAGTGGGGCGTTCGCCCAGGCCGGAGCCGGCCTGGTTGCACCAGTTCGAGGCGACGATCCGCCGGTCGGTGCGGCCCTCCTCGACATAATCCTCGGCGCGGGTCGTCGGCCCGGGCCCGGTGGGACGCCCCGGGCCGCCCCAGCCGTTGCGGGAGGTGTCGATCAGCATGCCGATGTGCTCGTCGAAGCCGAGGCCGACGAGTTCCTCGCGGTACGCCTCGACGTACGGCAGCTCGTCGATGAACGGGTTCCAGTCGACCCAGGACGTCTGGTGGATGGGGGTGCCCGCGACGACGTCGTCGGCGTCGAGGTAGGGCTCGTCCAGAACGGAGTAGTCGCCGACGTTGGAGATGAAGCCGTGGACGGCGGCGGTGGTGCTGCCGGCGGCGGTCGCGGCCTCCAGGAGGACCCGCGCGGTGGCGTGGAACTCGTCGTCCCAGCCGAGCCAGCCGTGGTGGCTGAGGTCCAGGTACGGATAGACGTTCGGGAGCGCGCCGAGCCGGGCCAGGGCGTAGCCGATGCCGTCGACGTACACGCCGCTCTCCAGGGCCGCCGCGCAGGCCGGCGTGCTGGCGTACCGGGGCGGGGTGTGCGTGACGAGCCGGGCCAGGGAGTGCGGCTCGACGACGGTGACGATCCGCAGGCCGGCGTAGGCGGGGTCGGCCAGGATCCCGGCGATCGGTTCGATGAAGCTCTCGCGGTAGCGCGGCAGGTCGTTCGGGCCCAGCTCACCGTGCGGGGCGAGGCGGTCGCAGTTGCGGTTGGGGAGGTCGTGGAGCACGAGTTGCACAAGGTCGGCGCCCTGCGCCAGCGACGCGTCGAGGTGCTCGCGCAGGCCCATCCGGCCGTCGGCGCCGCCGATGGCGGCGATCCGGTCCAGCCAGACGGCGGTGGGCTGGTCGGCGACGGCGTCGCCGCCGGGCACGGAGGCCGCGTTGGCGGACCACTCGGGGTTCACGTAGACCCGGGCGCCGGCGTAGGGATTGTCCACGCGCTGGGCGGCGGCCCGGTCGATCGGGCCGGTGGCGGCGGCGGAACCGCCGGCACCGCCGATCAGCATGGTGGCGGCGGCCGAAACGGCCACGAGGGCCGCGAGGGCGGCGCGTCTGCGGGTATGGCTGGGGGGTGGCATGGCGGTGTGGCCTCCTGGCTGGCACGACACGGACCGATCAGGGCGCCCCCAGACCTCCCGCCCCCAGTGTCGAAACTCCCGCACACCCCGTCAAGAGCGCCACCGGACACGGCCTCCGCGGGAGACGGCTCGGCCAACGCCTCGGTTCTCGGGGCGCGTTCAGCGCTGCCAGAGGAACGCGGCCTCGCCGCAGGGCCGGCAGGTGAACAGGTAACCGCGGCCCCCGCCGCCGAAGTTCGCCGAGCTGCTGACGTCGTACCCCTCCTCCAGCTCGGCGGTGAACGTCATACGGGTGGCGCACGAGGGGCAGTGGGGCGTCTCGTCACCCTGGATCCAGTCGGGCTCGCCGCCCAGCCGTCCCAGGATCGGCCCCTGCGTGGGCTGGTCAGCGGGATGGGGACGCAGAGCGGTGACCGCGCCCAGGAGTGTCACGCCGTCGGCAGGGACGGTGGCCGGGGTGAGTTCACCGGAGAACAGGTAGGCGCGGTTGGCGCCGGCGGCGGCGTCCCAGTCGTCGCACATCCCGGGGTCGTTCTGGCAGAAGAACACCGCGGCCACGCCGACGTCGAGGGGCAGGTGGGCGAGGAACTGCATGGCCCCACCGCACTCGCGGCACCTCGGCCATACGAACGCACTCGGGACGAGCGGGACTCCGCCGGTGCGCGGCGCGGGCGCGTCGGCGGTGGTCGCGCCGTCGAAGGTCAGCAGCATGGCCCACAGCCTAGGGTCGGCCTCTCGGCTCGGGGAGCGGGGCCGGATGTCCGGTGGGGACGGCGATCTGGCCAACGTCGGCCTGCCGGGACCGACGACCGGGGACCGGCGGCCCGCTTCGGCGCCTGCGCGGCATCTGGCTGAGCGTCCTGGCGCCCAACACCGCTGCTCTGCGGGCCTACGAGAAGGCGGGGTTCCAGCACGTCGGCCGCCGCCGTGCCGCCGGCTACTGGGACGGCCGGCACTGCGACGAGGTCCTGATGGACGCCCTTCCCACTGACATCCAGTGACCGCCCGCTCGTCGCCCGAGGACCCCGGGCGGCACAAGCCACCCCCGGCACGCCGAGGCGCAGGCGGCTCCGTTGAGCGTGACCTCGGGAACGGCGTACTCCGCTCCGCTGTTGGTCTGGAAACCGAAGGTCAACGTGCCTCCGGCGCCCACGTTCCCGTTGTACGCCGCGTTCCTCGCCGTCACCTGGGTGCCGCTCTGGCTGATATCGGCGTTCCAGGAGCTGGTGATCGAGCCCGCGGGGAGGGAGAACCCGACCGTCCAGCCGCTCACCGCCTCGTCGACGGTGACGCTGACCCCGACGACGGAGCCGGCGTTCCACCGGCTCGTCACCCGGTACGCGGCGGCGCAGTCACCCGGTTCGGGATCCGGGTCCGGGTCCGGGTCGCCGCCCGGCGTGCCGCCGAGCGCCGTCAGGACCCCGTTGTAGGCGGGCTTGGGGTTGAGGTTGTCGTCCCACAGGCAGGCCGCGCCCTCGCCGGGGAACACGTCGGGGATCCATGAATCGGCGTCGCTGATGCCCCACACCGTCACGCCCGAGCAGTTCGAGACGGCCAGGCAGAAGCCGACGACCTGGCCGAACTGGGTGGCCTGGCGGGCCAGGCGCGTCGAGTCGGCCGGGGTGTTCATGCGGATGTCGAGCTCGGTGATGACGACTTCGAGCCCCAGGTCGGCGAAGCGCTGCATGTTGGCCTGCATGCTGCCGGGGACCTGGTCGAGGATGAGGTGGGACTGGAAGCCCACGCAGTCGACCCGCACGCCCTGGTCCAGCAGGCTGGAGACCAGGTTGTACATGCCGTCGCTCTTGGCGTTGTCCGCCTCGATGTTGTAGTCGTTGATGCAGAGCTTGGCGTTGGGGTCGGCGGCGTCCGCGGCGCGGAAGGCGTTGGCGATGTACTGCTGGCCGATCGTCGTCTGGAAGACCGACTGGCGGAAGGTGCCGTCCTCGTTGAACACCTCGTTGACGACGTCCCAGTAGGCGATGTCGCCCGCCCAGTGACCGGCCACGCTGGTGATGTGGTCGACCATGATCTGGTTCAGCTGGGTGGAGTTGAAGCCGCCGTTGGACACCCAGCCCGGCAGCTGGCTGTGCCAGACCAGGGTGTGGCCCCAGACCTGCTGGTCGTTCTGCTGGGCGAAGTCGACCAGCCGGTCGCCGCCCGCGTAGTTGAACTGGCCGCGGGAGGGCTGGACCGACTCCCATTTCATGGCGTTCTCGGCGGTGACGCTGCTGAACTCGTCACCGGCGATGCCGCTGTAGCGGGCGTCGTTCAGCCTGCCGTCGTTGACGGCCGTGCCGACGAACACTCCCTGCTCCTGGGCGGCCTCGCGCAACGTGGCGGCCTGGGCGATGGACGGATCCTGGACCTGGACCTGGGCTTGTGCGCTGCCGTGCATCGCGGCGCCGGAGAGCAAGGCCCCGGCAGCGAAGACGACCGCGGCTCTGCGTACCAGGGATAGCATGAAGTACCCCTTTCACTGTCATGCCCCCGCAGGCTGACGGCACCGTTCTATGGGGCGCACTTGGACGCGTCAACCCTTCCGGAATAATGTTGAAAAACTTCCGGACCGCGGAACCCGATAGAAGAGGTGCCCATGACAGGGGAACGCAAGGTGACCATCACGGCCATCGCCAGGGAGGCGGGCGTCTCGGTGCCCACCGTCTCGCGCGTGGTCAACGGTCGCTCCGATGTGGCGCCCGAGACGCGCGCGAAGGTCGAGGAGCTGCTGCGGCAGTACGGCTACCGGCGCCGCACGCACGCGCCCGGCGACCGGGCGGCGCTGCTCGATCTGGTCTTCAACGACCTGGACAGCCCGTGGGCCGTGGAGATCATCCGCGGCGTCGAGGAGGTCGCCCACGCGGCCGGTGTCGGCACGGTGGTTTCGGCCATTCACGACCGCGCGGGCGCGGCGCGGCAGTGGATGACCAATCTGCGGGCGCGGGCCTCGGACGGCGTGATCCTGGTGACCTCCGCGCTGGAGCCGGTTCTCCACAAGGAGCTGCACCGGCTCGGCGTGCCGATCGTGGTGGTGGATCCGGCGGGCACGCTGGCGCTGGACGCCCCGACCGTGGGGGCGACCAACTGGGCGGGCGGCCTGGCCGCCACCGAGCACCTGCTCCAGCTCGGCCACCGGCGCATCGGGTTCATCGCGGGGCCGCCGCGGCTGCTGTGCAGCAGGGCGAGGCTCGACGGGTACCGGGCGGCGCTGGAGTCGGCGGGCGTGGCGCTGGACGAGGCGCTCACGGTGCCGGGCGACTTCTACCACGAGACCGGGTTCACCGGGTGCCGGCGGCTGATGGAGCTGGACGACCCGCCCACGGCGGTCTTCGCGGCCAGCGACCAGATGGCGATGGGCGCGATCGAGGCGCTGCGGCAGTTCGGGCTGCGGGTTCCGCAGGACGTCAGCATCGTCGGTTTCGACGACCTTCCGGAAATGCGCTGGTCCGCGCCGCCGCTCACCACCGTGCGGCAGCCGCTGGCCGAAATGGGCAAGGTCGCCGCGCGCACGGTGCTGCGCCAGGCACGTGGCGAGGAACTGGACTCCCCGCGGCTTGAGTTGGCCACCGAGCTGGTGGTTCGCGCGTCCACCGCGCCCCCGCCCGAGCGCCGTTGAGGGGACGGGCGCGCGCCGCCCGTTCCTCCCTCCGGCCTGCCTTAACCGACTTGTTGTCGTCCCCCTTGTTGACGCGAGGGGTACGTCCCCCGTAACTTCCCCGGCACCTGCCCGATAATTTTCGGCGAGTTTCCGGAAGGTGCGTGTGATGCGAAGCCCTAACCCGTGGCGTCCCCGGCGAACCAGAACCCTGGCGGCGGCGGCAGCGCTCGCACTGACCGCCCCCGTCCTCGCGGCCTGCGGCAGCGACGGCCCCGGTGGCGGCGACGCGCTGGAGGTGTGGGTCTACCAGGACGGGTCCTCCACGATCCAGCAGGAGGTCGTGGACCAGTTCAACGAGACCTCCGACATCGACATCAACCTGACCCAGATACCCGGCGCGAACTACCAGGACCGCACGCGGACCGCCATGGGGTCGCCGAACGCCCCGGACATCTTCTTCAACTGGGGTGGCGGCTCCATCAGCGACTTCGTCGCCGAGGACATGCTGGTCGACCTGACCGAGACCGTGGAGGAGGACGCCGAGCTCAGCGAGGCGTTCATCCCGACGATCATGGACGCCGGCGCGGTCGACGGCCGTTACTACGGCATCCCGATGCGCGGCGTCCAGCCGGTGATCCTCTTCTACAACCAGACCCTCTTCGACGAGGCCGGCGTCGAGCCGCCGCAGTCCATGGACGACCTGATGGGCCTGGTCGACACCTTCCAGCAGGACGACATCACCCCCCTCGTGCTGGGCGGCGCCGACATCTGGCCCAACATGATGTGGCTGGAGTACCTGCTCGACCGGCAGGGCGGCGCCGAGGTCTTCGACCGCATCCGCAACGGCGACCCCTCCGGGTGGGCCGACCCCGCGATGCTGTACGCCGCCGAGACCGTCGTCGAGATGGTCGACGCGGGCGCGTTCGGCAACGACTTCCGCTCCGTCGCCTTCACCGACGACGGCGCCCCCACCTTCTTCGCGTCCGGCGAGGCCGCGATGCACCTGATGGGCAGCTGGGAGTACGCCAACCACCTGACCAACCAGCCCGAGTTCGCCGAGAACGACCTGGCGTGGACCACGTTCCCCGCCGTGGAGGGCGGGGTCGGCGACCCGAGCGCCGTGGTGGGCAACCCGACCAACTACTGGTCGGTGAACTCCCAGGTCGAGGGCGAACGTCTCGACGCCGCCATCGAGTTCCTCAAGATGCACGGCACCGAAGAGTACGCGCAGGCGCTCATCGACAACGGCGACATCCCCACCACCACCAACGCCGAGTCCCTGATCGACTCCAGCCCCAACCCTGAGTTCGCCCGCTGGCAGTACGACATGGTCAACGAGGCGCCCAGCTTCACCCTCTCCTGGGACCAGGCGCTGCCCGCGTCCCAGGCCGCCCCGATGCTGGACGCCATCGACCAGCTCTTCAGCGGTCAGGTGACGGCGCAGGAGTTCGTCGACTCCATGCAGGAGTTGTAGGCACCCTCGTGAAGTCCACCACTTCCCCCGCCCCGCGCGCCGGTCGCCCAGGCATCGCCTGGGCGATCCCGGGCGTGCTTTTCTTCGTGTTCTTCGCCGCCGCGCCCATGGCCATCGTGGCCGCCCTGTCCTTCACGGACTGGGACGGCCTCTCCGACCCCTCCTGGACCGGCCTGGACAACTGGACCAGGCTCTGGGAGGACGACGGCATGCGCAACGCCGTCTGGCTGAGCCTGCTGCTGACGGCGCTGACCTGGCTGACCCAGACCCCGATCACCCTCCTGCTCGGCGTGTGGGCGGCCGGCCGCCAGCGCAACAGGGCCGTGCTCTCGGCGGTCTTCTTCCTCCCCCTGCTGGCCTCCTCCGTGGCGCTGGCCCTGCTCTGGCGGACGATCTTCGACCCCAACTTCGGCCTCGCGCCCGACGTCGCCGACTGGCTCGGCCTGGAGAGCGCCGACCTGCTGGGCAACTCGCGCGGCGCCTTCGCCGCCATCCTCTTCGTGACGGGCTGGCAGTTCATCCCGTTCCACATGCTCATCTACCAAGGCGGCGCCCGGCAGATCCCGCGCTCCTTCTACGACGCGGCCTCCATCGACGGCGCGGGCACCATCCGGCAGTTCTTCCACATCACGCTGCCGCAGCTCCGCAACACCATCGTCACCTCCACGGTGCTGATGGTGGTCGGCGCCCTCACCTACTTCGACACCGTGCTCATCCTCACCCGCGGCGGTCCGGGCGACGCCACCGAGATCGTCCCGTACCTGATGTACGACACCGGCTTCGCCGCGTTCGACCTCGGCTACGCCAGCACGATCGCCTGCGCCCTGGTCGCGGTGGCCACCGCGGCGTCCCTGCTGCTCGTGCGGCTCACCGGGTTCACGAAGATGCGCAGCACCCGGGAGGGGATGTGACGCACACCATCGACAAGCGGCCGGGCAAGGGACCCGACCGCACCGACGACCGCGCGCCGGAGCAACGCCGGGCGGTCAGACGGCCGTTCCGCCTGCCCCGCGCCAACTACGCGGCCGGGTTCCTCGCGCTGGTGTGGCTCGTCATCGTCGTCGTGCCGCTGTACGTCCTGATCGTCTCGACGCTCCAGTCGCGGCAGTCCTACCTGGCCAACGGCCCTCTGTCGATCCCCGACGAGATCACGTTCGACTCCTACCGGACCGTGCTGGAAGGCGACTTCCCGCAGTACCTGCTCAACACCCTGCTCGTCACGGTCTCCTGCGCGGCGATCGCCATCGTGCTGGCGGTGACCGTCAGCTACAGCATCGTGCGCACCCGCTCCCGGCTCTCCTCGCGGGTCTTCCAGCTCTTCCTGCTGGGCCTGGCCATCCCCAGCCAGGCGGTGATCATCCCGGTCTACCTGATCATCACCGAACTCCAGCTCTACGACACGCTCCTCGCGATCATCCTGCCGACCGCCGCGTTCTCCCTGCCGGTGGGCGTGCTCATCCTGGTCGGCGCCATGCGGGACATCGACGAGGAGCTGTACGAGTCCATGGCTCTCGACGGCGCGAGCCAACTCCGCGTGCTCCTCCAGCTCGTGGTGCCCATCTCCCGGGCCGGCATCTCCACCGTCGGGGTGTTCTCCGCCCTCAACGCGTGGAACGGCTTCCTCTTCCCCCTGATCCTCACCCAGTCACCGGAGACGAAGGTCCTCACCCTCGGTCTGTACGACTTCGTCGGCGAATTCCGCACCGACGTCCCGTCGTTGCTCAGCGCCGTCGTCCTGTCGATCGTGCCGATCTTCACCGCCTACCTCTTCGCCCGCCGTCAGCTCATCAACGGCCTCATGGGCGTCGGCGGTCGCTGACCCCGGCACCGACCGCCCCGACAAGGAGCCTCATGCACCACCCCTGGCAGGACACCTCCCTGACGGCCCCGACCCGCGCCGCTCAGCTGCTGTCCCAGATGACTCTCGAGGAGAAGCTCGCGCAGCTGGTCGGCGTCTGGCCCGGATCCGACGCCGGAAGCGAGGACGACGCCGATGTCGCGCCGATGCAGAGCGAGATCAACTCCGACGTCCCCGATCTGACGGCCCTGCTGCCCCACGGCCTCGGCCAGCTGACCCGCCCCTTCGGCACGGCCCCGGTCGAGCCCGGCGAGAAGACCAGGGTGCTCAGCGACGACCAGCGGAAGATCGCGGCGGCGAATCGCTTCGGCATCCCCGCCCTGGTCCACGAGGAGTGCCTGACCGGCTTCACCGCCTGGCAGGCCACCATCTTCCCCACCCCCCTCGCCTGGGGCGCCTCCTTCGACCCGGACCTGGTCGAACACGCCGCGACCCTCATCGGCCGCTCCATGCGCGCGGTCGGCATCCACCAGGGGCTCTCCCCCGTTCTCGACGTCGCCCGCGACCCGCGCTGGGGCCGCACCGAGGAGACCATCGGCGAGGACCCGTACCTGGTCGCCACCATCGCCACCGGCTACGTCCGCGGCCTGGAGTCCACCGGGATCATCTCCACCCTCAAGCACTTCGCCGGGCACGCCGCCTCGCGCGGCGCCCGCAACCACGCCCCCGTCTCCATCGGCCCGCGCGAGCTGGCCGACGTCGTGCTGGTGCCGTTCGAGATGGCGCTGCGCGAGGGCGGGGCCCGCTCCGTCATGGCCGCCTACCACGACCTCGACTCCGTGCCGGCCAGCGCCGACCCCTGGCTGCTGACCGAACTGCTGCGCGAGGAATGGGGATTCACCGGCACGGTGGTCTCCGACTACTTCTCCGTCTCCTTCCTGGAGGTCACCCACCGCGTCGCCGGCTCCCCCGCCGAGGCCGCCGCGCTCGCCCTGACCGCGGGCGTGGACGTGGAGCTGCCCGCCCAGCGCTGCTACGGAACGCCGCTGCTCAAGGCCGTCCAGTCCGGGGAGGTCTCCGAGGAGCTCGTCGACCGCTCCGTGCTGCGCGTCCTGTCCCAGAAGGCCGAACTGGGCCTGCTCGACGCCGACTGGTCGCCGGTGCCGCCCGTGCTGGCCTCCGGCGAGGCCGTCGACCTCGACCCGCCGGAGATGCGGGAGGTGGCCAGGCGGCTCGCCGAGGAGTCCGTGGTGCTGCTGGCCAACGGCGGCGGCGCGCTGCCGCTGAACGCCACGGGCCGCATCGCCGTCGCGGGGCCGCTGGCCGACGACGTGGCGCCGATGCTCGGCTGCTACACCTTCCCCCGGCACGTCGGCGTCCACCACCCCGAACTCGCCGTCGGCGTCGACATGAAGACGCTCCTGGAGGCGGTCACCGACGAGCTGCCCGACGCGGACATCGACGTCGTGCGGCGCGCCGAGGACACCGCGGGCGCCGATGTGGTCCTCATGGTCGCGGGCGACCGCTCCGGCCTCTTCGGGCGCGGCACCTCGGGCGAGGGCTGCGACGCCACCGACCTGGAACTCCCCGACGAGCAGGGGGAGTTGCTGGACGAGCTGCTGGCGACCGGAGTGCCGGTGGTCCTCGTGCTGCTCACCGGCCGGCCCTATGCGCTGGGCCGCTGGGCCGATCGCCTCGCCGCCTGCGTGCAGGCGTTCTTCCCCGGCGAGGAGGGCGGCGGCGCGGTCGCGGGAGTCCTCTCCGGACGGGTCAACCCCTCCGGGCGCCTGCCCGTCGGCGTGCCCCGGCACACCGGCGCGCAGCCGTGGACGTATCTCGCGCCGCCGCTCGGCCAGAAGGGCGACGCCAGCTCCATCGACCCCAGCGCGCTCTACCCGTTCGGACACGGCCTGTCCTACACGGAGTTCGCCTGGGAGAACGCCTCGGCCGACACCGAGACGCTGGACACGGACGGCGAGACCACCGTCGGGCTGACGGTGACCAACACCGGCGAGCGGGCCGGGACCGAGGTGGTGCAGCTCTACCTGCACGACCCCGTCGCCAGGACCGCGCGGCCCGTGAACCGCCTGATCGGCTACACCCGCGTGCACCTGGAGCCCGGCGCCTCGGCCGACGTGCGGTTCACGTTCCACGCCGAACTGGCCGCCTACAGCCTGGGCGACGGGCGCCACCTGGTCGAACCCGGCGCGCTCGAACTGCGGTTCGGCGCGTCGAGCGGCGACATGCGGGGGACCGTTCCGCTGACGCTGACCGGCCGGGAACGCCGGGTCGGGTACGAGCGCGTCCTTCGCTGCCCGGCGACCGCGCACAGATACGGAGCGTGATCGCCTCGCCACGCACCGCGGCGCGGCCTACCCTGAGGTCATGGGCTGGACCGTGCGCGACATCCCCGACCTCAAGGGCCGCACCGCGGTGGTGACGGGCGCGGGCAGCGGTCTCGGCTATGTGACCGCCCGCGAGCTCGCCCGCCGCGGTGCCCGCGTGGTCCTGGCCTGCCGCAGCCAGCGGCGCGGACAGGGCGCCCTGGAGCGGCTCTTCGGCGAGGTCCCCGAGGCCAGGGCCGAGACCCGGCCGCTCGACCTGGCCGACCTGGCGTCGGTGCGGGCGTTCGCCCTGGAGTGGGGCGACCGGCGGCTCGACCTCCTGATCAACAACGCCGGGCTGATGGCCGTCCCCTACGCGGAGACGGCCGACGGCTTCGAGATGCAGTTCGGCGTCAACCACCTGGGCCACTTCGCGCTGACCGGGCTGCTGCTCGACCGCCTGGTGGCCTCCCCCGGGTCGCGCGTGGTGACCGTCTCCAGCCTCCTGCACTTCCTCGCCAACGTGGACCTGCGCGACCTCAACTCCCGCCGCCGCTACCGCCGCTGGGTCGCCTACGGCCGGTCCAAGACCGCCAACCTGCTCTTCACCCACGAGCTCGCGCACCGGCTGCGCGGCCGGGACGTGGTGGCCGCCGCCGTCCACCCCGGCTGGGCCGACACCGGACTGCACACCCGGGGCCCGCGGCTGGCGGGCAGCGCCTTCCAGGAGCGGCTGGCCACGCTCGCCAACCGGCTGGTGGCCGCGCCCCCCGAGGTCGGCGCGATCCCCTGCCTCTACGCCGCCACCGCGCCCCGGGTGGCGCCCGACTCGTTCACCGGGCCGAGCGTGCTGGGCGCGCGGACGCCGCGCGGCGGCCCCGGCGGCCCCTGGCGGGCGCCCTGGACGCGCAACGAGGCGGTGGCGGCCCGGCTGTGGCGCGCCTCGGAGGAGCTGACCGGCGTCCGCTGGAAGGGTTGAACGGGCCGCCCACCGGGGTGGCCCCCCTGGACCGCCGGGGCGGCGGCTACGGCAGCAGGTCGGTGCCCAGCGGGGTCAGGGTGTGCAGGACCTCGCTGCCGCGCCGCACCGAGCGCACCAGGCCCGCGTCCCGCAGCACCCGCGCGTGCTGGCTGGCCGAGGCGGGCGACACCCCGACGCAGCGGGCCAGTTCGCCCGTGGTGACGCCGTCCCCGATGCACCGCAGCACCCGCGCCCTGGTGGCGCCGAGCAGCCGCGCCAGCGCCCCCGGGTCCTCGGGCGCGGGCAGCGCGTGCTCGACCGGATAGACCACCACCGTCGTCTCGCCGTCCTCGGCGTAGGTGACCGGGCGCGGCCCGCAGAAGAACGAGGGCACCAGCAACAGCCCCCGGCCGCCGGGCCGCACGTCGCGCGCCACCGGGTAGGCCGCCTCCAGCACCGGCGGGTTCCACCGCAGGACCGGGCGCAGCCCCTCCAGCAGCCCCTGCGCCCCACCGGCCAGCAGGTGCCGGGCGCGCAGCGCGCGATCGGCCGCCACATCCGCGTGCACGCGCGCCCAGACGGCGTCGTCCAGGATCGCGGTGCGGCGGTAACGGTCCAGGTCGGTGGCCAGCCGCTCGACGGCCTCGCGCTCGCCGCCCGCCAGGCCCTCCAGCCAGCCCGTGCCCACGGCCCCGGTCTCGGTGCGCCTGACCTCCCGGCCGAGCCTGCGCCTCGGCGTCGACCGCAGCGCCTCCATCCCGCTGTCCCAACCCTCCTGCGACTGCGGCGGATTGAGGAAGTCGGGGAAGTAACCGGTGCGGGGTATCAGCGCCCTGAGCGTGACCGGCAGCGCGCCGATGCGGCGCCGCGCGGACTGGCGCCAGGCGCCATAGACGTGCGGCGACCGACGGTCGCGGAAACGGTGCGTGCTGAGCACCGTCTCCCAGAGCGGATCCGGCCGTTCCGCGACGCGAATGCGCGTCAGGTCCTCTCCCGTCAGATGGATCCGCAGCACTGTTTCCCCTGTTCCGACCGGTCCTTGTCCGGTCCTGCAAGCTCCCTTGCACCATCCTGTAGCGCTGACCACGGAGTTTCAGCCTACGCCGAATTCGTTCGCGCAATGGCGCCGATGAGGCGAGGGTGGAGGCCGTTCGGCACCGCCCGGACGGGGGGAACAGCGGGCCGCTCGCACGATCCCGCTGTTTACCAGGCCGTGCCGAGGACGTCTGAGGGACCGATACGTCCGCCCCGGCCGGGCCCCGGGCGCGTGCCGGACCCCAGCGCCACCTCCGCGCGGGCGGCACCCCGTGGGTTCACCCAGGTTCCAATGGGGTAACTCCCCGGCCGAGTTGGCATGCGCACGTGTCATACTCGGCGCCGAAATCACCGGGACCACACCGGGATCACGCGTCGGGGAGAGTTCGTCCATGGGCCTTGCGCTGGCCTTGATCGGTGGAGCGGCGCCGGCCGCCGCCGTCGTCCCGGTGCCGCGCGCCCCCGGGGGCGACGCGTGAGCGGCGCGGGATCCGGCGGCGGCAGCGGGGACGACGGCGGCGGCATACGCCTGGCCGCCCCCTACCTGGACACCAGCGCCGACCAGCTCTCGTTCACCCTCGGCCTGCCACCGCGCCCGGCGCTGGCCACGACCCGCCTCGAACTGGGCGGCTTCGCCGTCGAGTTGCGGCTTCTGGGCGCCAGCCACCAGGTGCTCGCGGGCCCCGTCGCCGAGACGCTGGCCTGCCTGCCGGGCGAGCCGGGCGGCGGCCCGCCCGAGGCGGTGGACCGGGAGATCGACGGCTGGCGCTACCGGTTCACCTCCCGCGTCCACCACCACCCGCCCGGCACGTTCGCCGCCGTGGCCGAGCGGCTGCGCCGCGCCACCGCCGGCCGCCCCGGCGCGCTCTGCGGCGTCTTCCCCGGCTCACCCGGCGCCGTCACCGCCCTCGCCGCGCGGCGGGAGGCGGACCGTCTCATCTGGCAGACCTGGCACGCGTATCCGCAGACGGGCCAGATCGTGGAAACCCGTACTCGGCTGGAGGCCCCGTGAAGCGAACCAGGACCATCCCGGCGGCGGCACTCGCCGGCGCGCTGCTGCTGACCGGCTGCGGCGGTGGCGAGGACGACGACAGCGACGACGCCCCGCGCCCCTGGATAGCCGACACCTACCAGCGCGTGCGGACCGACGTCTGGCAGGACCCGGCCGACTCGCCGATGACGGTCGGCGACGAGATATCCACGTACCGCGGCGCCGAGGACCGCATCGATGACGAGGAGCGGGTCTTCCTCCAGTACGACGACGAGATCGTGGCCGTCCTCGCGGGGAGCGACGGAGGCAGCGAGATCGAGGTCGGCGACTACGACTCGATGCACCGGCGGTACGGCACCTACGTCAGCCACCGGTGGCCGTCCTCGCAGGGGCGCAGCGGCGGCGACTTCCGGGGCGGCGGCCCCGGCTCGGGCAAGTAGCGCGCCCGCGCCGGACGCCGGGCGGGCACGCGGCGGCAAGGACAGCAGAGGGCGCCACGGGCGACGTGCGCGATAGGGACGCCATGGACGACATGGGTGACATGGGCGAAGAGGACGGAGAAGGAACATGGTGGGAGAGATAGTCGAGTCCGCCGGGCAGGCCGTGCTCTACGGCCTGGTCGGCTTCGGCGTGATGGCGGTCGCGTTCGTCGCGCTCGACCTGGTGACCCCGGGCCATCTGGCAAAGGTGGTCTGGTCCGAGCGCAACAAGGGCGCCGCGGTCGTGCTGGGCGCCGAGATGCTGGGCGTCGGCTGGATCATCGCGGAGGCGATCAGGGCGAGCGAGTCCGAGGAGGGCCTCGGCTACGGCCTGCTGTCCACCGGCCTCTACGGCCTCGCGGGCGTGGTGGTGATGACCCTGGTCTTCGCGGTCGTCGGCATCATCACCCCGGGCCCGATGGGCGCCATGGTGCTGGAGGACGAGGACGGGCGCGCGCACCCCGCCGCCTGGGTCCAGGGAGGCATGTACATCGGCACCGCGCTGATGGTCGGCGCGGCGCTGTCGTGAGGCCGCGCCCCCGGCTGGCGCGATTCCTCCTGCTGCTGACCGTCTTCCTGTGCGCGGCGTGCGGCCTGGCGTACGAACTGGCGCTGGTCGCGCTCGGCGGCTACCTCATCGGGAACACGGTCTTCCAGACCTCGCTCGTGCTGTCGATCATGGTCTTCGCCATGGGCCTGGGGTCGCTCGCGGCCAAGCCGCTCCAGCGGCGCGCGGTCGGCGCGTTCGCCGTCGTGGAGGGGATCCTCGCGCTGGTCGGCGGCCTGTCGGTGATGCTGCTGTATGTGATGTTCGCCTGGGTGAACGTCTACACCCCGGCCATGGTGGTGGTCGCGTTCGTCGTCGGGCTGCTGATCGGCGCCGAGATCCCGCTGCTGATGACCATGCTCCAGCGCATCAGGCGGCAGGAGGCGGGCGGCGCGGTCGCCGACATGTTCGCCGTCGACTATCTGGGCGCGCTGGTCGGCGGCCTGTCCTTCCCGCTCCTGCTGCTGCCGACGTTCGGGCAGCTCAAGGGCGTGCTGGTGGTCGGCGCCGTGAACGCCGTCGCGGGCATCGCCGCCGTGGTGTGGATCTTCAGGCGGCAGCTGCGCGCGGTGGTGCGCGGGGCGCTGCTGGCCGGGATGACGGCGGTCCTCGCGGTGCTGGGCTCGGTCTACGTGTACGCCGAGGACATCGAGGTGAACGCCCGGCAGCGGCTCTACCGCGACCCGATCGTGCACTCCGAGCGGACGCCGTACCAGGAGATCGTCGTCACCCGCTCCCTCGGCTTCACCAAGACCGAGGACCTGCGGCTCTTCCTCAACGGCGACCTCCAGTTCTCCTCGCTCGACGAGTACCGCTACCACGAGGCGCTGGTGCACCCGGCGCTCGCCGGGGACCGCTCCGAGGTGCTGATCCTCGGCGGCGGCGACGGCCTCGCGCTGCGCGAGGTGCTGCGCTACGACGACGTGGAGCACGTCACGCTGGTGGAGCTGGACAGCGCCATGACCGACCTCGCCTCCGGCTACGGCCCGCTGCGCGACCTCAACGACGACGCGCTGGCCGACCCCCGGGTGACGGTGGTCAACGAGGACGCCTTCACCTGGCTGCGGAGCGCGCCCGGCGGCTACGACGCGGCGCTGATCGACTTCCCCGACCCGGAGGACACGGCCACCGCGAAGCTGTACTCCGTGGAGTTCTACGCGATGCTCTCCGGCCTGCTGTCGCCGGACGCGAGCGTCGCGGTCCAGGCCGGGTCGCCGTTCTTCGCGCCGCGCACCTACTGGTCCATACAGGAGACGCTGCGCGAGGCGGGCCTCGCCACCACGCCGTACCAGGTGGATGTGCCCAGCTTCGGGAACTGGGGCTTCATGCTCGCCGCGGCGGGCGGCGGGGCGAGCGAGGGGCCGGGCCCGGTGCCGCGGCTGTCACCGGACGCGCCCGAGCTCCGTTTCCTGGACGACGCCGTGCTGCGGGCGTCCACGGTCTTCCCCGTCGACCGGCGCGAGCGTGACGTGCGGGCCAGCACGCTGATGGACCCGGCGGTGCTCGAATACGCCCAGCGGGAGTGGCAGTTCGACTGAGGACGGCCGTCCGGGGACCGTCACGCGCGGGCGGGCGCCACCGCGGCTCCACCGGCCGCGTCACCCGTCGCGTCACCGGCGCCGTCACCGGTCGCGGTCGCGGTCGCGGAAGAGGCGGCGGCCACGGCGAGCCGGTCGTCGGCACGGTCGGGGGCGTAGAGCGACTCCACCACCATCGCGGCGGCCTCCGCCAGGCCCGCCCGGTCGCCGAGGCCCGAGGTGACCACCTGGAGGTAGGCCGTGGTCCGCGGCATGGCCCGCTGGTACAGCGTCTCGCGCACCCCGGTCAGGAACGGCGGCCCCGCCAGGTCGCCCGCGATCATCAGCACGCCGGGGTTGATCAGCGTGACCACGGTGGCGAGCACGCCGCCCACCAGCCGGCCCGCGTCCCGCGCCAGCCGCACCGCGTCCGGCTGCCCGATCGCCAGCTGGTCGCGCACCCCGGAGCCCGAGGCGGTCGGGATCCCGGCGGCCGTCAGCTGCTCGGCGAGCGCCCGCCCGCTGGCCACCGCCGCCAGGCAGCCGTAGGAGCCGCAGCGGCACAGCGCGTGCTGGTGCTCCCCCAGCCTGATGTGACCGATGTCACCCGCCGCGCCGTCGATCCCCCGGTACATGTCGCCGTCGACCACGACCCCGGCCCCTATGCCCGTGGAGACCTTGATCAGCAGGAACGCCGAGCAGTCGGCGAAGGCGTGCCGCTGCTCGGCGTAGGCCATGAGGTTGGCGTCGTTCTCCACGAGGACCGGTATCCGCGCGGCCCCCTCGTGCCCCAGCCGCGCGCCCAGCGCCCGCCGCATGCCCTCCGGCACCGGGTAACGGTCCCAGCCCGGCATCATCGGCGGCTGCACGACCTGCCCCGAGACCGGGTGGACGGGCCCGGGTACCGAGAGGCCGATGCCGCACACCGCCCCGGCGCCGGCCCCGGCCTTCTCCAGCAGCAACGCGAACCACTGCGCGAGCCGTTCGAGCACCTCGTCGGGGCCCTGGCTCAGCAGCAGCGTCCCCGAGTGCTCGGCCAGCATGGTGCCGCCCAGGTCGAGCACGGCGGCACGGGCGTGGCGCGTCTCCAGGTCGGCGGCCAGGACCACGGCGTGCGAGGTGTCGAAGGTCAGGCGCGACGAGGGCCTGCCCCACGTCGGCGCCTCCGCGGCGTCGCCCGCCGCCTCCCGTATCCAGCCCGCCCGGAAGAGCTGGTCCAGACGGTGCGACACGGTCGAACGGGACAGGCCGGTGACCCGCTGAAGCTCCCCCCTGGTCCTCGCCTGACCCCCACGGATCAGCCGCAACAGATGCCCCGCGCTCGCCTGGTTCATGACTGCCTTCCGGCCGGACTGGTGTGCTGTTTCTTCCCCCTTCAGCTTGTGAAGTAGATATTACAGCGGTACTTTTGCGTGTTAAGTAGACGTAACTCTGCGGTACCTTCGACAAAACAAGTGAGTGCCTCCGCCGGGCAGGCGGGGGCGCCGCCCTCCTCCGGAGCCCACGTGGAAAGCGCTGACCAGCTTCCAAGACCGACATCGATCGCATACAACGCAGCACACGACGACGCCTGCCGCGTGCTCTCGGGCAACTGGACCGGCTGCTCCACGGTCCCCTCCCGGACGCTGTACCCGCACCAGTGGAGCTGGGACTCGGGCTTCGTCGCCATCGGCCTGCGCCACCTCTCCCCCGTCAGGGCCCAGCGCGAGCTGGAGTCCCTGCTCGCCGCGCAGTGGGCCGACGGCCGCGTGCCGCACATCGTCTTCAACCCGGACGTCCCGCTCACGGCGTACTTCCCGAGCCCGGACTTCTGGCGCTCCTCGGACGCCGGGGACAAGGCCGGGGCGCCGGCCGCGGTGGAGACCTCGGGCATCGTGCAGCCCCCCATCCACGCGCTCGCCGCCTGGCTGGTCCACCAGGCCGACCCCGTCGCCTCCGAGCGGCGCGGCTTCCTGCGCCGCCTCTACCCCCGGCTGGTCGCCTGGCAGCGGTACCTCACCGACCGGCGCGACCTGGGCGGCAGGGGCCTGGCGGCCATCGTGCACCCGTGGGAGTCCGGCATGGACAACAGCCCCTGCTGGGATCCGCCGCTGGCCCGCATCGACCCGGCCGCCACCGCGTCCTTCCAGCGCGCCGACCTCGACCACGGCTGCGCGACCGACCGGCCCACCGACCTCGACTACGGCCGTTACGTCCGCCTCGCCGAGCAGTACCGCGACCACGGGTACGCCGACGACGCGAGCCAGCACCGTTTCGCCGTGGAGGACCCCGGCGTCAACGCCCTGCTGATCGCCTCCGAGCACGCGCTCGCCGACATCGCCACCGCCCTCGGCGCCGACCCCTCCGACCACCAGGTCAGGGCCGAGGAGCTGACCACCGCGCTGGTGAAGGGGCTGTGGAGCGCCGAGGACGGCCTCTTCCTGTGCCACGACGTGATCGCGGGCCGCTCCATCGGGGAGCGCAGCGCGGCCGGGCTGCTCCCGCTGATCCTGCCGGGGCTGCCCGACGACATCTCCGCGACCCTGCTGGCCACGGCCTCGGGCGAGCACTTCGGCCTGGACGGCATCGCCCGCCTGGTCCCGAGCTACGACCTGAAGGGCCACGCGTTCGACCCGTGCCGCTACTGGCGCGGCCCGGCGTGGTTCAACGTCAACTGGCTGCTGGCGCGTGGCCTGCGGCAGCATGGTGCGGCGGAACGGGCCGACACGCTGCGCGCCACCCTGCTCGGGGCCGCGGCGGAGTCCGGGTTCGCCGAGTACGTCGACCCGTTCACCGGCGCGGCTCGCGGCAGCCGTGACTTCAGCTGGACCGCGGCCCTCACCATCGACCTGCTCGCGGAGGTATCCCGTTGATCACGACCGGCCAGTGCCTGCTCGTCAACGACGGAACGTTTCTGGCGGTCGGCCCTTCGGGTGACATCACGGGGGAGCGCGGCGCCCATCCGCACGGGCTGTTCGCGCGCGACGCCCGGCACCTCAGCCGGTGGCAGCTGACGGTCGACGGCTCCACCCCAACCGTGCTGATGTCCGCCGAGTCCTCGGGCGCGACCGCGACCACCGTGCTGACCCCGCCCGCCAGCCGCGCCGAGGCGCCCGCGATCACCGTCTTCCGCGAGCAGCGGGTGGTGGACGGCACGCTGGTGGAGCGCATCAGGCTCAGCAGCAACCGCGCCGTCGCCTGCCACACGCTCCTCGCGCTCACCGTGGACGCGGACTTCGCCGACCAGTTCGAGCTGCGGTCCGACCACCGCTGGTACGAGAAGCCGCACACGGTGCGCACCCGGGCGGCGCTGCCGGACGGCGTCGAGTTCGGGTACCGGCGCCGCGAGTGGCACTCGCGCACGGCGATCAGGGCCCAGCCCGCGCCCGACGCGGTCGAGGAGACCGGGTCGGGCGCGCGTCGTCTGTGCTGGCGCCTCGACGTGCCGCCGCACGGCTCGGCCGAGCTGACGCTGCGCGTCGAGGCCCACCCGCACGGGGCGCCCGAGCCCGTCACCGAGGCGGCCGACATCTTCCCGCCCGCGGCCCGCGAGGAACTGCCGGTGCCCGACGCCTGGCCGGGCCTCGCACAGGCGTGCGAGCAGGGGCTGGAGGACCTGGCGGCGCTGCGCGTGGCGGCCACCGGACCCGACGGCGAGCCGCGCCGGGTGCCGGGGGCGGGGGTGCCGTGGTTCCTGACGCTGCTCGGCCGCCACGCGGCGATCACCTCGCTGTTCGCCCTGCCCGGACGGCCGGAGCCCGCGGCGGCCACGCTGCTGGCGCTGGCCGCGGCCCAGGCGACGGGCGAGGACGCGGACCGCCTGGCGCAGCCGGGCAAGATCGTGCACGAGCTGCGCCACGGCGAGCTGGCGCACTTCGGGCAGGTGCCGTACGGCCAGTACTACGGCTCGGTCGACAGCACCCCGCTCTTCCTGATGCTGCTCGGCGCCCACGCCGAGGCCACCGGCGACGACAAGCTGGCCCAGCGCCTGGAGCGGCACGCGCGGGCGGCGGTGGACTGGATGTTCCACTCCGGCGGCCTCGGCGACCACGGGTACCTGCGGTACCAGGCGGACGAGGGCGGCCTGGCCAACCAGAGCTGGAAGGACTCCCCCGGCGCGATCTGCTTCGCGGACGGCACCGCGGCCAAGGGCGTCATCACGGCGGCGGCCCCGCAGGGGTACGCGTACGACGGGCTGCGCAGGACCGCGCACCTGGCTCGCGCGTCCTGGGGCGACGCGCGCTACGCGGACCGCCTCGACGCGGCGGCCGAGGAGCTGCGGGCGCGTTTCCTCGCGGACTTCTGGCTCCCCGACCAGGACTTCCCCGCCCTGGCCCTGGACGGCGCGGGCCGCAGGGCCGACGCGCTGGCCTCGGACGCGGGCCACCTGCTGTGGACGGGGATCCTCGACGAGGAACGCGGCAGGGCCGTGGGCCGGCGCCTGCTGTCCCCCGCGTTCTTCACCGGCTGGGGCCTGCGCACGCTGGCCGCGGGCCAGGAGGCGTACCACCCGCTGTCGTACCACCGGGGCAGCGTCTGGCCGCACGACGGCGCGATCGCCGCCCTGGGCCTGGCCCGTTACGGCCTCGCCCAGGAGGCCCGCACGCTGACGCGCGGCCTGCTGGACATGGCGGCCCGGTACGGCTACCGGATGCCCGAGGTGATCGCGGGGTACGCCCGCACCGAACACCCCGACCCGGTCCCCTACCCCCACGCGTGCAGCCCTCAGGGCTGGTCGGCCGCCTCCCCCCTGGCCCTCCTGACGGCGATCACCCTCGCCTGAGCCGTTCCCGAGCCCGTGTTGAAGGGCTTCCGGCGGGGGGCAACCGCGCGGCCGGTCCGTGCCGTCTCTCATGCCAACACGCGGGCGAAAGAGGGCTGTTCGCCCACCGAGCACCCCTGCTGGAGGCACCCATGGCCATGGTCGGCCTGTTCTGGATCACCGAGGACTCCGTGTACCTGGGGGCCGAGCCTGCCGGCACAGCGTCCGGGGTGCGGCTGACGGAAGACGGCGTCGAAGCCCTGGGGAGCGACCACGGCACGTCCTGGAGCTGGAACGAGGTGCGGCGGATCGATGTCCGCGACGTGCCTGTGCGGTCCACCGCCCGGCGCCTCGCGTCCCTCGCCTTCGACTCGCTGTACGTGGCGGTGACCGGTGACGGCCAGCTCCCGCCCGCCTACACCGTGCGCGTGGACACCGCCGACGGCACCGCCGAGGTGAGCGTTCTCTCAGCCGTCGTCGGCGGGACCTACGCGCCTGCCGAGTACGAACTCTCCCGCACGCTCCTGGGCCGGCTCGCCGACGGCAGCGCGACCGTCGGTGACCTGCTCGACTGGCGCCGCGACCACGCGGCCGACGGTGCCCCGCCCCGCGAGGAACGTGAGGCGCTGCTGCGGAAGTGGGCCGAGGTGGACTGAGAGTCGTCCGGGCGATCAAGCGGGCGTGTGGGGGGCGGCGGTGGGGGAGCGGACGGCCACCCGGCCCGGCTCCTAGCCGCCCGACGTCTCCGATTCCGCGTCCGCCCCCACCGCGACCGCCGACCACGGATCGGCCAGCCAGCCGTCGGGCAGGGACACCCTGTTGCGGCCCGACGTCCGCCCCCGCGGCCCGTCCGCGCCGGCCGGCCACCGCTGCGTCAGGTCCAACGTCCCGAGCAGTTCGGACAGTTCGGCCAGCGAGGCGGCCACCGCAAGGCGGCCCCGCAGGTCGGAGCCGACCGAGAAGCCCTTCGTGTACCAGGCGACGTGCTTGCGGAAGTCGATCACGCCCCGCGCCTCGTCGCCGAGCCACTCCCCCAGCAGCGTCGCGTGCCGCACCATCACCTCCGCGACCTCCCCCAGCGTCGGCCGCGCGTAGCCCTCCGCGCCCCGGCCGTCGAACGCCGCCACCAGGTCGCCGAACAGCCAGGGCCGCCCCAGGCAGCCGCGGCCCACCACGACGCCGTCGCAGCCCGTCTCGCGCATCATCCGCACCGCGTCGTCCGCGGACCAGATGTCGCCGTTGCCCAGCACGGGGATCTCGGGCACGGCCTCCTTCAGGCGCGCGACGGCCGACCAGTCGGCCTGCCCCCCGTAGTGCTGGGCCGCCGTGCGACCGTGCAGCGCGATGGCGGCCACACCCTCCTCGACGGCGATCCGGCCCGCGTCCAGGTAGGTCAGGTGGTCGTCGTCGATCCCCTTGCGCATCTTCACCGTCACCGGCAGCGCGCCCGCGCCCGCCACCGCCTCGCGCAGGATCGCGCGCAGCAGCGGCCGCTTGTAGGGCAGCGCCGAGCCCCCGCCGCGCCGGGTCACCTTGGGAACGGGGCAGCCGAAGTTGAGGTCGATGTGGTCGGCCAGGTCCTCGTCGGCGATCATCCGGACCGCGCGGCCCACCGTTCCCGGGTCCACGCCGTAGAGCTGGAGGGAACGCGGCTTCTCCCCGGCGTCGAAGTGGATCAGCCGCATCGTCTTGTCGTTCCGCTCGACCAGCGCCCTGCTCGTGATCATCTCGCTGACGAACAGCCCTCGCCCGCGCGCGAATTCGCGGCACAGGGTCCGGAACGGCGCGTTGGTGATGCCCGCCATCGGCGCCAGCACCACCGGCGGGTCGACCGCGTGAGGGCCGTACATCAACTGCGTCATGGCGCCCATTGTCCCGCGCCGCTCCCCACGCCGTCCCCCGGGCCGACCCTCGGACCGACCGCCTCCTCGGCGGTCACCAGCGCGTGGAGCTTCTCCAGGCGCTCGCGCGACTCCTCGTCGGCCGGGACGTACGCCACCAGCCGGGAGCCCTGCTGCGGGCCGAGCCACAGCCGGGTGCCCTCGACGTGGACGAGGCCCACGTGCTCATTGCGGAAACGCTTGACCTTGTTCCCCCCGGAACGGATCACCTCGTGGCGCTCCCACAGCTCGCGGAACTCGGCCGACTCCCGCTGGAGCCGCTTGAGCAGGTGCTTCCAGGCGGGCTCGGCGATGTGCTCGGCCATGTGGGCGCGGTAGTTGGCCGTCATGACCCGGATCGTCTCCTCGCGGTCGACCAGCGCGGCCCGCCACTGCTCGTGGGTGAAGGCGAGCAGCATGCAGTTGTGGTCCTCGGCGGGGATCGCGTCCAGGTCGCACAGGAGGCGGCCGTAGGTGCGGTTGTAGGCGAGGAGGTCGTACCGCCCGTTCTGGACGCAGGCGGGGATGGGCTCCAGCTGGCGGAGCATCGCGCGCAGCGCGGCGGGCACCGTGGCGGACTCGGTGTCGGGGGCCGGATCGGCGACCCCGGCCAGGGTGAACAGGTGCGCCCGTTCGTTCGCGTCGAGGAGCAGCACCCTGGCGATGGCGTCGAGCACGGCGGCGGAGACCTGGATGGGGCGCGCCTGCTCCAGCCAGGTGTACCAGGTGACGCCGACACTGGAGAGGTGCGCGACCTCCTCGCGGCGCAGCCCGGGGGTGCGGCGGCGCCTGCCGCGGGTGAGGCCGACGCGCTCCGGCGGGATGCGCTCCCTGCGGCTGCGGAGGAAGGCGGCCAGCTCACGGCGGCGGATGTCGGCGCCGGCGTCCATGGGGAGTGCTGCCATGACCCCAGGATGCCAGGGAACGAGCCCGTTGCCAGGTGGTGGATGTACCAGGATAAAGACACTCTGGTACCAGGCTGAGTCCGGCGGCACGGTCGAACGTGTGACTGACGTGACTGATGTGTCCGACCGGACCGACGCGATCCTCCCGTCCGGGCCCCCCGCGCCGACCGCGGGTGGCGCCCCCGCCGCCGCCGCCCCGGGGCGGGCCGGGCCGCGCGCCGCGGCGGCGCTGGGTCCGCTCGGGCTGTTCACCGTGCTGTTCGGCGCGGCGCTGCCGCTGATCGACTTCTTCATCGTCAACGTCGCCCTCGCCACGATGGGCCGCGACCTGGGCGCGGGGCCCGCGCTGCTGGAACTGGTGGTGGCCGGGTACGGCGTCGCCTATGCCGTGCTGCTGGTGCTCGGGGGGCGGCTGGGCGACATGTTCGGCCGCAGGCGGCTCTTCCTCGTGGGCCTGGCGGCGTTCGGCGTGACGTCGCTGGCCTGCGGTTTCGCTCCCGGCGCATGGTCGCTGGTGGGGGCCCGGGTGGCGCAGGGCGCCGCCGCGGCGCTGATGCTGCCGCAGGTCCTCGCCACGATCCAGGCCGCGACCGCCGGGCCGCGGCGGGCGCGGGCGATGGGGCTGTTCGGCGCGACGGCGGGGCTCGCCATGGTCGCGGGACAGATCCTGGGCGGGCTGCTGGTCGCCGCCGACGTGGCCGGGACCGGCTGGCGCGCGGTGTTCCTGGTCAACGTGCCGGCCGTGCTGGTCGGCCTGGTGCTGGTGGCGCGGACCCTCCCGGAGACCAGGGCCGACCGGCCCGCGCCCGTCGACCTGCCGGGAACGGCGCTGCTGGCCGCCTCCCTGGTCACCCTGCTGCTGCCGCTGACCGAGGGCAGGGCCGCCGGGTGGCCGACGTGGACCTGGGTGTCGCTGGCGCTGTTCCCGGTGGCGGCGACCGCGTTCTTCCTGGTGGAGCGCCGGGCGGAGCGGGCCGGGCGGGTGCCGCTGGTGCCGCCCGCGCTGCTGGCGCTGCCGGGCATGCGGCGGGCGCTGCCGCCCCTGATGCTGTGCGTCGGGGGGTTCGGCGGGTTCATGTTCGTGATGGCCGTGACGTTCCAGGAGGGGCTGGGCTTCAGCCCGGTGCGGGCCGGGACCGCGCTGGTGCCCTACGCGGCGGCGTTCTTCTTCGCCTCCCTGGCGGGGCCGCGCCTGACGGCCCGCTTCGGCAGCCGGGTGGTGACGGCGGGCGGCGTGGTGCAGGCGCTGGGCGCGGTCGTGCTGATCCTGACGGTGCTGGGGCGGTGGCCCGGCCTGGGCGTGGCCGAGCTGGCTCCCGGGCTGGCCGTGGCCGGGGTCGGGCAGGGGCTCCAGATGCCGGTGATCATGCGGCTGGTGCTGGCGGACGTGCCCGCGGAACGCGCCGGGGTCGGCGGGGGCGTGATGGCGACCGCGCAGCAGTCGGCGATCGCGCTGGGGGTCGCGCTGCTGGGCGCCCTGTTCCTGGCGGTGGAGTCCGCGCGGGGGCCGCGGGAGGCGCTGGCCGCCGCCCTGGCCGCCCAGCTGGCGGCGGTGCTGGCGACGACGGCGCTGAGCCTTCGGCTGCCGCGCGGGGAGCGCGGACAGAGAGGGGACTGACAGCTATTGATATCTGTCAGTCCATGTGTCACTCTGGTGCCATGACATCGACGACACCGCATCCGACCCCCCTCCGCACGCTCGGCTCCTCGGGTCCCGCCGTCTCGGCGCTCGGCCTGGGCTGCATGGGCATGTCCGCCCTCTACGGCGAGTCCGACCGCGCCGAGTCCCTCGCGACGATCCACGCCGCGCTCGACGCCGGGATCACGCTGCTGGACACGGGCGACTTCTACGGCATGGGACACAACGAGATGCTGATCGGCGAGGCGCTGCGCACGGCGCCCGCCGGGGCCGGCGAGCGCGCGCTGGTCAGCGTGAAGTTCGGCGCGCTCCGGACGCTGGACGGCGGCTTCTCCGGATACGACGGCCGCCCCGCCGCCGTGAAGAACTTCGCGGCCTACTCGCTCCAGCGACTCGGCGTCGACCACATCGACATCTACCGCCTGTCCCGGGTCGACCCGGACGTGCCGATCGAGGAGACGGTCGGGGCCATGGCCGACCTGGTCCGGAGCGGCCATGTGCGGCACATCGGCCTCTCGGAGGCGGGCGCCGCCAGCATCAGGCGGGCGGCGGCCACCGCGCCGATCTCCGACCTCCAGATCGAGTACTCGCTGATATCGCGGTCCATCGAGGCCGAGATCCTGCCCACGCTACGGGAGCTGGGCATCGGCATGACGGCCTACGGCGTGCTCTCCCGCGGCCTGATCAGCGGGCACTGGACGCCGGACCGCCGGCTGGCGGCGAACGACTTCAGGAGCGCGAGCCCCCGCTTCTCCGCGGAGAACCTCCAGCACAACCTGGCCCTGGTCGAGACCCTGCGGGACATGGCCGACGCCAAGGGCGTCACGGTCGCCCAGCTGGCCATCGCCTGGGTGCTCTCGCGCGGCGAGGACATCGTCCCCCTCGTCGGCGCGAGGACCCGAGGACGCCTGGATGAGTCACTGGGCGCGCTGGACGTTAGTCTCGACGCCGACGAGCTGGCCGCCATAGAGAAGGCCGTCCCGCCCGGCTCAGCGGCGGGCGAGCGCTATCCGGCGGTCCAGATGGAGCACCTGGACAGCGAGAAGTAGGGACCGATGGCCGAAGCGCTGACCCCCGAGCGCATCCTTGAAGCCACCGAGGAGGTGCTGCGCCGCTACGGACCGGCCAAGGCCACCGTGGTGGACGTGGCCCGCGCCCTCGGGGTCAGCCACGGCACGGTCTACCGCCACTTCAGGACCAAGTCGGCGCTGCGGGAGGCGGTCACCAAGCGCTGGCTGGACCGCACGACGGAGCGGCTGGAGGAGCTGGTCGCGGGCGAGGGACCGGCGGAGGAGCGCCTGTCGGACTGGCTGACCGGCCTGTTCACGGCCAAGCGGCACAAGGCGGGCGACGACCCGGAGCTGTTCGCGACCTACACGGTGCTCACCGGCGAGCACAGCGAGGTCGTCGACCAGCACATCACCGAGCTGGAGAGCCAGCTCGCCCGGATCATCGAGGACGGCCGCGACCAGGGCACGTTCACCGGCCCCGCCACGGACGCCGACGCGACGGCCCGCGCGGTCTTCCAGGCCACGGCCCGCTTCCACGACCCGTCCTACGCCCTGGAGTGGTCCCGCCCCGCGGTGGACAGCGACTTCGAAGCGGTCCGCACCCTGATCCTCCGCGGCCTCACCGCCTGAGCACTGCGGAGCTTCGTCCGCCGACTTCGAGGGCACGAGCCGAAGGGCCACGTCGTGGACACGGCACCCGTGGTGTTCGCCTTCCCGGCGAAGCGCTGTCCCTGGTGGCCGAACTGACCTCCTGGTCCACCGCGCACGACGACCGCTCGGACAAGGTTGACAAGGTCGACCGGTACGGGAAGGCCGATGTCCCCGTGTACGTCCTGGTGGACATGCTGGAATCCCGGGTCACGGTGTTCTCCCTCCCGTCCGAGGAGGGATACCGGGCCCACATCGAGATCACGTTCGGCGAGACGGTGCGCGTCCCCGCGCCGTTCGAGTGCGAGCTGGACACCGCCGACTGGGAGGGCTGAGGCCCCGGTCCCGCCCCGGAGGGCGGGCCGGGGGCCCGGAGGGCTCAGCAGCCGAGGAGGCGGGCGCCGAGGTAGGACTCGATCTGGTCGAGGGAGACGCGCTCCTGCTTCATCGAGTCGCGCTCCCGGACGGTCACCGCGTTGTCGTCCAGGGTGTCGAAGTCGACCGTCACGCAGAACGGCGTGCCGATCTCGTCCTGGCGGCGGTAGCGGCGGCCGATGGCGCCCGCGTCGTCGAACTCGATGTTCCAGTTCTTCCGCAGGGCCGTGGCCAGGTCCCTGGCCTTCGGGGAGAGCTGCGGGTTCCGCGAGAGCGGCAGGACGCCGACCTTCACCGGGGCGAGCCTCGGGTCGAGGCCGAGCACGGCGCGCTTCTCCATCTTGCCCTTGGCGTTGGGCGCCTCGTCCTCGCGGTAGGCGTCCAGCATGAACGCCAGCATCGTGCGGCCCACACCGGCGGCCGGCTCGATGACATACGGCGTCCAGCGCTCGCCCGCCTCCTGGTCGAAGTAGCTCAGGTCCTGGCCCGATGCCTTCGAGTGGGAGGCGAGGTCGTAGTCGGTGCGGTTGGCCACGCCCTCCAGCTCACCGAACTCCGAGCCCTGGAAGCTGAACCGGTACTCGATGTCCGCCGTGCGCTTCGAGTAGTGGGACAGCTTCTCCTTGGGGTGCTCGAACCACCGCATGTTCTCCTCGGAGAGCCCGAGGTCGCGGTACCAGTTCCACCGCTGCTCCATCCAGTACCCGTGCCACTGCTCGTCCTCGCCCGGCTTGACGAAGAACTCCATCTCCATCTGCTCGAACTCGCGGGTGCGGAAGATGAAGTTGCCCGGGGTGATCTCGTTCCTGAAGGACTTGCCCATCTGCGCGATGCCGAACGGCGGCTTGCGGCGTGAAGTCTGCTGCACCGCCGCGAAGTTGGTGAAGATGCCCTGCGCGGTCTCGGGCCGCAGATACGCCACCGAGGCGGAGTCCTGCGCCGGGCCGAGGTGGGTGGAGAGCAGCCCGGAGAACTGCTTGGGCTCGGTGAAGGTGCCCTTGTTCCCGCAGTTCGGGCAGTTGAGCTCGGGCAGGCCGCCGGTCGGCAGGTGGCCGTGCTTGGCCTCGTACGCCTCCTCCAGGTGGTCCGCGCGGAACCGCTTGTGGCACGAGGTGCACTCGGTCAGCGGGTCGGTGAAGGTGGCGACGTGCCCCGACGCCTCCCAGACCTCCGTGGCCAGGATGACCGACGAGTCGATCCCGACCACGTCGTCGCGCGAAGTGACCATGGCGCGCCACCACTGGCGCTTGATGTTCTCCTTCAGCTCCACGCCCAGCGGTCCGTAGTCCCAGGCGGCACGCTGCCCGCCGTAGATCTCGCTGCTGGGATAGACGAAGCCACGGCGCTTGCTGAGGCTGACGATGGTGTCGATCTTGTCGGCGGCCACGGTGCTCTCTTCAGGACGAAGGACGACATGGAATTGCCTCAGGTTACCGGCGTACGAGGGGGCCGCAGCAAATCGGTAAAGGGGAAGCGGGCCCCGCCCCCCGCCGCCCCGCCGGCGGCGCTCCGCGTCACGCCACATTGACTCATTTGACAATCATTTCCATCAAGGATGAAAATGGCTGTCATGACCGAGAGACGCCGTTCACGCCGCCTGTCCCGAATACGCAAACCGGCCCTTTCCACTCCGGCCCTGGCGGCCGGGGCCACGGCCCTGAGCCTGCTGGCCCTGTCCGCCTGCGGCTCCGGAGACGGCGGCGGGACGGACGAGGGCAGCGGCGGGGGCGGCTCGGTCGAGGTGATCGCGTCCTTCTACCCCATGCAGTTCCTGGCCGAGCGCGTCGGCGGGGACCATGTCAGCGTCCACTCCCTCACGGAGCCCGGCGTCGAGCCGCACGACCTGGAGCTCAGCCCTCAGCAGACCGCCGAGCTCCACGAGGCGGATCTCATCGTCTACCTCGCGGGCCTCCAGCCCGCCGTGGACGAGGCCGTCGAGCAGTCCGGGGCGGAGCACATCGCCGAGGTGTCCACGTTCACCACGCTCCACGAGGAGGGCGGGGAGGAGGACGCCCACGCGGAGGAGGACGCCCACGCCGAGGAGGACCACGACCACGGCGGCATGGACCCGCACGTCTGGCTCGACCCCGTGAAGTACGCCGAGATCGCCGAGGGCGTCGGCGCGGCCCTGGCCGAGGCCGACCCGGACCACGCCGCCGACTACGAGCGGAACACGGCGGCGCTGACCGAGGAACTGACCGCGCTGGACGAGGAGTTCACCCAGGGCCTGGCCACCGCCGAGACCGACACGTTCATCACCACCCACGCCGCGTTCGGCTACCTCGCCGAACGGTACGGTCTCCACCAGGAGGCGATCGCCGGTCTCGACCCCGAGTCCGAGCCGAGCGCCGCCCGGATGCGCGACCTCCAGGAGATCGCCCAGGAGGACGGCGTGACCACCGTCTTCTTCGAGACACTGGTCAGCGACGAGACCGCGCGCACCCTCGCGGACGACCTGGGCGTCGACACGGCCGTGCTCGACCCCGTCGAGGGAATCACCGAGGACTCCCCCGGCGCTGACTACCTCGCGGTGATGCGCGCCAACCTCGAAGCCCTCCGGCAGGCGCTCGGCGCCTCCTGACCCGCCGCGGAAAGCAGACCACGGAAGAGGTGAGTCCATGGAGCCGGTCATATCCCTGACCGGGGTCGCCGCCGAGCTCGGCGGCCAGCCGGTCCTGCACGGCGTCGACCTGACCGTGCACCCGGGCGAGGTGGTCGCCCTGCTCGGGGCGAACGGCTCGGGCAAGTCCACGGCCGTGCGCGCCGCGGTCGGGCAGGTGCCGGTCGCCTCGGGCACGCTGACGCTGTTCGGCACGCCCGTGCGGCGGTTCGGCGACTGGGCCCGCGTCGGCTACGTGCCGCAGCGCTCGACGGCCGCGGTCGGCGTCCCCGCCACCGTCCGCGAGGTGGTCGCCGCCGGCCGCCTGGCCCGCCGCAGGCTGCGCCCGCTCGGCCGCGCCGACCGTGCGGCCGTCGACCGCGCGCTCGCGCTGGTCGGGCTCGCCGACCGGGCCCGGGACGCCGTGGACACCCTCTCCGGCGGCCAGCACCAGCGCGTGCTGATCGCCCGCGCGCTCACCGGCGAGCCGGACGTGCTGATCATGGACGAGCCGCTGGCGGGCGTGGACCTGGCCAGCCAGCGGGTCCTGGCCGGCGCCCTGCGGACGCTGGTCGACGAGGGCGTGGCCGTGCTGCTGGTGCTGCACGAGCTGGGACCGCTGGAGCCGTTGATCGACCGGGCCGTCGTCCTGGCCCACGGCCGGGTGGAGCGCACCGTCGAACACCCGGCGGGACTCCACGGGCACCCGGCGGGGCTGCCGGAGAGCCCCTCCTGCCATCCGGCCGACGCGCGGGAGCCGTCCGCCGAGCCACCGCTCCAGACGGGGATCCTGTGATGTTCGAGCTCCTCGACTACCCCTTCATGCAACGGGCGCTGCTCGCCGCGCTGCTGATCGGCGTCGCCGCCCCCGCCGTCGGGATCTACCTGGTGCAGCGGCGGCAGGCCCTGCTGGGCGACGGGATCGGCCATGTCGCGCTGACCGGCGTCGCCCTCGGCTTCCTGTTCCAGACCAACCCGGTCTGGATGGCCGTCGCGGTCTCCGCGCTCGGCGCCGTCGCGATGGAACTGCTGCGCTCCTCCGGCCGGGCGCGTGGCGACATCGCGCTCGCCATGCTGTTCTACGGCGGCATGGCCGGGGGCGTCATGATCATCAACCTGGCGCCCGGCGGCTCCACGGCGAACCTCACCTCCTACCTCTGGGGCTCGGTGACCACCGTCTCGCCCGAGGACATCACCGCCATCACGCTGCTGTCGGCGTTCGTCCTGCTCGTCAGCCTCGGCCTGCGCCGCCAGCTCTTCGCGGTCTGCCAGGACGAGGAGTTCGCCCGGGTCACGGGCCTTCCGGTGCGCGCGCTGAACCTGCTGCTCGCCGTCACCGCCGCCGCCACGGTCACCGTCGCCATGCGGGTGGTCGGCCTGCTGCTGGTCAGCGCCCTGATGGTGATCCCCGTCGTGGCGGCACAGCAGGCGACCCGGAGCTTCGCGATGACGCTCTCCTTCGCCGTCTTCCTCGGCACGCTGGTCTCCGTCTCGGGGACCGTCACCTCCTACTACGCGGACGTGCCGCCGGGAGCCACCATCGTGCTGATGGCGATCGGCGCGTTCACGCTCATCGCGCTCCTCTCCGTGCCGCTGGCGCGATACCGGTCCCGGCGCGCGCCGGGGCCCGAGCGCCCCGGTGCTCAGGCCGTTACCGGCGCGGGTCCCGCGCGCTCCGCCCGTCCGGAACCCTCGGGAAAGCGGCTACGCTGACCGGGCAGGCACGCCGGTACGCAAAGAGACGCAAGGGAGGCCCTACGTGGGGACGGCAGAACCGTCGGTGCGCGGCCGGTCGACGCGCCAGCGCGCGGCGGTCGCGGCGGCGCTGGCCGAGGTGGACGAGTTCCGCAGCGCGCAGGAGCTGCACGACATGCTCAAGCACCGCGGCGACTCGGTCGGTCTGACGACCGTCTACCGCACCCTCCAGTCCCTCGCCGACGCGGGCGAGGTGGACGTGCTGCGCACCAGCGACGGCGAGGCCGTCTACCGCCGGTGCAGCACCGAGGAGCACCACCACCACCTGGTCTGCCGCTCCTGCGGCAAGGCGGTGGAGGTGGCGGGGCCCGCGGTGGAGAAATGGGCCGACGCCATCGCCGAGGAGCACGGCTTCGTCGACATCGGTCACACCGTGGAGATCTTCGGCACCTGCGGCGACTGCGCCCGCGGGTGAGGGACCGGCGCCCGCCGGAGCCCCACCGAACCGCACAGGCCGACCCGGCCCCACAGGCCACCCCGGCCGCACCGGCCGTCGTGGAGCTGCGCGGAGTGAGCGTCCGCCGCCACACCACGGGCCAGGCCATCCTCGACGGCGTGGACTGGTCGGTGGCGCGCGGCGAGCACTGGGCGCTCCTCGGGGCGAACGGCGCGGGCAAGACCACGCTGCTCAAGGTCGCCGGCGCCCTGACCCACCCCACCGAGGGCAGCGCCCGGGTCCTCGGCCATCGGCTCGGCCGCGTCGACGTCCGCGAGCTGCGGGCCCGCATCGGCCACGTGTCGACGGCCCAGCGCGTTCCCCCGTCGGCCACCGCGCACACCGTCGTACTCACCGGTCACAGCGGCACCGTGCAGCCGCTGTGGCGCTCCTACGGCGAGGCGGTGCGCGCGCGGGCGCACGAGCTGCTGGCCGAGCTGGACTGCAAGGACCTCGCCGAGCGCCCCTTCGGGGTCTGCTCGGGCGGGCAGCGGGCGCGGATCCTCATCGCCCGCGCCCTGATGCCGGAGCCGCCGCTGCTGCTCCTGGACGAGCCGTTCAACGCGCTCGACCTGCCGTCCCGCGAGGACCTGGTGGACTCGCTGTCGGCGCTCGCGGCGGGGCGCCCGGAGCTGACCACCGTCATGGTCACCCATCACCTGGAGGAGCTGCCGCCGACCACCGGCCACGCGCTGCTGCTGCGCGACGGCCGCGTGCGGGCGGCCGGTCCCGCCGCGGACGTGCTCACCGGGGAGGCGCTGACCGCCTGCTTCGGCAGGCCGGTCGAGGTCGAACGGCGCAACGGCCGCTGGCAGGCGCGCTCGGCGCGCCCCTGAGCCCGCCGATCCGGCCCCCGGGGCCCGGGAGGGGCCGCGGTACCCGCCTCCGCCCGCCTCAGCCCGCCTCGTTGGGAAGCGCCCCGCCGAACCTGCGGTCGCGGGAGGCGTATTCGACGCAGGCGTCCCACAGGTTCCGCCGGTCGAAGTCGGGCCACAGGACGTCCTGGTAGACCATCTCGGCGTAGGCGCTCTGCCAGATCAGGTAGTTGGAGGTGCGCTGCTCCCCCGAGGGGCGCAGGAAGAGGTCCACGTCCGGCATGTCCGGGTGGTACAGGTACCGCGTGAACGTCCGCTCGTTGACCTTCTCCGGCGATATCCGCCCGGCCCGCACGTCCTCCGCGAGGCGGGCCGCGGCGTCCGCGATCTCCGCCCGGCCGCCGTAGTTGACGCACATGTAGAGCGTCATCGCGTCGTTGTCCCGGGTGCGCTCCTCGGCGGCCTGGAGCTTGTGGATCACCGACTTCCACAGGCGCGGCTCGCGCCCGGCCCACCGCACGCGCACGCCCATCTCGTGCAGTTCCTCGGTGCGGCGGTCGATGACGTCGCGGTTGAACGCCATCAGGAAACGCACCTCCTCGGGCGAGCGCCGCCAGTTCTCCGTGGAGAAGGCGTAGAGCGACAGGTTCCGCACGCCGAGCTCGATGCAGCCCTTGACCACGTCCAGCACGACGCTCTCGCCGATCTTGTGCCCCTCGGTGCGCGGCAGTCCCCGCTCCTTGGCCCAGCGCCCGTTCCCGTCCATGACGATCGCCACATGCCGCGGGATCAACTCACCGGGCAGCTTGGGCGGTCGCGCCCCCGAGGGGTGGGGATCCGGCGCGCGGTACGCGCGACGATGCCGGGACGAGAGGATTCCGCGGCGGGCCATGGCGAACTCCAGGAGTAGGTGCTTTCCCTGCGGCCGAGGGTATCCCTCTCAGCCCTTCTCCACGAACCGCAAGGACCGCAGCCCCCGCTCCAGATGCCAGTGGAGATAGGCCGAGACGAGTCCGCTGCCCTCCCGCACATGCCGGGCCTCGGTGGAGTCGGCCGTCTCCCAGTCACCCGTGAGCAGCGCGCCGAGCAGCCGCAGCGCCTCGGGCGAGGGCACGACGCTGCCCGGCACCCGGCAGTCGACGCATACCGACCCCCCGGCGGAGACCGAGAAGAAGCGATTCGGCCCGGGGAGGCCGCACTTCGCGCAGTCGGCGAACGTGGGCGCGTACCCGCCGACCGCGAGCGAGCGCAGCAGAAACGCGTCCAGCACGAGCCCCGGCGCGTGCGCCCCGGCGGCGAGCGTCCGCAGGCCGCCCACCAGCAGGAGGTACTGCTGAACGTTCGGCTCGCCCTCGTGGTCGGTGAACCGCTCCGCCGTCTCCAGCATCGCGGTGCCCGCCGTGTACCGGCCGTAGTCGTCGACGATGTGCCGCCCGTAGGGGGCGATGGTCTCGGTCTGGGTGCACAGGGGCAGCCCGCGCCCCACCAGACCGCTGCCCCGGGCGAAGAACTGCACGTCCACGTGCGAGAACGGCTCAAGGCGCGCGCCGAACCGCGACTTGGTGCGCCGCACGCCCCGCGCCACCGCCCGCACCCGGCCGTGCGCCCGCGTGAGCAGCGTGATGATCCGGTCCGCCTCCCCGAGCTTCTGGGTGCGCAGCACGATGCCGTCGTCGCGGAACAGGCTCATGCCGGTCATTCTCGCCCATGCCCCGATCGGCCGACCCTCGCCGGGCGCGTTCCGGTGGGCTCCTGGATGGTGGAGGGGTGGACCCCTCGGCCTCGTCGCCAAGCCGCCCCCTGTGGCGCCGCCGGATCCTGTACCCGGGCGAGCCGGTGATGCGGCTCGGCCGCTGGAACGTCTCGTGGCTGCTGCCGCTGGTGCTGCTGCTCGTCATCGCGCTGGTGGACTCCAACACCGCGGGCAACGTGCGGATCATCTCCTGGATCGTGCTGGTGCCCGGCATCGCCGCCGCGCTGTGCGGGGTGGTGGTCACCTCGCTGTTCGGCGCCGCCGCCGTGGGCCTGTACGTGCTGCTCGAACAGGCCAGGCGGTACGACTACCAGCAGGGCGCGGTCGACTTCTGGCTGGTGGTGGCGGGCGGGCTGCTGGCCGTCCTCGCCTCGTGGCTGCGCGGCCGGGCCAGCGACCTCCTCAAGCGCGTGGAGGACGCGGCGGACGCCACCCGCCTCGCGGTGCTGCGCCCGATACCGCCGGGCGCGGGCGGCCTCGACTCGGCGAGCGCCTATCTCACGGCGGACATCGCGGCGCAGGTGGGAGGCGACTTCTTCGACATCCAGCCCTCGCCGCACGGCGCCCGCGTGCTGCTCGGCGACGTCCAGGGCAAGGGGACGTCCGCGGTGGACGCGGCGGCGGCGCTGCTGAGCGCGTTCCGCGAGCACGGGTACTACGAGCGTGACCTGGCCACGGTGGCGGAGCGGCTCGACATCAGGATGCGGCGGCACAACCGCTACACCTCGGAGCTCGGCCACCAGGAGGAGCGCTTCGCGACGGCGGTGCTGGTCGGGTTCCCGGTGGCGGACACGGGCTGGGTCGAGCTGGTCAACTTCGGGCACCCGGGCCCGCTGGCCCTCGGCGGGAGCGGCGGGGTGCGGGCGCTGCCCGAGGGCGACGGGCCGCCGCTCGGTCTGGTCGGCATCGGCGCGGGCGACGCGCGCGCGGACACCCCCCGGGTGCGGCGGGTCCCGTTCGAGACGGAGGAGACGCTGCTGCTCTTCTCGGACGGCGTGACCGAGGCGCGCGACAAGGGGGGCACGTTCCTGCCGCTGACCGACCGGCTCACCGAGGGCCCGCTCGATCTGGCGCCGCGGGCGGTGGTGGAACGGGTCGAGCGGGCGGTGCTCGCCCACACCCGCGGCCGCCTCGGCGACGACACGGCGATCATGGCGGTGCGCAGGACGGGGCGGCCGGACATGGGCGGCTACCCCCCGATGCCGCCGCCGGGGATCACCAGGCCCGACTCGTAGGCGAGGATCACCAGTTGGGCGCGGTCGCGGGCGGAGAGCTTGCCCATGATGCGGCTGACGTGGGTCTTCGCGGTGAGCGGGGAGAGCCGGAGGGTGTCGGCGATCTCCGTGTTGGTGAGGCCGCGCGCCACCAGGGCGAGGACCTGCCGCTCCCGGTCGGAGAGCCGGTCGAGACGCGGCGGCGCCTGGCCGGTGGCGAGGGCCTCGGGGGCGCGCAGGGCGCGGGCGATCAGGCGGGCGGTGGGGCCCGGCGAGAGCAGCGCCTCCCCGGCGGCGACGGTGCGGATGGCGTCCAGCAGCTCGGCGGGCCTGGTGTCCTTGACCAGGAAGCCGGACGCGCCGGCGCGCAGCGCCTCCACCACGTGCTCGTCGGTGTCGTAGGTGGTGAGCACCAGCACCCGCACGCCGGCCAGGTCCTCGTCGGCGGCGATGCGGCGGGTGGCCTCGATGCCGTCCAGGTCCGGCATCCTGATGTCCATCACCACCAGGTCCGCGCGCGTGGTCCGCGCCAGCTCGACGGCCTCCCTGCCGGTCCCGGCCTGCCCGACGACGGCCATGTCCCGCGCCGAGTCGACGAGCATGGCGAACGCGGAGCGCACCAGCGTCTGGTCGTCGGCGAGGAGGACCCTGATCCCCGCCGTCCCCCCGGTCC
>NZ_LAVK01000230.1 GCF_001083795.1 Streptomyces sp. SBT349
CTCCCCGCCCACACCACGCCCGCCACCGAGGACGAGGCCGTCGCCGTGCAGCTGCGGCTGCGCGAGCGCACGGTCCTCGACGCCTCGGGGCCCGCGCCCGGCGACCCCGGCACCGTGGTCGGCGTGGACGTGGCCTACGACGACGCCAGGGGCGTGGTCGCGGCCGCCGCCGTGGCCCTCGACGCGGTCACCCTGACCGTGGTCGAGGAGGCCACGGCGGTCGGCCCGGTGGCGTTCCCCTACGTGCCGGGCCTGCTCGCCTTCCGCGAACTCCCGGCCGTCCTCGCCGCCCTCGACCGGCTGAGCGCCGCGCCCGGCCTCGTCGTCTGCGACGGCTACGGCATCGCGCACCCCCGCCGCTTCGGGCTGGCCAGCCACCTCGGCGTGCTCACCGGGCTGCCCGCGTTCGGCGTCGCCAAGAACCCGTTCCTCTTCTCCCACGAGCCGCCGCCGCCCCGACGCGGCGCCCACACCCCGCTGCTCGACGGCGGCGAGGAGGTCGGCCGGGCCCTGGTGACCAGGGACGGCGTCAAGCCGGTCTTCGTCTCGCCCGGACACCGCACCACGCTGGACTCCGCCTGCGCCCACACCCTGCACCTGACCCGCGGCTACCGGCTGCCCGAGACCACCCGCCGCGCCGACCGGCTGTGCCGTCAGGCGCTGCGCGAGGTCTGAAGCACCTCCAGCAGCCGGTCCACGTCGGCCGCGGTGTTGTAGAGGTGGAACGCGGCCCGCAGGTTGTCCCCGCGCGCCGCCACCCGGATGCCCGCCGCGGCCAGCTCCTCCGCGCCCCCGCCGAGCCCCGGCACCCCGACGAGCGGGGACTCCGCCTCCACCGGCTCGAACCCGAGCCCGCGCGCCCCCGCGCGAAACCGCCGCGCCAGCCCCACCCCGTGCGCGCCCAGGGCGTGCGGGCCGAGCTCGGTCAGCAGCGCCAGCGACCGCGCCGCCCCCACATACGGCAGATACGCCGGGCTCTCGTCGAACCGGCGCGCGCTGCGCGCCAGTTCGGCCACCGGGCCGTAGGTGCTGCGCCACGGCTCCTGCCCCGCGACCCAGCCGGCGTGCAGCGGGGTGAGCCCGCCGCCGTCCTCCGGAACGGTGAGGAACGAGGTCCCGCGCGGGCAGAGCAGCCACTTGTACCCGCCGCACACCGTGAAGTCGAAGTCCCCCGCGGACAGCGGCAGCCAGCCCGCCGCCTGCGTGGTGTCCACCAGCGTCCGCGCCCCGTGGCGCCGCGCCGCCTCCGCGATCGCGGGCAGGTCGGCCACCCGCCCGTCGAGCGACTGCACCGCCGAGACCGCCACCAGCGACGTGGACGCGCCCACCGCCTCGGCCAGCTCCGCCAGCTCCACCTCCCGCAGCCGCAGCCCGGGACGCTGCGCGAACGGCGTCACCAGTGAGGCGAACTCATCCCGGGCGTACAGGACTTCGGAGCCGGGAGGGAGCGAGCCCGCGATCACCGCCGTGTGCACCGCCACCGAGGAGCCGACCGCGACCCGCTCGGGCGCCACCCCCACCAGACCCGCGAACGCCGACCGCGCGGAGCGCACCGCCTCGAACCAGCCCGGCGTGTCCATCCGGCCCTCGCCCATCCCCGCCACGGCCTCCCGCAGCGCGGCCACCGTTCTCGCGGGCAGCAGCCCGTGGGCCGCGGTGTCCAGATAGGTCGTCACCGGCGCGAACTCGCCCGGTGCCAGTGCCTGATGTGCGTCCACCAACGACTCCTCGGGTAGCGCGGAGCGCCACTGCTTCGCTACAGTCTGACATCGTGCCGCCGAGTGGGCGGGCGGGTGGGGGACCCGTGGGATCCGCCGACCGCCCCCCGTATTCTCCATGCCGCGGCGCGAGAGCACCCCGCTGAAGCGGACCAGGAGGAACGGTGCGGCACCCCAGGCTTCCGCGTGGCACGTCCCCGTGCGCCGCGCCCGCCTGCCGGAGGGCACGGGAGGCCCCGCGCCCCGGGGCCGGAAGCGGGACGCGGTGAGGGATCTCGAACCGGCCGACCCGCCCCGGGTCGGCGGCTACCGGCTGCTGCGCCGACTGGCCGAAGGACGCACCGGGCGCCTGTACTTCGCCACCTCCGTCGGCGGCACGCCCACCGCCCTCAAGGTGATCGGCCCCGAGCACTCCGGCGACCCCGACTTCCGCGCCCGCTTCGAGCGCGACGTGTCGGCCGCCCGGCACGTGGCCGCCCGCTGGCTCATCACCGTGCACGCCGCCGACACCGCGGGCACCATCAGCTGGGCCGCCTACCCCTACGTCGCCGGCCCCTCGCTGACCGAGACGCTGGCGGCGCACGGCCCGCTGCCCGTGCGCACGGTGCGCGCCCTGGGCGCGCGGCTGGCCGAGGCGCTGCACGCCGTCCACGAGGCGGGGCTCATCCACCGCGACGTCCGCCCGGGACACGTCCACCTGACGCCCGACGGGCCCTGGCTCACCGGCTTCGGCGGCAGCGCCACCCGCGCGGGACCGCCGGGCTTCCTCGCGCCCGAGCACGCCCTCGGCGACGAGCGGCGCACCGGTCCGCCCAGCGACATCTTCTCCCTCGGCTGCCTCCTGGCCTACGCGGCGACGGGGCGCTCCCCGTTCGGCGTGGGCCCCGAGGAGGACCTGCTGCTGCGCGCCCTGCACGAGCCGCCCGACCTGGCGGACGTCCCCCGCAGCCTCCTCGAAGTGGTCCGCGCCTGCCTGGAGCACGACCCGGTGCCGCGGCCGACGGCGGCCGACCTGCGCGCCGAGTTCGCCGTGCCCGAGCCGCCCGGCGCTCCGGACTGGCTGCCGGGGCTGGTCGCGGGCGAGGTCGCCGCGCGGTGCGCCGTGCCGCTGCCGATCCCGGAGCCGGAGGGCCCCGAGCCCGGGGCCGCCGCCCCGCGGGGGAACCCGGAGCCCGCGCCCGCCCGGACCCCGCTCACCAGGAGGGCGCTGCTCTTCGGCGCCACCGCCGCGGTCGGCGCGGTCGGCGGGCTCGGCGCGTGGTGGGCCCTGCGGCCGTCCCCGCCCACCGCCGCCGCCGGGCACGGCAGCCGGTTCACCGTCGCGCTCCAGGCCGACCTCACCGGACCCCACGCCGACCTCGGCCACGGCCAGTTGCGCGGCGTCTCGCTGGCCGTCGCCGAGCTCCAGGAGATGGGCGGCCTGCCCTTCGAGCTGGCGTTCCGCCATGTCAACGACCGCGGCGAACCGGGCCGCGCCGCCGAGGTCGCGAGGGAACTCGCCGCCGACGCCTCGGTGATGGTGGTGATCGGGCCCACCGCGGACGCGGTCGCCCAGGACACCGCCCGGGTCCTCTCGGACGCCGGGGTGCCGCTCCTCGCGCTCTCCGTCGGCAGCTTCGAGGCCAGGGAGGAGTACCAGACGCTGCTCCACGGGCGGCCGAGCACCGGCAGCAGCGGCCTGTCCATCCCGGTCTATGTCACCGAGACCCTGGGCGCCGACCGCGTCGCGCTCGTCGACGACCGCACCGCCGACCTCTACAGCGCCCGCACGACGCGCGCCGTCAGCGGCACCATCGACCGCGAGCGGATCGAGCTGCTGCCCCGGGTGCTGCCCGCCGGGATCCGGGACTTCGCCCCGGTCGCGGCCGAGTTCACCGAGGCAGGCGTCGACGTGGTCGTCTACTGCGGCTTCGCCGACGGCGCGGGGCGCCTCGCGCTCGCGCTCCACCGGGCCGGGTTCACCGGCACCGGGGTGGCCACGCAGGAGGCCATGGGCCCCGCCTTCTTCCGGGAGGCCGGGGAGGCGGCCGACGGCTGGTTCTTCCTGGCCACCTACACCGACCCGGTCGCGGACGAGAGCGCCCAGGGGTTCGCCTCCGTGCACCGCCGGCGGTTCGGCGAGGGCGCCGAGCCGTACGCCGCCGAGAGCTACGACGCGACCCGCATGGTGGTCGAGGCGATGAGCGCGGCCGCCGAGGGCGGCGGCACCCTCAGCCGCGCCCGGGTGCTCCGCCGCCTCCGCGGCGCCAGGTACCGGGGCGTGGCGCGGGAGCTGGCGTTCGACACCGCGGGGGACTACGCGGGCTCGGGCCCGACGGCCTACCTCTACGAGGCCGGCGCGGGGAACGTCCGCTTCCGTGGACCCGCCCCGTCGCCCGGAGGCTGACGACCGGATCCGTTCCGGCGTGTGACGCTTCTTGACGCGCGCTCAGTTGCGGGGCAACACTGCGGCCAGATGGGAGAGCGCTCTCCCGGCTCTTCCGGCTTTCCTGAGGTCCCTCCCGATCTCTTCAACCCCCCACTGCGAGACGGAGATCCGCATGGTACGGAGATCAGCCCTGATGTCGGGCTCGCTCATCACCACGGTGGTGGCGCTGGTGGCGGCCGGCATCACCGCCATGGGCGCCGCCGCCGCGCCGCCCGCCGGCGAGGACGCCGCGCCCGACCCCCATGCCGCGCACCGGGCCGCCATGGCGGCGCCGCCCCCCGGCGAGTGGATCCCGGTGGACGAGCCGGTGGAAGGCATCGAGCCGCAGGAGAACCCGCCGTTCGCCGAGCACCGGGAGTTCCAGGCGAACTGCCGCGTCAGCCACACCGCCCCCGACGACCCGATCGTCTACCCGGGGGCGCCGGGCGCCTCGCACGACCACACCTTCATGGGCAACACCACGACGAACGCGCACTCCGACGGGGAGTCCCTGGACACGGGCGGCACCACCTGCAAGGTGCCCGGCGACCTGACCGCCTACTGGATGCCGACCATGTTCGACGGCGACCGGGAGGTCCGCCCCATCGGCGACCAGGTCATCTACTACAAGTCCGGGATCAGGGACCACACCACGGTGCGCCCCTTCCCGACCGGGCTGCGCTACGTGGTCGGGAGCCCGGTGCAGTCCGAGGCGGAGTTCCTCGACGCCACGGTCCAGGGCTGGGAGTGCGGTGACTCCTACGACAACGGCAACATCCCCGCCCACTGCGCCGCGGGAAGCCAGCTCAACGTCCGCTTCCAGGCGCCGAGTTGCTGGGACGGCCGGCACCTCGACTCGCCCGACCACCAGGCTCACATGTCCTACCCGGTCGTGGAGAACGGCGCGGACGTCTGCCCCGACAGCCACCCGGTGGCCGTTCCGATGATCGAGTTCAAGATGGCCTTCCCCGTGGACGGCGACATGTCCGGGGTCCACCTCGCCAGCGGCGAGGGCTACTCGTTCCACTACGACGTCTTCAACGCCTGGGACGAGCCGACCCTCGCGGCCATGGTGGAGCACTGCATCAACGGCGGTCTCCAGTGCGACGCCCGCGGCTACGACCAGTTCCACCCGGGGGAGGGGGCCGCGCTCAACGAGGACTACGAGCTGCCCTGACCCGGCACACGGCACACGCTCCACCCGCACCACGGCTTCCGCCCCCTGCCACCCGGACGAGTGGCAGGGGGCACGCTGTCTGCGGCGGCGGCCCGTCACGGAACTCCGTGGCTAGTGTGGGGGCATGAGCACCGCGCGGGCATCGGAGCCGGTTTCCCGGTCGTGGGCTCGTATCGAGGCGTGGTTGGCGGCGCACGCCCCGGAAAGCCTTCGCACCCTGCGCCCCCCTGTGGAGCCGGCCGGGATCGCCGAGGCCGAGCGGGCCATGAGCCTCGAATTCCCGGCCGACCTGGTCGAGTTGCTGCGGTGTCACGACGGCGCGGACGAAGGCGCCGTCCGTTCCCCTGACTGTGCCGTCCTCCCTGGTGCGGGTCTGTCGCCCACGCACCGGATCGTCCGGACGTGGCAGCGGATCACGCGTCACGCTCGGGCCACCGGCGTGCCCGGGAAGCGCGATGGTCCCGGGGAGGAGCCGCTGTGGCATCCGTCCTGGATCCCCTGGGCGGGGGTCGCGTACCAGAACGGGGTGATCGACATGCGGCCCGGTCCGAGGTGCGGGCAGGTGGTCCCGGCCTGGGGCTGGAAGAAGGCTGGGGAATGGCCGAGTCTGGCGGCCTACTTCGAGGCGGTCGCCGACGCGCTGTACGCCGGCGGCGACGTCGACGACTACCATCCCTACCTCGCCGGACGACCGTCTCGACTGCTGTGGGTGGTCAACCCCCACCCGTCGGTGGTCGCCGATGCCGGAATGAACCACCGAGGGGGCACGCCGGAGTACACCGAATGGCTGCTCTCCTGGCATCAGCGACGGGATTCCGCCCACCAGCTACGGCCCATACCCACGGGACTTCACTGATCTCTCCGGGCGGGTGTCGTCCGGCGGCGCGCACGCGCACCCCGCCGCCGGGCGGCTGAGCCCCCGGCTCCCGGCCGGGGGCCGGGAGCCGGGGGGAACGGGGTCCCCGGGCCGTTGCGGTCAGGGGTTCACGAGCGGTAGACGCCGAACTCGTAGAGGGAGTACCCCCAGCCGGTGCCCCGCTGGGTGCCGAGCACGCGCACGTACCGTCCTGACCCCTGGACCGCGGCGGTCTCGGCCCCGCCCTGCCCGTCGGTCACCCGGTGGACCGTGGCCCAGTCGGTGCCGTTGTCCGAGACCTGCACCTCGTAGGCGCGGGCGAACGACGTCTCCCACACCAGCTGCACATGGTCGAACGAGGTGACCGAGCCCAGGTCCACCTGGAGCCACTGCGGGTCGCTCCAGTCGCTGGCCCACCGGGTGTCCTGGTTCCCGTCCGTGGCGTGGGAGGGCAGGAACGGCGCGCCGTCGCCCTCGGCCTGGTGCGAGGAGGCGGTGGTGGGGCGGCCCTGGGCCACGTTGGTGCCGTCGACCGGGGGCGGGACCACGCCGATCGAGGTGGTCTCGATGCCGACGTTGCCCTGGCCGTCCCTGGCCAGCAGGTAGACCTTCCAGGGCCCGGGACGCGAGGGCGCGGTCACTTCGAGCGTGCCGTCGCCGTTGCGGGTGAACGTGGCGGGCGTCAGCGCGCCGTTGTCGTCGAGGTACTTGCTGCTGACCATGACCGAGTGCGTCACCGCGTCCCCGTCGGGCTCCGCGATGTCCGCGTCCAGGGTGAACTCCTCGCCCGCGGGGACCGCCGTCCGGTCGCCGCCCACCGTCAAGCCGCTGATCACCGGCGGGGTGTTTGCGGGTGCCTGGCCGCCGAACAGGTCGGCCACCGCGTAGTAGGACAGCCGCCGCTCGCCGCCCGGCAGCAGGTTGAACCAGACGCCGCCGAAGTCCGCCTCCGTGCCGTAGTGGAAGAGGGTGCCGCCCAGCGCGACGCCCTCGTGGCCCATCAGGCAGTCCCACGCCTGGCGGTAGCCGTCGCGCTTCTGGACGTCGGTCGGCTCCAGCGGAACGCCGTTGACGTCGTCCTCCACCTCCCACTCGCCGGCCGGGCCGCCCTCGGTGAGGATGTAGGGCCGGTCGTAGCCGCCCTCGTTCCAGGTCTGCTCGATGTCGCAGACGGCGCCGTAGGAGTTGACCGCGAGCAGGTCGAGGGCGGGGGAGTGCTCCTGGTAGTAGGGCCAGGCGCCGGTCCACGCGTCGGTGGAGGTCACCGGGTGGTCGGGGTCGAGTGCCTTGATCTCCTCGGCGGCGTCGTTGACGAACTGCGCGTACGCGTCGCGCTGGGCCTCCAACTCGGCGCCGGAGTAGCAGTTCTGGAGGCCGAGGAGGGACTCGTTGCCGACGTTCCACATCAGGACGCCGGGGTGGTCGCGGTAGGCGGCGACCCACTCGTTCATCAGGTAGAGCTGGTAGCCCTTGTAGTCGTGGTCGTTGACGTAGTCGACGCAGCCGCCGCTGCCGGGGCCGCCGCCCGGCTGGAGCCAGAAGCCGGCGATGACGCGGACGCCGTTGGCCGCGGCGGCGTCCAGCAGCGGCGCGGTGGTGGCGTCGGTGCCCCAGGTGCGGATGGTGTTGACGCCCATGGAGGCCAGGTCGGGCATGTAGCGGGCGGCGTCCGCCACGGCCGGGCCCCAGGTGAGGCCCTTGACGGTGTAGGGCTCGCCGTCGACCGTCAGCTGCCAGTCGCCCTGGCTTCCCGTCACCTCGACCACGCCGCCCTGGATCGGTCCGGGGTCCGCCGAGCCGTAGACCTCGAACTCCCAGAGCGAGTAGCCGTATCCGGTGCCGCGCTCGGTGCCGAGCAGCCGCACATGGCGGCCGGTGCCGTTCAGGGCCACCTCCTGGACGCCGCCGGTGCCGTTGGTCACCGTGGCGGCCGTGGCCCAGTCCTGCCCGTCGGCGGAGGTCTGGATGGTGAACGCCCGGCCGTAGGCGCCCTCCCAGCGGAGCACGGCCCGGCTGAGCGAGGCGGTGGCGCCCAGGTCGACCTGGAGCCACTGGTCGTCGCCCCACTCGCTGGCCCAGCGGGTGGACCGGTCGCCGTCGAAGGCCGCGGACGCCCCGAACCCGGCGCCCTCCTCGGAGGAGGCCGTCGCCGTCCCGCCCTGGGAGAGGAGGCGCTCCTCCGCGGCGTCGGCCGTGGACGGGTGGGCCAGCGTGAACAGGCCGGCCAGCAGCGCGAGTACCGCCGCGATCAGCAGGGGCGGCCGGGCGCGGCGTGCGCCCGGCACTCGGTCAGGAAGCACAACTTCTCCTCTGCGCGGGGGTGGCGGCCGCCCGCACTCATCCGCGTGCGGGCGGCCTCGAAAGGCGCCGGAAAGCGCCGGAGAGCGTTGGAGAGCGCTCTCCGAGAGCCTGGCGCCGCCCGCGTCGGGTGTCAACGCCTGTGCACACGATCCGGAACGGGCCCGCGCTCGGGAACGGGTGGGGCCGCCGTGCCCGGGGCGGGCCGGTTCACGCCGACTGACGCACCACCAGCGTCGGGTCGAAGATCACCGAGGTGGGGCGGAGCCCGGGATCGGCGATCCGCTCCAGCAGCAGCCGCGTCATCTCGCCCGCCATCGCCTCGACCGGCTGGCGCACCGTGGTCAGCGACGGGCGGCAGGAGACGGCCGCGCTGCTGTCGTCGAAGCCGACCACGGCGACGTCCTCGGGCACCCGCCGCCCGTGCGCGTGCAGGCAGTGCAGCGCGCCCGCGGCCATCAGGTCGTTGGCCACGAACACGCCGTCGAGTCCCGGCGCCTGGGCCAGCAGCCGGGCCATGGCGCGTTCGCCGCTCTCCTGGGTGAAGTTCCCCTCGGCGGTGGGCACATAGGGGTGGCCGTGCCGGGCCATGGCGTCGCGGAAGCCGGTCAGGCGGTCCTGCCCGGCCAGCACGTCCAGCGGGCCGGTGACCGTCGCGACCTGCTGGCAGCCGCGGGCGACGAGGTGGTCGGCGGCGAGCCGGGCGCCGTCCTGGTGGGCGAGGTCCACATAGCTGACCGGCATCGGGCTCGGCGGCCTGGCGAACAGCACGGTGGGCACCCCGGCGTCCGCCAGTTGCCGCGGCAGCGGGTCGGCGGCGTGGGTGGAGGCGAGCACGGCGCCGTCCGCGCGGCCCTGGGTGAGGTAGGCCGTGACCTCCTTCCTCGCCTCGGCCGAGTCGGCGAGCATGAGGACCGGGTGCATGCCGCGCGGGCGCAGGAAGCCCACCACCCCGCCGGCGACCCGGCCGAAGAACGGGTCGGCCAGCACGCCGCCGCCCTCGCCGCCCGCTTCGTGATCCTCGTCGCCGGCGCCCGAGACCACCAGGGCCACCGAGTCCGCCCGCCGGGTCACCAGGGAGCGGGCGGCGCGGTTCGGCACGTAGCCGGTGGCGGCGATGGCCCGGCGCACCGCGTCCTGGATGTCAGGGTCCACGTTCCTGATGCCGTTGATCACGCGAGAGACAGTGGCCCGGGAGACTCCCGCCTCCCGGGCCACGTCTTCCAGCGTGGGCGAGCTCCTGACCGCCTTGTCGCTCATGGTCGCCTTTATAACACAGCGATAGAGCGCTCTCCCGGTACAGTTCGGGCGACGGGCGGCAGGCGGAGGAAGACCCTCCGCCCCCCGGTCACGGGTAGGTTGCCCGTCGGAGGGAAGATGGCTGAGACGAAACGGCAGACCGTGCGCGACCTGCGGCGCGCCAACCGAGCCGCGCTGCTGCGGCATCTGTACTTCCACGGGCCGCTCAGCCGTCACGAGCTCGGCCAGGCGACGGGGTTGAGCTCGGGCACGGTCAGCAACGTGACGGCCGGGCTGCTGGCCGACGGGCTGCTGCGCGAGGCCGGTTCCGTCGACTCGGACGGCGGGCGCCCGCGCACGCTGCTGCGCGTGGTCCCCGACTGCGGGCTGCTCATCGGGATCGACGTGGGGGAGACCCGGGTGCGGGTCGAGCTGTTCGACATCACACTCGCCGAACTGGCGCGCGCCGACTACCCGTTGACCGACCAGGGGCACGATGTCGGTTCCGTCGTCCGGCACATCGCGGCGGGGGTCGCGGCCGTGCTCGCCGCCGCGGCGGCCGGGCCCGAGCCGCTGCTCGGCGTCGGCGTCGGGGTGCCGGGCATCGTCGAGTCGGGCGTCCCCGGGGCCGGGGGCGCGGTGGTCCACGGGCAGACCGTCGGCTGGGACGCGGTGCCGCTGGAGGCGCTGCTGCGCGCGGCCGTCGAACTGCCCCCGCGCGTCCCCTTCTTCGTGAGCAACGGCGCGCGGACCTTCGGGCAGGCCGAGATGTGGTTCGGCGCGGGCCGGGGGGCCAGGGACGCGGTCATAGCGCTCATCGGCTCGGGCGTCGGCGCCTGCATCGTCACCGGCGGCGAGCCCTACGGCGGCGCCGACAGCGCGGCGGGGGAGTGGGGCCACACCACGCTGCGGGTCGGGGGCCGCCGCTGCCGTTGCGGGGCGCTGGGGTGTCTTGAGGCGTATGTGGGCGCGAACGCGCTGCTCGAACGCTGGGTGGAGGCGGGCGGCGCCGCGGGCGCCGGAGGGCAGGGCCAGGAGGCGGCGCTGGCCGCGCTGCTGGCGGCGGCCGAGGCCGACCAGCCGCGCGAGGTGCGGCTCCTGGAGGAGACGGCCGAGTATCTGGGCGCCGGAATCGCCGATCTGGTCAACCTGTTCAACCCCGAGCGCATCGTGCTCGGCGGCTGGGCCGGGCTGTTGCTCGGCCCTCATCTGCTGCCCGCGGTGCGGCGGGCGGCCGGGGCCTACGCCCTGCGGCACCCCGCGGCGCGGGCCAGCATCGAGCTGGGCCGCCTCGGTACGGACGCGGTCACCGTCGGCGCCGCGACGCTGCCGCTGGCCGACTTCCTGGCCCGCGGGGGCCGTCCGGACGCGGAGATCCTGGCCCGCGGGAGCTGACCCCGGGAGCGGCGCACTTGTCAAAAGTAGAACGCGTTCTTATTCTCGCCCGTGTCGGCACCGTCCTGGCACGCGAGGCCGGGACGGCGGCGGCCGACGCTCACACGGCTGGGGGCCCGGATGACAGCAGGGACGGATCGGCGCGAGGGACCGCTCAGCGGTACCCGGGTCGTTGAGCTGGCGGGTCTGGGGCCCGCCCCGTTCGCCGCGATGCTGCTGGGCGACCTCGGCGCCGACGTGGTCCGCGTGGACCGGCCGGGCGGCCAGGAGGTGGGCCCCGACCCGGCGGCCGACCTCACCAACAGGAACAAGCGCGCCCTGAGCCTGGACCTCAAGTCCCCCGCGGGCGTGGGCCGGTTACTCGACCTGGCCGCCCGCGCCGACGTGCTGGTCGAGGGCTACCGCCTCGGCGTGGCCGAGCGGCTCGGCGTCGGCCCCGGCCCCTGCCACGCCCGCAACCCCCGCCTCGTCTACGGGCGGATGACCGGCTGGGGCCAGGACGGGCCGCTGTCCGCCACCGCGGGGCACGACATCGGCTACCTCGCCCGCACCGGCGCGCTCGGCATGACGGGCCCGGCCGAGGGGCCGCCCGTGGCCCCGGCGAACCTGCTCGGCGACTACGCGGGCGGCTCGCTCTACCTCGTCGTCGGGGTCCTCGCCGCCCTCCACCACGCCCGCGCCACCGGCGAGGGACAGGTCGTGGACGCGGCGATCGTGGACGGCGTGGCCCACCTGAGCACCTTCGTGCAGGCCCTGCTCGCCGCCGGCATGTGGGAGGACCGCCGCGCGGCCAACCTGCTGGACGGCGGTCGCCCCTACTACGGCACCTACGCCACCTCCGACGGCGGCCACATGGCGGTGGGACCCCTGGAGCGGCGGTTCTACGCGGAGTTCGTCCGGCTGCTCGGCATCGAGGACGCGAAGGAGGCGGCGGAACGCGACGACCCGGCCGGGTGGCCCGCACTGCGGGCCCTGATCGCCGCCCGCTTCGCCACCCGCACCCGCGCCGAGTGGTCCGAGGTGTTCGCCGGCTCGGACGCGTGCGTGGAGCCGGTGCTCTCGCTGCGCGAGGCGCACCGCGACCCCCATCTGCGGGAGCGCGGCACCTTCACCGAGTACCTGGGCACCGTGCAGCCCGCCCCCGCGCCCCGCTTCTCCCGCACGCCGGCCTCGCTGCGCCGCGGCCCCGCGGTGGCGGGCGCCGACACCGCCGGGATCGCCCGCGACTGGGACCTCCCCGGCCTCACCGCCGCCACCACCACCGCACCCGCGCACGACCCGGCGCCCGCCACCGCGGGGCCGCGGCGCAGCGAGGCCGGCGTGCGGG
>NZ_LAVK01000231.1 GCF_001083795.1 Streptomyces sp. SBT349
GGGCCGGGGAGCGGACCGGGGGCGACAGACACGACCGACACGACAGACAACGGACGAGAGAAGAGGGACGTGGCGCGATGCATGACCTGGTAGTGGTGGGCGCCGGACCGTACGGACTGTCGATCGCCGCGCACGCCGCGGCGGCCGGGCTCGACGTGCGGATCCTCGGGCGGCCGATGGCCTCCTGGCGGGACCACATGCCCGCGGGCATGTTCCTGAAGTCGGAGCCCGGCGCCTCGAACCTGTCCGACCCGGCGGGCGAGGACACGCTCACCGCCTACTGCGCGGGCCGGGGCCTGGCCGCCGAGCACGGCGGCGCGCTGCCGATCGACACCTTCACCGGGTACGGCCTGTGGTTCGCCGGGCGGCTGCCGGTGGAGGTGGAGGAGCGCGAGGTCATCGGCGTGGTGCCGGAGCGCGACGGCTTCTCGGTGACGGCCGGCGACGGCCGCCCGCCGCTGCGGACGAGGACCGTCGCCATGGCCGTCGGCGTGCTGCCGTTCGCCTGCCGCCCCGGTGCGCTGCGCGGACTGCCGACCGCGCTGGCCAGCCACAGCAGCGACCACCGCGACCTGAGCCGTTTCCACGGCACCGACGTCGCCGTGGTCGGCGCCGGGCAGGCGGCCCTGGAGACCGCGGCCCTGCTGGCCGAGGCGGGCGCCCGCCCCACCGTGGTGGCGCGCGCCGGCGCGTTGCGCTGGAACGCGCCCCCGCGCCCGCTGGGGCGCCGCTCCCTCGCGGCGCTCACCGCCCCGCACAGCGCGCTCGGCACCGGCTGGCCGAGCTGGGTCTGGTCGGAACTGCCCTGGGCGGTGCGCCACCTGCCGGCCGCCATGCGCGTGCACATCGCGCAGACCGCGCTCGGCCCGGCGGGCGCCTGGTGGCTGCGCGAACGGTTCGAGGCCGCCGTGCCCGTGCTGCTCGGCCACCGGCTGCTGCGCGCCGCGCCCGCGCCGGGCGGCGGGGTGCGGATCGAGGTGGCCACGGCCGAGGGCGACGGCGGCCTCGACGTGCTGGAGACGGGCCATGTGATCGCGGCCACCGGCTTCGTGCCCGACCTGCGCCGGCTGACCATGCTCGACCCGGCGCTGCGCGAGGGGATCGCGACGGTGCGGGGGACGCGCGCCCCGGCGCTCGGCGCGGGCTTCGAGTCGAGCAGTCCCGGCCTCTTCTTCGCGGGCCTCCCGGCCGCGCCCACCTTCGGCCCGGCGATGCGTTTCGTGCACGGCGCCACGTTCACCGCCGAGCGCCTCGTGCGGGGCGTGCGCCGCAGGCTGCGCTCCACCCCGTGCGCCGTCGCGGGAGCGCGCGCGGGCCGCGGGATGGTCCCGCGGCCCGGTGGCGTTCGGCGGACGCTGCCCGGGAGACCCGGGCAGCCCGTCAGGCGGTGAGCAGGGTCGCCAGCGTCTTGGCCCTGTCCTTGGCGTCCTCGTGGGCCCTGGCCTGCGAGGCGTCCGCCAGCTCGATCAGCGGCGCCATCGCCGGGACGGAGCGGGCCAGAGTCAGCTCGGGGACGATGAAGTGCGCGTCGAGGTGGAGCTGGTCGGCGAGTACCCACGTCAGGTACGGGTGGATGTAGTCGTGGCCCTCGTTGGGTGAGCCGGGGCCGTACCCGCCGCCGCGGCTGGCCACCACGGTGACCGGCTTGCCCGCCACCGAGCCCTCGGGCCCCGCGGTGCGCCCGACCTGGATCACATGGTCGAGCCATGCCTTGAGCGTCGAGGGAATGCCCCAGTTGTACATGGGCGCGCCGAGCAGCACGAGGTCGGCCGCCTCCAGCTCCGTGATCAGCTGCTCACGCAGGGCGTACGCCGCGTGCTGGTCCGGGGTCCGGTCGGCGGCGGGGACGCTGCCCGCGAGGAACGTCTCGCTGTCCAGGTGGGGCAGCGGGTTCGCGGCGAGATCGTGGTAGATCACCGTGCCCTCCGGGTGCTGTGCCTCCCACTCGTTCCTGAAGGTGGTGGCCACCGCACGGGAGACCGAGCGGTCGCCGTTCAGCGAGGAATCGATGTGCAGAAGCGTGGCCATGAGGATTCTCCCTGGGTAGATTAGGAACTAAGAACTTCTACGTCCCTAGTAATACCACAGCAGCTTACTTTTCTGCACTGCCAGCTTCGTCGGGCCGCTCCAGTAGGGTGGAAACATGCTCGAAGCACAGGGAAACCGGGACAAGACGCTCCTGGGCGACGCCGCCGAGGGCGGTGCCGACGGCCTGTGCACCGAGCCCGACTCGGCCGTGATGCACGTCTTCGCGCTCCTCGGCAAGCGCTGGACCGGCGTCCTCCTCGCCGCACTGATGAGCGGGCCCGGCCACTTCACCCAGCTCAAGCGCGCCGTCCCGGGCATCAGCGAGCGCATGCTCTCCGACCGGCTCAGCGAACTGGTCGCCCAGGGCCTGGTCAGCCGCACCGTCCAGGAGGGGCCCCCGCTCCGCGTCAGCTACCGGCTCACGCGCGCCGGGGAGGAGCTGCGGCCCGCGCTGGTCGAGCTCACCCGCTGGGCCGAGGCCCACCTGGAGGGCGCCGCGGGGAACTGCCCGTCCGAGTTCCACGACCCGCCGCCGGTCCCGGACGCCGCCGCCCCCTCGCCGCCCGCGGCGCGGCCGGCCCCGCCGGCAGGGCCTACGCTGTCCGGGTGACGGACGACCAGCACGAGGTGACCGACCGGCTCGACCGCGCGGTCCGCGCCGCCGAGACCGCCCTGATCGAGTTCGAGATCGCGGTGGAGACCTTCCGCATCGAGGTGGAGAACTTCTCCCGCCTGCACGAGAAGCGCCTCGGTCCGCTCTACGCCCGCCTCGAGGAGCTGGACGCCGAGATCGCCGAGGCCGTCGCCGCCCGCACCGGCGACCCCGAGGACCAGCGGCGCGCCCGCGAGGCACGGGCCGCCGTGTCCCCGATGCCGCAGGTCGCCGAGCTCTTCCAGGGCTGGCTCGACGCGGACGGCTTCAGCCCCGAGGGCTACGCGATGCTCACCCAGCAGTCGGTCCAGGAGCCCGCCCGCGTCCGGCCCGGCGAGGAGGCCCGCAAGGTCTACCGCGAGCTGGTGCGCACCTGCCACCCCGACCTGGCGGTCGACCCCTCGGAACGCGACCGGCGCGACGCGTTCCTCTCCCGCGTCAACCAGGCGTACGCCCGGGGCGACACCGACGGGCTGCGCGCCCTCGCCGAGGAGTGGGAGCGCGGCGACCCCGGGCCCGAGGCCCCGCTCGGCCGGGTCGAGGAGCTGTACGCGCGCCTGGAGTGGCTGGCCCGGCGCAAGGAGCTGCTGGCCGACGCGGCGAAGGCCCTGGAGGACAGCGCGATCGGCTCGATGCTCGCGATGGCGGGAGCCGACCCGGACGGCATGCTGGCCGAGATCGCCGAGGGCCTGCGGCAGCGGGTGGCCTCCCGCGAGGCCGAACTGACCGGCCTCCTCGCCGACTAGGCCGGGCCGGGGCCCGTTAGGGTCGGGGCATGAGCTTCTCACTTCCCACGGTGACCCCCGACGCCGTGCCCACCGCGGCGCCGCTCCTCGACGTCCGTGAGGACGACGAGTGGGCCGCAGGACACGTCGAGGGCGCGCTGCACATCCCGATCGGCCAGGTCGTGGAGCGGATCGGCGAGATCACCGAGCACGCGGGCGACCAGCGCCTCTACATCCTGTGCAAGGTCGGCGGGCGGTCCGCGCAGGTCACCGCCTACCTGGCCCAGCAGGGCATGGACGCGGTGAACGTCGACGGCGGCCTCCACGCCTGGGAGTCCTCCGGGCGGCCTCTGACCAGCGAGAGAGGCGACCCGTTCGTCCTCTAGGCTCCCTCGGGGCGGGAGGCGGTGAGGGCCGCGAAGCGGTCCACCGCGTCGGCGAGCGACCTCTCGCGGCGGCAGAACGAGAACCGCACCAGCCACGGCGTCGTGTCCACGCCCTGCTGGAACGCCGAGGTCGGGATCGCCACCACCCCGGCGCGCAGCGGCAGTTCGCGGCAGAACCGCAGCCCGTCCGTGAAGCCCCAGGGCCTGATGTCGGCCTGGAGGAAGTAGCCGGCGTCCGCGCGGTAGGGGCTGAGCCCGGCCTCCTCCAGGCCCGCGGCCAGCAGGTCCCGGTGGGCGGTCAGCGTCCGCCGCAGCCCGGCCGCCCACCCCTCGACCGCCCCGAGCGCCCGCGCGAGCGCCTCCTGGTAGGGCGCCCCCGAGGTGTAGGTGAGCCACTGCTTCACCGACCCCACCACGGCCACCAGGTGCGCGGGTCCGGTGACCCAGCCGACCTTCCAGCCCGTGACGTTGAACGTCTTGCCCGCCGACGACACCGTCAGCGTCCGCTCCCGCATCCCCGGCAGCGTCGCGATCGGCACATGCCGCGCGCCGTCGTACACCAGGTGCTCGTACACCTCGTCCGTGACCACCGTCACGTCGTGCTCGCGGCAGATCTCCGCGATCCGCTCCAGCTCGTCCGGGGTGAACACCTTGCCCGTAGGGTTGTGCGGGGAGTTGAGGACAAGGAGCCGGGTCCGCCCGTTGACCGCGGCGCGCAGCGCGTCCGAGTCCAGCACGAAGCCGTCGCCGTCGATCGCCAGCGGCACCGGCACCAGCCGGGCTCCCGAGAGCCTGGCCCCCGCCGGATACGCGTCGTAGCACGGGTCGAACGTGACGATCTCGTCGCCGGGACCGGTCAGGCCCAGGCAGGCCGAGGCCAGCGCCTCGGTGGCGCCCGTGGTCACCAGCACCTCGTCCCCGGGGGCGTACTCCAGCCCGTAACGCGCCCGCTGGTGCGCCGCGACCGCCTCGCGCAGGGCGGGCACGCCGATGGCGGGCGGGTACTGGTTCCGGCCGTCCAGCACCGCCTGGGCCACCTCGGCCAGCAGCACGGGCGGCGAGTCGAGCTCCGGTACGCCCTGGCCCAGGTTCACCGCCCCCGTGCGGTGGGCGAGCTCGGTCATCTCGGTGAAGATGGAGGTCTCACTGGCGCGGCTCATCCCCCCACGATAGGACGCGCCCCGGCGCGGGGGGACGGCGCTCAGGCGTCGAAGTCCAGAGCCACGCGGCCGGTCAACGGCCGCGCCTGGCACGCCAGCACGTACCCCTCGTCGAGCTCGTGGTCCTCCAGCGCGAAGTTCCGGTCCATGCGCACCTCGCCGTCCGTGAGCAGCGCGCGGCAGGTGCCGCACACCCCGCCGCGGCAGGCGTAGGGCGCGTCCGCGCGGTGGCGCTCCACGGCGGCGAGCAGCGTCTCGCCCGCCACCACCGGCCAGGTCGCGCGGCGCCCGCCGAGCGTGGCCGTGAGGGTCGCCTCCGCCGCCGTCCCGCCCCGGGCGACCGGCGTGACCGGCGCGACCGGGGGCGCCGCCCCGGCGTGGAACAGCTCCGTGTGCACGCGCCCCCGTTCCACGCCCAGCGCGCGCAGCGCCGCGCGGCCCGCGCCGATCAGCCCGGCGGGCCCGCACAGGTACCAGTCCGCCACCTCCGGGACGTCGAGCAGCGCGGGCAGCAGCGCGCGCAGCCGCGCCTCGTCGAGGCGGCCGGAACCGAGACCGGCGTGCCGCTCCTCGCGGGTGAGGGCGTGCAGCGCCTGGAAGCGGCCGGGGTGGCGGTCCTTGAGGTCGGCCACCTCGTCCAGGAACATCGCGCTGGCCGCGCTGCGGTCGCTGCGCAGCAGCGTGAAGCGGGCCGTCGGCTCGGCGGCGAGCAGCGAGGCGGCCATGGACAGCACGGGCGTGATGCCGCTGCCGCCGGTGACCGCCGCGAAGTGCCCGGGGCGCGGCGGCAGCGTGAACCGGCCCGTGGGCGGCAGCACCTCCACCGTGTCCCCCGGGGCCAGCGTCCGCGCCGCATGGGTGGAGAACGCGCCCCCCGGGATGTGCCGCACGCCCACCGTCAGCGCCTCCGCGCCCACGGGGCTGGAGATGGAGTAGGTGCGGCGCGCCTCCCCGTGGCGGACGGTGAGGTGCTGGCCCGGGACATGGGCGAACGTGGCGCGCAGCGCGGCGGGGACCGCGAGGGTGAGCGCCACCGCGTCGTCGGCGGCGGGCGCGATCCGGGCGACGCGCAGCGGGTGGAACCGGAACATCACCGCTCCTTCACGTGGTGGAACGGCTCGCGGCAGGCGGCGCAGCGGCGCAGCGCCATGCACGCGGTGCCGGAGAAACGGCTGAGCAGCGCGGTGTCGGCGCTGCCGCACCGCGGGCAGGGGACCGGCCGGGTCAGCGGCACGAGAACGGGTCCCGGCGCGGCGCCCGCGGGTCCCGAGGGGCGCGGCGGGGCGATCCCGGCCTCGGCGAGCTTGGCGCGGCCCGCCTCGGTGATGTCGTCGGTCGACCAGGGCGGGGCCAGGACGGTGCGGACGGTGACATCGGTGACGCCGCGCGCGGCGAGCGCCCGCCGGATGTCCTCGCGCATGACCTCGACGGCGGGACACCCCACATAGGTGGGCGTGAGCTCCACCTCGACGCGCCCGTCCGCCGCGCGCGCGACCCGGCGCACCACCCCCAGGTCGGCCAGCGTGACCACCGGCAGCTCCGGGTCCTCCACCCCGCCGACCACCTCGCGCAGCACACCGAGCGGGAGCGGCTGCGGGGGGCGCGGGGGCGCGGCCCGGCCGTCGCGGCTCACCACGTCGCGCCGGGGTGAGCGCGGTGGAGGTGCCGCATCGTGGAGAGCACACCGTCCAGGTGGGGGGAGTGGTCCCCGGCGCGGCGCGAGCCGGGAAGCGGGGCGGGGACCGGCGGGGGCGCCAGCGTCGCCGCGGTCAGGGCGGAGGTGACCTCGGCGGTCCACGCGCGCCGCAGGCCGGGCCAGTCCACCTCGGTCAGCCCCGGAACCGGCTGGAAGAGCTCGGCGGTGAACGGCCAGAGTTCCGCGACCGCCCGCCGCGTCCTGCGGTGGCTCTCCGCGGTCCCGTCCCCGAGGCGGAGCGTCCAGGTCACCGCGTGGTCGCGGTGGTAGGCCGTCTCCGGCAGGGCCGCCGCCGCCAGCGGGGCCAGTGCCGAGGAGCCCTCCGCCAGGCGCCCGTACAGCAGTTCCTGCCAGGTCGAGAAGAACAGCTGCCGCACCACCGTGTGCGCGAAGTCGCCGTTCGGCTGCTCCACCAGCCGCAGATTGCGGAACGCGCCCGCCTCGCGCCCGTACGCCAGCTCGTCCTCGTCGCCCACGAGCGTCAGCAGCGCCCGCGCCTGGCCCAGCAGGTCGAGCGCGAGGTTGGCCAGCGCCACCTCCTCCTCCAGCACCGGCGCGTTCCCCGCCCACTCGGCCAGCCGGTGCGACAGCACCAGCGCGTCGTCGCCCAGGGCGAGCGCGGCCACCTCCGTACTCACAGGTGCCGCACCCCCTCCGGCACCTCGTAGAACGTGGGGTGCCGGTACGGCTTGTCCCCGGCCGGGCGGAAGAACGGGTCGCGCTCGTCCGGGGAGGAGGCCGTGACCGCCGCCGCCGGGACCACCCAGATCGACACACCCTCGCCGCGCCGGGTGAACAGGTCCCGCGCGTTCCGCAGGGCCAGCTCCGCGTCCGGCGCGTGCAGGCTCCCGGCGTGCGTGTGCGCGAGCCCGCGCCGGGGCCTGACGAAGACCTCCCACAGCGGCCACCCCGTCTCGCCGCTCATGCCGCCACCTCGTGGCCGCCGGCGTGCTTCGCCGCGTACGCCTCCGCCGCCTCGCGCACCCAGGCGCCCTCCGCGTGCGCCGCGCGCCGGCGCCCGATCCGTTCCTCGTTGCAGGGCCCGTCCCCGCGCAGCACGGCGTGGAACTCGTCCCAGTCGATCGCGCCGAAGTCCCAGTGGCCCCGCTCCTCGTTCCACCGCAGGTCGGGGTCGGGGAGGGTCAGCCCGAGCGACGCGGCCTGGTCCACGCAGATGTCCACGAAGCGCTGGCGCAGCTCGTCGTTCGAGTGCCGCTTGATCTTCCACGCCATCGACCGGGCGCTGCGCGGGGACGCGTCGTCCGGCGGGCCGAACATCATCAGCGAGGGCCACCACCAGCGGTCCACGGCGTCCTGCGCCATGGCGTGCTGCTCCGGCGTGCCCCGGCTGAGCGTGTGCAGCAGCTCATAGCCCTGTCGCTGGTGGAACGACTCTTCTTTGCAGATGCGTACCATTGCTCGGGCGTAGGGTCCATAGGAGCAGCGGCACAGCGGCACCTGGTTGGTGATCGCGGCGCCGTCCACCAGCCAGCCGATCGCGCCCACGTCGGCCCAGGTCGGCGTGGGGTAGTTGAAGATGGAGGAGTACTTGTGGCGCCCGGCGTGCAGCTTGTCGAGCAGCTCGTCGCGGCTGACGCCCAACGTCTCGGCGGCGCCATAGAGATAGAGGCCGTGGCCCGCCTCGTCCTGCACCTTGGCGATGAGAATCGCCTTGCGGCGCAGGGACGGTGCGCGGGTGATCCAGTTCGCCTCGGGCTGCATGCCGATGATCTCCGAGTGCGCGTGCTGCGCGATCTGCCGTACCAGCGTGGCCCGGTACTCCTCCGGCATCCAGTCCCGGGGCTCGATGCGCTCGTCCCCGGCGATGGCCGCCTCGAAGCGCTCGCGCGCGCGCCCCTGTTCCGCCTCTGTCATCTCCCCGCTCGCCTCCGTGCCCTCGCCCGCGTGGGGTCCGCCCGCCGTTCCGGCGCAACTGCCGGACCGGCTCCGGGATCAGTGCCCGACCGACCGTTCGGTTCGATGGTGATCCGGCGGCACCGGCGTGTCAAGGCGGCGGGGGGACGGGTACGGTGCTCGGGTCACAGCGAGAGCAGTCCAGGGGGAACGGGCGGAGATGCTGCCATCCGAGACGGCGCCTGAAAAATCCGAACGCGACGACGGGACAGGGCCGCCGCGCGGCCCCGGCGCGGAGACACCGACGGAGTCGATCCGCCTCGGCTCCCTCTCCCTGCCCTCGCGGATCGTCATCGCGCTCGCGGTCGGCGGCCTGGCCGCCTTCGTGGCCTGGCACATGGCGATGGTGTTCCTCTTCGTGGCCCCGGACAACACGCTCAACGAGGACCACCGCGACACCGTTCGCGGCTATATCTACCCGGAGTTCGAGCAGAACTGGAAGCTGTTCGCGCCCAACCCCCTCCAGCGCAACGAGGAGGTCCACGTCCGGGCCGAGGTCGTCGAGGAGGACGGCACGCGGCGCACCACCGACTGGATCGACCTCACCGAGGCGGACATCGAGGGCATCAGGCACCACCTGCTGCCGAGCCACACCTCGCAGAACCTCATGCGCCGCGCCTGGGACTTCTACACCGCGTCGCACGACGAGGACGGCAACCCCATCGGCGTGCGCGGGCAGCTCTCGGAGAGCTACGTGCACCGGATCGCGCTCCAACGCCTCGCGGACGACCACGGCATGGACCTCTCGACCGTCGACCGCGTCCAGATGCGGTCCTCGTTCACCCGCGTCCCCGCGCCCGAATGGCGCGACGAGGACATCGACACCTCGACGTACTACGACGAGCTCGGCTGGTGGGTGGTGACCACCGAGGACCTTCCGCAGGGCGCGATGGCGCTGGGCCCGGACGGCGCGGACACGGACGCCGACGCGGACACGGACGCGGAAGGAGCGCGGCGATGAGCATCCCCGCACAGCGGTCGGGCGACACGGCCGCCCCCGGATCCCCGCCCGCCGGGGCGCCCTCGCCGTTCCGTGGCCTGGGCCGGACGTTCGACGCGGCGCTCGCCCGCGGCGTCGGCAACGTCACGCGCCGCGCGCTCGGCCCGTACCAGACGGCGATGGTCCGCATCGGGTTCGCGGTCACCGTGCTCGGGTTCCTGCTGCACGAGTGGCCCAACCGGCACGAGATGTACGGCCCCGACAGCCCCTGGGGCTTCGACCTGGCCACCGAGTTCGTCGACAACAACGGCGCGTTCACCGTGCTGCTCTGGTCCGGCTCCACCACCTGGTTCGAGCTGGTCTACCACCTCACCATGCTCGCCAGCGTCGCCATGCTGCTGGGCTGGCGCAGCCGCACCAGCTCGCTGGTGTTCATGCTGGGCGTGCTCTCGCTCCAGAACCGCAGCGTCTTCCTGGGCGACGGCGGCGACAACGTCATCCACCTCATGGTGATGTACCTGGTGCTCACGCGCTGCGGCCAGGTCTGGTCGCTGGACGCCCGCCGCCGCGCCCGCCACCCGGACCGCAGGCCGACGGACGACCGCGTGGGCGTCGCCCTCTGGGCCGTCCTCGGCGCCGTGCTGCTGGTCGCGCTGCTGACGGGCAAGATCGACAGCCCGGTGTGGAGTCTGTTCCTCGGCGGGATGTGGCTCGTCCAGGGCTACTGGTGGCTGATCCGCCGCTTCGCGCCCGGCGAACCGCGCATCGTCTCGGACGTGATCGGCAACCTCGTGCACAACGCGGCGCTGCTGGTGATCATGGCCGAGGTCTGCGTCATCTACGCCACCGCCGGCTGGTACAAGATCCAGGGCACGCGCTGGCAGGACGGCACCGCCGTCTACTACCCGATGAACCTGGACTACTTCAACGTCTGGCCCGAGCTCAGCGAGTTCCTCGCGGGGAGCGGCCTGATCATCACCGCCCTCACCTACGGCACGGTCATGGTGCAGGTGGCGTTCCCGTTCGCGCTGTTCAACCGCCGCGCCAAGAACGTGCTGCTGGTCCTGATGATGGGCGAACACGTCGGCATCGCGCTGCTGATGGGCCTGCCGTTCTTCTCGCTGGCGATGATCGCGATGGACAGCGTCTTCCTGCCCACCGTGTTCCTGCTGTGGATGGGCTCGCGCACCGACCACCTGCGCGCCCGGCTCATGCGACGGCGCTCCACGCCCGCGGACGCGCAGGCGCCGCCCGCGCCGGCGGAGCAGCCGTCCCCGGCCTGGGCGGCCAAGGGGTGAACGGAGCCGGGACGGGCGGCGCCCTCGGGCGGTGGCGCGAGCTGGCCGCGGGGGACGCCGTCCTGCTGGACGGCTTCCACGCGGTCAAGCACGCGCTGCGCTTCGGCGCCGACGTCCCCCTGGCGTTGGCCGCCGACCGGGAGGGCGCGCTCCGCCTCGCCGGGCGGCTCGCCCCCGACCTCGCCGACCGGCTGGCCTCCCTGCTCACCCCGGTGGCGCCCGCGGCGCTGGCCGGGCTGCTGGAGCGCCCGCACCCCACCGGGGTCGCGGCGCTCGCCGTCCCCGCGCGCCGCGTGCCGGCGCACGGCCCGGCGCCCGTCGTCCTGCTGGACAACCCCCGCCACCTCGGCAACATCGGCGCGGTGATCCGCGTGGCCGCGGGCGCCGGGGCGCGCGGCGTCCTCACCACCGGCACCGCCGACCCCTGGCACCCGGCCGTGCTGCGGGCCGCCGCCGGGCTGCACTTCGCGACCGCCGTGGACCGCGTCGACCCGGCGGCGGGGCTGCCACCCGGCCCTCTCCTCGCCCTCGACCCGGCGGGCACGGACCTCCGCGCCACGCGGATCGAGGACGGCGCGGTGCTCGCGTTCGGCTCGGAACGCGCCGGGCTCTCGCCGGAGGTGAGGCAACGTGCCGACGCCCTCGTGGCGCTGCCGATGCGCGAGGGCGTCTCCAGCTACAACCTGGCCACCAGCGTCGCGATGACCCTCTACCACTGGCTGGCCAGAACCCGTTGACCTATGGCACTCTCGCCACTTCTGCGGGCTCGGGCGGGCGCATAGCGTCGCCCGCGTGACAAAGCTCCTGCTCAGCGCGCACGTTCTCGCCGCCATCGTGGCCATAGGGCCGGTGACCGTGGCGGCCAGCATGTTCCCGCGCCAGGCCGCCCCCGAGGGCGGCAACGCGACCCTGGCCGCCGCGCTCCACCGGATCTGCCGCGGCTACGCGGTGCTCGGCGTCGCGGTCCCCGCCTTCGGCCTGGCCACGGCCGTCGCCATGGACGTGCTCACCGACGCCTGGCTGATCGCGTCCATGATCCTCACCGCCGTCGCCGCCGCCGTGCTGGTCGGCGGGGTGCTGCCCGCCCAGCGCGCCGCGCTCGACGCCCCCGACACCGTCCGCACGCCCCGACTCCACATGATGGCGGGCGTGTTCAACCTGCTCTGGGCGGTCGTCGTGGTGCTGATGATCGTGCGGCCCGGCTCGACCACGGGGGCGTGACGCCGTGCTGCTGCGCGCCGCCGCCGCGGTGGAGGCGGCCAGCCTGGCGGTCCTGCTGCTCAACCTCGCGACCCTGCACGCCGAAACGGTCTCCTCGGTGACGGGCCCCGTGCACGGCGCCGCCTACCTGGCGGTCATCGCCGCCGTCGTCATGGACGAGCACGCGCCGCGGGCGGCGCGGTGGCGGGCCTGTCTCCCGGGCGTGGGTGGCCTGTTGGCGCTCCGCACGCCCCGCCGCGCGCCCCACCCCCCCCGCCGCTTTACCCAGCACGTCGAGCGAGCCGAGCCCGGCGAAGAACTCGCCCACCCCGGCGGCGTGGGTGACGTCGAGTTCCACGCCCGGCGGCTCGGCGCCGAGCCCCGCGACCGTCACCTCGTCGCCCTCGCCC
>NZ_LAVK01000232.1 GCF_001083795.1 Streptomyces sp. SBT349
CACCAGCCCCACCAGCCCGACGCATCGAGAACAGGACCCCGCACGTGAGCAGTCACACGGCCCACCCCACCCCCACCGGCATCCTCGTCGTCGGCGGCGGACTCGGCGGCGTCGCCGCGGCGCTCGCCGCCCTGGCGCGGGGGCACTCGGTGGTACTCACCGAGGAGACCGACTGGCTCGGCGGGCAGCTCACCAGCCAGGGCGTGCCGCCCGACGAGCACCCGTGGATCGAGCAGTTCGGCTGCACGCGCACCTACCGGGCGCTGCGCGACGCGATCCGCGACTACTACCGCACCTGGTATCCGCTGACCGACGAGGCCCGCGGGCGCCGCGACCTCAACCCGGGCGAGGGCCGGGTCAGCAGGCTGTGCCACGAGCCGCGGGTGGCCGCCGCCGTGCTGGACGCGATGGTCGCGCCGTATGTCGCGGCCGGGCGGCTGCGGGTGCTGTACCGGCACCGGCCCGTCGCGGTCGCGGTCGACGGCGACCTGGTCCGTTCCGTCGTGGTCGAGGGACCCGACGGGGAACGCGCCGAGGTGGCCGCGCGCTACGTGCTGGACGCCACCGAGCTGGGCGACCTGCTGCCGCTCGCGGGCGCCGAGCATGTGACGGGCTTCGAGTCCCGGCACGACACGGGCGAGCCGAGCGCCCCCGAGGAGGCGCAGCCGGACAACATGCAGGCGTTCTCCTGGGTGTTCGCCGTGGAGCACCGCGCGGGCGAGGACCACACCGTGGACCGCCCGGCGGACTACGAAGCCTGGGCCGCCTACCAGCCGCCGCAGTGGCCGAACCCGCTGCTCAGCCTGACCGCGCCCGACCCGCGGACGCTGGAGACCAGCACGCGCGACTTCATCCCGAACGCCGAGTCCGGCCCGGTGGTCGCCGACCAGTCCAAGGACCCGGGCGACAAGGAGCTGTGGGCGTTCCGCAGGGTGCTGTCCCGCGCCGTGCTGCGGCCGGGCTTCGCGCTGAGCGACGTCACCATCGTCAACTGGCCGATGATCGACTACCTTCCGGGCCCGCTGATCGGCGTGAGCGAGGAGGAGAGGACCCGGCACCTGGCGGGCGCGCGGGAGTTGAGCCTCAGCATGCTGTACTGGCTCCAGACCGAGGCGCCGCGCCCCGACGGGGGCACCGGATGGCCCGGGCTGCGGCTGCGCGGCGATGTGATGGGCACCGCGGACGGGCTGGCGAAGGCCCCCTACATCCGCGAGTCGCGGCGCATCCTGGCGCGGCGCAGGGTCGTCGAGCAGGACCTGTCGTTCGCCGTCCGCGGCGAGGCGGGCGCGGTGGCCTACCCGGACTCGGTGGGCGTCGGGATGTACCGCATCGACCTGCACCCCTCGACCGGCGGCGACACCTATATCGACGTCGCCAGCTGCCCGTTCCAGATCCCGCTGGGCGCGCTGCTCCCGGTCCGCCTGCGGAACCTGCTCCCCGCGGGCAAGAACATCGGCACGACGCACATCACCAACGGCTGCTACCGGCTCCATCCGGTGGAGTGGAACGTGGGCGAGGTCGCCGGGTCGCTGGCGGCGCACTGCCTGGAGGAGGGCGTCGAGCCGGGGCAGGTCCACGAGGACGCCGAGCGGCGCTCCGGCTTCCAGGAGGAGCTGGTGCGCGCCGGGGTCGAGCTGGCCTGGCCGCGGGTGGGGGCGTACTGATGTCCGGCGGAGCGGACGCGGCGCGCGGGGAGGCGCGCGGGCAGGCACACGGGGCGGGGGCGCGCGCCGACGGCAGGGAGTTGCTGGGCGGCGTGATGGTGCCGCTGGTCACGCCCATGTCCCGCCCCGGCGTCCCGTCCGCCGAGGGGGCGGACGGGCTGCTGCGGGCGCTGGCTGCGGCGGGGGCGCGCGGCCTGATGCTGTTCGGCAGCAACGGCGAGGGCCCGCTGCTGGAGACGGGCCCGGGGCTCGGGACGTTCGCCGCCGCCGTCGACGCGCGGTGGCGCGAACTGACCGGAGGCGGCCCGGTCCTGGTCAATGTCACCGCGGCGGGCACCGGGGAGGCGCTCGCCCGCGCCGAGGCGGTGCTCCCGGCGCGCCCCGACGCGCTGGTCCTGAGCCCGCCGATCTACTACCACCACCGCGACGACGAGATCGTGGCGCACTACGCGGCGTTCGGCGGGCTCGGCGTGCCGGTGGTCGCCTACAACGCGCCGCGCTACAGCTGCCCGCTCTCGCCCTCGCTGATCGACCACCTGGCGGCGCTGCCGCACCTGGTGGGGATGAAGGACAGCTCGGGCGACCCCGGGCTGCTGGCCCACGCCGTCGCGGCGGCGGGCCGCTTCCCCGGCTTCGGGCTGAGCCAGGGCGCCGAGCCCCGGCTGCTGGAGGGGCTGCGGCAGGGCGCCCACGGGATCGTGCCGGGGGTGGCGAATCTGGCCCCCGCCCTCGCCGTCGGGCTGTTCGCCGCGCACCGCGCCGGGGACGGCGAGGCGGCGGAACGGGCGCAGCGGACGCTCGGCTCGATCCTCGCCCTTCACGGCGTCCGCCCCGGCGTCCCCGCCGTGAAGTCCGTCCTGGCGGCGCGCGGCCTGTGCCCGCCGCATGTGGCCGCCCCGTTCGCGCCGTGTACCCCGGCCGAACGGGACGCCCTGCTCGCGCTGCTGGCCCCCTGGTCGGATCAGCTGATCACGGCCGGAGGCCCCGGGGCCCCGTAGCCCTCGGCCGCCCGCGCCGCCACGAGGGCGAGGTGGCGCGGGTGGACTCCCCCGTGTTCGTGTGCGTGGTCATGTGTCCGTCCCCCTGGTCGGTGGTGGTGCCGGTCCATCGGTGTGCGATGGCGTGCCTCGTGGTCGTCGGGACATCGTGGTCATCGTGTCCGCCGGCCACTGGACACCACTCTGCACTCCGTCATCTGGAGGAATCTTGCGGGACTCTTGAATGCGCAGCTCAGGCCGGTTATCAAGGGGTGGGTGGGACACGGGAGTCGACGGGAACGTGTGATGACGGCGGAGTTCGGGCTGCTCGGTGGCGTCGAGGCCAGGGTCTGCGGGCGGCGCCTCGAACTGGGCCACGCCCGGCAGCGGCATGTGCTGGCCGCGCTGCTCGTCGACGCCAACCGCTCCGTCTCCCGGGGCGAGTTGGTCGAACGGCTGTGGGGTGAGGACCCTCCGCAGCGGGCCCACGGGACGCTCTACAGCTATCTCTCACGGCTGCGCGGCGCGCTGGCCCCCGCGCGGGACGTGAGCATCGGGCGGCGCTCCGGCGCCTACGTGCTGACGGTGGACCCGGCCGCCGTGGACCTGCACCGGTTCCGCGGCCTGGTCGAACGGGCCGCCGCCGAGGAGGACGACGCCCGCGCCGCCGCCCTGTTCGAGGAGGCGCTCCGGCTGTGGCGGGGCGAGGAGCACGGGTTCCCGGACACGCCCTGGTTCAACGCGCTGGGCGCCCGCCTCGCGCTGGACCGTTACGCGGCCGAACTCGACCTGGGGGACGCCCGCTTACGCCTGGGCCGGCACGACGCCCTGCTGCCCGGTCTGATGGCACGGACGGCGGAACACCCCCTGGACGAGCGGCTGGCCTGGCAGTTCATGCTCGCCCTCCACCGGAGCGGGCGGGCCGGGGACGCGCTGGAGCGGTACGAGGCGATCAGGCGTCGCCTGGCCGAGGAACTGGGGGCCGACCCGGGCGACGCGCTGCGCACCCTGCACCGCCGGATCCTCACCGAGGACCCGGCGCTCAGGGCCCCGGCGCCCCGGGCGGCGCGGTCCCCCGCACGGCCCCCGGTGCCACGCCAACTGCCCGCCGCGCCCGCCCTGTTCACCGGCCGGAAGCGGGAGCTCGACGAGCTGGCCGAGGCACTCGGCGGGACGCGGGGCGAGGACGGCGGGCGGCGCGCCATGGCGGTGGCGGCCATCGGGGGCGCGGGCGGCATCGGCAAGACGTGGCTCGCCCTTCGCTGGGCCCATGACCACGTGGACCGTTTCCCCGACGGCCAGTTGTATGTGGACCTGCGCGGATTCCACCCCTCGGACGAGCCCACGCGGCCCGCCGCCGCGGTGCGCGGGTTCCTCTCCGCGCTCGGCGTCGAGCCCGCCTCCGTCCCCTCCGAACCCGACGCCAGGACCGGCCTGTTCCGCAGCCTGACCGCGGAGCGCAGGCTGCTGGTGGTCCTGGACAACGCCCGCGACACCGAGCAGGTCGTGCCCCTGCTCCCCGGCAGCCCCGGCTGCGCGGTCCTGGTCACCAGCCGCCATCGCCTGGTCGGCCTGGCCGGCGCGCACGGCGCGCGGCTGATCGGCCTCGACGTGCTGCCCCACCACGAGGCGCGCACGCTGCTGGACCGCCACCTCGGCGAGGACCGCGTCGCCGCCGAGCCCGGGACCGCCGCCGAGCTGCTGGAGCGGTGCGCCGGGCTGCCGCTGGCGATCAGCCTCGTCGGCGCCCACGCCGCGGGGCGGCCGGGCACGCCGCTGGCCGCGCTGGCCGAGCCGCTGCGCGAGGCCGGGACCCGGCCCGGCGCCCCGGGCGCCCCCGGCGCGGCGGACGCCGGTGAGGCCGCGGGCACCCTGGACGCCCTGGACGGCGGCGCGCTGGACGCGGGCCTGCGGAGGGTGTTCACGGCCTCCTGCCGCGCGCTGGACGAGGAGGCGGCGCGGGCGTTCCGGCTGCTGGGACTCGCCCCCGGACCCGACATCGGCCTCCCGGCCGCGGCGGCGCTCCTCGGCCTCGAACCGGCCGGGGCCCGCGGGCCGTTGCTCCGCCTCCTCGCCGCGCACCTGATCGCCGAGCACGCCCCGGGCCGCTTCCGCATGCACGACCTGACCCGGCAGTACGCGGCCGAGCGCGCGCGACGGATGCCCGGCGGCGAGCGGGACGCCGCCCTGCGGCGGGTGGTGGACTTCCTGCTGCACACGGCCTACCGCGCCGACCACCTCATGGACGCCTATCCGCTGCCGTTCGAGCGGGGCGAGCCCGAACCCGGCTGCGTTCCCCTGGAGTTGGACGGGCCCGAGGCGGCGCGCGGCTGGTTCGCCGCCGAGTACGAGGGGCTGCTCGCGGCCCAGCGCGCCGCCCACCGGCGGGGCTGGCACGCGCGGGCGTGGCGCCTGGCCTGGGCGCTGGACGGCCACCAGACCTACCACGCCATCGGGCCCGAGCACATCGCGTCCTGGCGGACCGCCCTGGAGAGCACCCGGCGGCTCGGCGACGCCGTCGCCCAGGCACTCGCCCACCGGCGCCTGGGCAACGCGCTGCTGCGGGCCGGGGAGGCGGCAGCCGCGCTGACCCACCTGGGCGAGGCCCTCGCCCGCTTCGAGACCTCGGGCGATCCACGCGAGCGGGCGCAGACCCTGAAGGCCATGACACACGCCCACGCCAGGAACGGGGACCCCGAACGGGCCGAGGAGCACGCCGAGTTGGCGCTCGGCCTCTTCCGGGCGGCGGGCGACGCCGTCGGGGAGGCCAGGACGCTCAACTCCCTCGGGTGGACACAGGCGTTGCGCGGCCACTTCGATCCGGCCCGCGGCAACTGCGAGCGGGCGCTAGGGCTCTTTCGGAGCCACCGCCACCCCGGGGGCGAGGCCGCGACGCTCGACAGCCTGGGCTACATCGCCCTGCGCACGGGGGACGCCGCCGGTGCGGTCGGGTACTACCGGCGCTCGCTCGCACTCAACAACGCCCCCGGGGGCGACCCGCACAACGCCGCGAACACCCTGGTCAGGCTCGCCGAGGCCCATGAGGCGCTCGGCCGGCGCGGCGAGGCCGACGCCACCCGGCGCGCGGCGCTGGACCTGTTCATGGCCCAGCACCGCGTCACCGAGGCCCGGCGGCTGCGGGAGCGGCTGCTCCCGCGGTGGGATCCGGACGGTGAGACGCCGAGAGCGGGGCCTCGTCGCCGGGATCCCGACGACGGGTCCTAGGCGGACTGCACCGGCTTGAACATCACGCTGCCCGCGGGCTCGCTCTGGAAACCGCTGTTCGGCGGGACCTCGTGGCCCAGCGCGTGGTTGCAGGCGCCGTCGCCGTAGAGCTCGGCCGTGAAGACGGTGTTGTTGTAGCCCGAGGTCACCGGCTTGTCGGGGGCCTCCAGCATGTAGCACTGGTAGCTGGCGGGGCCCTCGATCTCGCCCTCGTTCCCGTCGGGCAGGCTGAAGCGGAAGGTGCCCGTCACCTCCGCGTGAGCGGTGGCGGCGGGACCCGCGAGGGCGAGCAGGGCGCCGGCGGCGGCCACCCCGGCGATGTGTCGAATGTGCATGGCTGTCCTCTCGTGAGGCTGATGATGATCGCCCGCCCTCTTACCCGGCGCAACCGGCCGAATGCGTACGGTACTTCCATCGCGTGGTCCCGGTCCCCCTGGAGAGTGGCGCGCCGGACGGCCTGTGACAGAATCGCGGACAAGGTCACGAGTGACAGCAGTTGAGGGCCCCGGCCCGCTGTCCGGCAACCCTCCCTCCGCGGCGGGGTGCCCCGGGTGATGACCGGGCCGCGGGCGCAGGGTCCGCGGCAAGCGCGGATCAGGGAGTCGTCCCCATGACCCTTACTGTCGGCACGCCGCCTTTGCCCGTCATCAGCGCGGACGTGCGCGTTCCCCTCGGCGGCGGCGGAGACATCACCTACGCGGCGCTCGACTATGCCGCGAGCGCCCCGGCGCTGCGCGAGGTGTGGGACGACGTCGCGGACTTCGCGCCGTATTACGCCAGCGTGCACCGGGGCGCGGGCCATCTCTCGCAGCGCGCCACCGAGCTGTTCGAACGCAGCCGGGCGACGGTCGCCTCGTTCCTCCACTGCCGCCCGGGTGACCAGGTGGTGTTCACCCGCTCCACCACCGACTCGCTGAACCTGCTGGCCGCCGCACTCCCCGCCGGGACGCGGGTGTTCGTCTTCGAGACCGAGCACCACGCGCTGCTGCTGCCCTGGCGCCGCCACCCCACCACCTGCCTGGGCACGCCGCGTTCGCCCGAGGAGGCGGTGCTGGCGGCCGATGAGGCGCTCGCGGCGGTCCCGGCGGGGACGCCCACGCTGCTGTGCGTCTCGGGCGCCTCCAATGTGACGGGCGAGCTGTGGCCCGTGCGCGAACTGGCCGCCGTGGCGCGGCGCCACGGGGCGCGGGTGGTGCTGGACGCGGCGCAGCTCGCGCCGCACCGGCCCGTGGACCTGACGGAACTGGGCGTGGACTGGGTCGCGTTCTCGGGCCACAAGCTGTACGCGCCCTTCGGCGCGGGCGTGCTGGCCGGGCGGGGCGACTGGCTGCGCGCGGCCGAGCCCTATCTCGCGGGCGGCGGGGCGACGCGGGTCGTGACGCGGGCGGCCGACGGGCGGCTGGACGTCGAGTGGGCGCGGGACGAGGCACGCCACGAGGCGGGCTCGCCCAACGTCATCGGCGCGGTGGCGGTCGCCGCCGCCTGCCGGGCGCTGGCGGGGGCGGGCTTCGAGGCGCTGGTGGCGCACGAGGAGCGCCTGCTGAGGACGCTGCGCGCCGGTCTCGCCTCGGTGCCGGGGGTCAGGGAGCTGTCGCTGTTCGGACCCGCGGCGCCACGGGTGGCGGTGGTCTCGTTCACCGTCGCGGGCCGGGACGCGGCCGGGTTCGCGCGGGAGCTGTCGGAGCGGTACGGCATCGGGGTGCGGGCGGGGATGTTCTGCGCGCAGCCGCTGGTGCGGGAGCTCCTGGGCGAGGACGGGCGGGGCGGGAGCGCCGGGTGCGAGGGACCGGGCGCGGCGGTGCGGGTGAGCTTCGGCGCGGGCACCCCGGACGAGCACGTGGAACGGCTGGTGCGCGCCGTCCGGGAGCTGGCCGGGGCGACCACCCAGTGATATGTTTGCTTTCAAAGCAAACACACCTGGAGCGGAGGCGTGTCCCGCGTGAGCGACTGGAATAAGCGGATCATCGAGGAATTCCGCGCGAACAACGGGCGGGTGGGCGGCATGTTCGAGGGCGCGCCGCTGGTCCTGCTGACCACGGCGGGCCGCAGGACCGGCCGCCCCCACACCACCCCGGCCGTCTGCCTGAGGGATGGCGACCGCTACCTGGTCTTCGGTTCCAACGCGGGCGGCGACCGCCACCCGGACTGGTATCTGAACCTGCTGGCCTCACCCCAGGTGACGCTGGAACTCCCCGGCGAGGCGGGCGAGGGCAGGCCGCTCGCGGCGCGCGCCGTTCCGCTGGAGGGTGAGGAGCGCGACCGCTACTGGGAGCTCCAGTGCGAGCGGGACCCCGCGTTCCTGGCGTACCAGAGCGGCACGGAGCGGACGATTCCGGTGGTCGCCCTCCACCCGCTCGTCCTCTCCGCCGACGACGACCGCGCCCGGCTGGTGGGCGAGCAACTGCGCCGCCACCACGCCGACCTGCGCGGCCAACTGGCCGCGCTTCGCGCCGAGATCGACCAGGCCCTCGCCGGGGCCCCGGCCACCGGCGGAACGGGCGGGGCCGCCGGAGCCGCCGAGGAGCTGCGCCGCCACTGCCTGCGGTTCTGCTACGGCCTCCAGCTGCACCACACCAGGGAGAACGGCGCCTTCACCGCGTTCGAGCGGCGGTTTCCCGAGCTCGCCCCCGCGCTCGACCGCCTCCGCGCCGAGCACCTCGTGGTGGAGGAGGCCCTGACCCGCTTCGCGGCCCTGCTCGGCGGCGAGGGGACCGGCCCGGCGACCCTGCGTGCCGAGCTGGACCGCCTGGTCACCGGCCTGGAGGAGCACTTCGCCTACGAGGAGGCGCAGCTGATCCCGGCGCCGTAGGGGGCCGCGCCGCCTGCGGTAGCGTGGGGCCTCCTGATCGTTGCGGCCACGGGGGTCGTGTGACCGAGGGGGTCCCGGCGTGGCCGGTGCGGAGCTGAGTTCGGACGAGGCGATCCGGGCCATGCTGCTGCTGATGCCGCGCGTGGCGGCCAGGCTCAAGCGGATCGCCCTCCCCGAGGCGCTGCGCTCGTTCAACCTGGCCCCGCGGCACCTGTCGCTGCTGGCCTATCTCCTCTTCGACGGCCCGCAGCCGGTCAGCGCGCTCGCCACCCGCCTCGATGTCGCGCCCACCACGGTGTCGCTGATGGTCGGCGACCTCAGCAGGCAGGGCGTGCTGGAACGCCACCCGGACCCGGAGGACGGGCGGCGCACCATCGTGACGCTCAGCGGAGACCCCGAGACGCGCGCCGCCATCGAGGGGTGGCTCGCCAACGGCGCGGAGGCGTGGCGGTCCGCGTTCGCCCCGCTCTCCCCCGGCGAACGGGCGCTGTTCGTGGACACCATGCGCCGCTACGAGCGCGAGGCTCTTGGCGGCGAGGCGGGCTGAGCCTTCGCATTCTGCGCTGTCTGCGGGGGTGGAGTGCGGCCGTGGTGGGGTGGGGCGGCTTCTACGCCTGGCTTAGGTGGCGCGGGCTTGGCCGGGTGTCTGTTTCGTGCGGATGCACGAGGGAGGCACCTACGGGGGGAGGGTTCGTGGGTGTTCGCCNGAGACCCCGGCCCGCGGATGCGCGTCCGCCGACCGGGGCCTCGCCCTGTGCCGTGCCGTGCCGTGCCGATCAGCCGTTGGTGATCTCGATGTCGTCGATGAACGCGTCGAAGCCGCCGGTGGCCTCGTCCAGACCGGGGCCGAACCTAGGCAGCCCCCGCTGGTGGTACTGGTCGTCCGTGGTGGTGGCGCTGCCGTGAAAGTCGATGGGGTGGCGGATACATGAAAAGGCGCTCCGGGCAGGGGCGATGCGGCCGGGAGCGGGTGCGGTCCGGCGGTCCGCAGACATCCCATGTCTCGGCCGGGGGCTGTCCGGTTCGGCCCCGGTCTGGACGTCTGTGCGGTCCCCGGACTATAAATCGGTCCCATGTACAAGCGTAGGCGCAGGCCCAGGGAGGCCCCTTGTGAGTGACCAGGAATTCGCCGGGCTCGCCGCCGTCGTGACCGGCGGCGCCTCGGGCATCGGCCTGGCGACCGCGGCGTTGCTCGCCCGGCGCGGTGCCCGCGTCGCCTGCCTGGACCTGGTGCCCGAGGTGCCGGAGCCGCTGATCGGCGTCCGCGCCGACGTCGCCGACGACGACGCGGTGCGCGCCGCGGTCGCGCAGGCGGCGGAGGCGCTGGGCGGGGTGGACATCCTCGTCAACAACGCGGGCATCGGTGCCCAGGGCACCATCGAGGACAACCCGGACGAGGAGTGGCGCCGCCTGTGGGAGGTCAACGTCCTCGGCATGGTCCGCACCACCCGTGCCGCGCTGCCCCACCTGCGGGCGTCCCGGCACGCCGCCGTCGTCAACACCTGCTCGGTCGCCGCCACCGCGGGGCTGCCCAACCGGGCGCTCTACTCGGCCACCAAGGGGGCGGTCCTCGCCCTCACCCGGGCCACCGCCGCCGACCTCGTCGCCGACGGCATCCGCGTGACCTGCGTCAACCCCGGCACGGCGGACACCCCCTGGATCGCCCGGCTGCTGGGCGCCGCCGACGACCCCGCGGCCGAGCGCGCCGCCCTGGAGGCCCGCCAGCCCACCGGCCGGCTGGTCAGCGCGGACGAGGTCGCCACCGCCATCGCCTATCTCGCCAGCCCTCTCTCCGGCGCCACCACCGGCACCGACCTCGCCGTCGACGGCGGCATGCAGGGCCTCCGCCTCCGCCCCAGGTGAGCGGCCCGGTCCACGCGCGGCCGGGGCCCGGCGGACGGTGGTGTGCCGTCCGCCGGGCCCCGGCTCCGAGGGGGAAGAGGGGTCAGGGCGCCGCGAACTGGATCGAGTCCAGGTCGAACGAGTTCTCCTGCGGCGCGTCGAAGACGAGATACAGCTTGTGCGTCCCGGCCAGTTCCGCGACCGGCACGGCGGGCGTGGACTGATAGACGTCCCAGTCACCGGTGTTGGGGACCGGGGTGGTGGCCAGCAGCTCGCCGTCCGGCGCGCCCGCCCGCAGTTCGATCGCGCCGCCGCCGAACGGCGAGGACACCCGGTAGCTCACCGAGCCCGTTCCCTCGACGCTCATCGGCTCGAACGCGATCCAGTCGCCGTCGCTGATGTCCCCGATGCGCTCGCCGTTCTCCGCGTCGGGCTGCGAGACGATCCGCGTCCCGGACTGGTCGTGGTGGTACTCGGCCTGCTTGTCCCGCGGCTGGAGCACCGACCGTCCGTAGCCGGTGAGCGCGCCCGTGCCCTCGCCGCCCCCGTCGGTGTAGCGGGCGTTGAGCACGTACCACAGGTCCGCGCCCTCCGGGTGGCCGCCGAGGTCGCCGGTGTCCACCGTGCCCTCGCAGCCCGCCAGGTCGGTCGTCGGGTGCTCGTGGTCGTCGTGGCCGAGGGCCGGGTTGACGAACACCTGCGAGCAGTCGATCTCGCCGTCCTCGGGGTCCGTGACCGTCACCCGGTACGGTATCTGGTCGCCGAAGTCGATCAGCTGGCCGCTGACCGGGAACTCGATCGCCACGGAGGGCGCGGTGTTGCCCGCGGTGACGGGGACGTTGTCGAAGCCCTCGTTCCCCTCCGGGTCGGTCACGCGCAGCTGGGCGGTGAACTCGCCCGGCTCCTCGTAGGTGTGGGACGCGTTCGGCTCGGTCGAGTCGAACGTGCCGTCGCCGTCGAAGTCCCAGGCGTAGGCCAGCTCCCCGCCGTCCGGGTCGCTCGTCCCCTCGCTGGAGAAGTCGACCGCCAGCGGCGTGGGTCCGCTGGTGACCGAGGCGGTCGCCGAGGCCACCGGGGAACGCCCGCCGCGCACGTAGTCGATGCGGTACAGCCCCGAGTCGTTGTTGCCGCCGCCGAACTCGCTTCCCCACTCCAGGAGATACAGCGAGCCGTCGGGCCCGAACGTCATGTCCATCGGGCTGGCGAACTGCTGCGAGGACAGGAAGTCGTTGATCTTCAGGACCTCGTCGTCCGCGTCGAGCTGGATCTCCTTGATGTAGTCGCGGCCCCACTCGTAGAAGAAGTGCGCCCCGTCGAAGTACTCGGGGAACTTGGTGGGGGAGGGGTTGTCCGGGTCGTAGGAGTAGACGGGGCCGCTCATCGGGGCCGAGCCGCCCTCGCCCATCTCGGGGAACTGCTCGGAGACCTCGTAGCCGTACCAGACCTCGGGGAGTTGCACGGGCGGCAGCTCGGTCAGGCCCGTGTTGTTCGGCGAGGGGTTGGTCGGGTTGGCGCAGTCGAACTTCTCGCCGATCTCCCCGGTGTCCGGGTTGTACGGCGCGTACGGCTGGTTGTCACCGTGGCAGAAGGGCCAGCCGAAGTTGCCCGGCTCCTTGATGATGTTGTACTCCACCAGGCCCTCGGGGCCCCGCTCGGTCGTGGGCGGACCGCGGTCGGGGCCGTAGTCGCTGACGTGCACGAAGCCCGTCTCCTGGTCCACGGTGAAGCGGAACGGGTTGCGGAAGCCCATGGCGTAGACCTCGGGCAGCGTGCCCTCCGTGCCGGGCGGGAACAGGTTCCCCTCGGGCACCGTGTAGCCGCCGTCGTCGGTGGGGTCGATCCGCAGGATCTTGCCGCGCAGGTCGTTGGTGTTGCCCGCGGTGCGGGCCGAGTCCAGCATCTCCTGGCCCTCGCGCCAGTCGATCGGGGCGTACCCCTGCCAGTCGGTCGAGAGGTTGGGCGGCACGTCGTCGCCCGTGGACAGGTACAGGGTCCCGTCGGGGCCGAAGTCGAGGCTGCCGCCCGTGTGTCCGGGCTCCGGGTAGGTCCGGTCACGGTAGGCCGGGACCTCCAAAAGCACGGCCTCGCTCGCCGGGTCGAGGACGTTCTCCTCCACGGTGAACCGGGAGAGCCGGTTGACGTCCTCGGCGCTGTCGGCGGGCGCGTAGTAGAGGTACACCCAGTGGTTGGTGGCGAAGTCGGGGTCGAGCGCGAGGCCGACGAGGCCGTCCTCGCCCCCGGTGTAGACGTCGAGCGTGCCCGCGGTGGTGGTGGCGTGCGCCGCCGGGTCGTAGATCTGGAGCTGGCCGGCGCGCTGGGCGTAGAAGACCCGGCCGTCGTCCGCGACGTCGAGCTCCATCGGGTCCGCCGTGTCGTCGTCCAGGGCCACCTTGTCGTAGGTGTTCCACACGGTGCCGCCGCAGTCGCCGGGCGCGACGCCCGCCGCCCACCGCACGCCGCCGACCACATGGTCGCGGAACGACTCCTCCGTGTAGGAGGCCGCGTCGTGGCCCATCGCGGTGGCCCACACCTGGCCGCCCTCGGCCTCGCGGCACCAGGAGATCGGGTGGTCGGCGCCCATCGCCTCGCTGCCCGGGTCGTACGTCGACTCGTCGGCGGTGACCAGGACATGGACGTCGCCGCGGGGGTTGACGTCGAAGTTGTACCACTCCTCGGGGCGCTCCCAGCGTTCGGGGAGCATGCTGGTGGAGGGGTGCACCCGGTCGGCCACATGGGCGGTGCCGGGCAGCACACCGGGGGAGTGGGCCGGCATGTGCGCGCCGCCGTTGATCAGCTCGTCCCACCAGGGGAACTCGTTCTCGATGCCCATGTCGAGGGTGTTGTGCAGGGCGGCGATGCCTCCGCCGCCCGCCACGTAGTCCTGAACGGCCGTGCGCTGGGCGTCGGTCTCCCAGACCATCCCGGAGTTCTGGAGCATGACGACCACGTCGAACCCGGCGAGGTCGGCGTCGTTGAAGATCGCGGGATCGTCACTCTGCACGATCTCGAAATCGTTCTCCGCCGCCTCCTCCTCGAACATCTGGATGCCGGCGGGGATGGAGTCGTGCACGTAGCCGACGGCCCTGGTGAAGAGCAGGGCGCGGAACTCCGCGGCGTGCTCGTCCGCGGAGGCGGACGGCAGCGCGCCGACCGCGAGCAGCGGGGCGACGGCGAGCGCCACCGCGGCTCTCAAACGTTTTCTAGGCAGGCGGTGCATGTGGGGGGTGTCCTCTCCTGGCGGGTGCCTCTTTCGGGGGTGAGGGATCAGAGGGCGGCGAACGCCCGGCGCAGGAACGCCAGTCCGTCCACCGCGATGGTGTCCTGTCGGTCGGCCAGGGGCCGCCACACGGAGGCGGCGACCGCGATGGTCTCGTTGTGGGCGGTGAACGACTCGATGCAGAGCGGCCCCGCGTAGCCGCTGTCGAGGAGCGCGCTCAGAAAGCCCGCCCAGTCCAGGTGGTCGGCGCCCGGGGTGCCGCGGTCGTTGGCGCAGACCTGGACGTGCGCGACGCGCCCCTCGGCCCGTCGCACCGCGTCGGCGAGGCCGCGCTCCTCGATGTTCTGGTGATAGGTGTCGAGCGCCACGCCGACGCCGCCCTCCGGCAGGCCCTCCAGCGCCTCAAGCGTCTGCTCGACCGTGTTGAGCAGGCTGGTCTCGTACCGGTTCAGCGGCTCGACGGCCAGGACCACGCCCGCGGCCATCGCCCGTTCCACCACCGGGGCCAGGCCCTCCCTCAACTCCCGGTAGGCGGTGGCCCGTTCCGCCGCGTCCATGCGCCAGGTCCGGCCCACCGCCGCGTAGAGGGGCCCCGCGACCACCGGGGCGCCGACCTCCTCGGCCGCCTCCACGCAGCGCACCAGGTAGGCGCGGGTGGCGGCGACCGTCTCCGGCGTGGTCCGCACCAGGTCCCTGCCGGGCGGCATCACGGCGACGACGGCGGCGGGCCGCAGCCCGTGGGCCGCCAGGAGCGCCGCGGTGGGGGCGGGCTTCCAGTCGTCCGCGCTCTCCAGCGGCAGTTCCACCTCGTCGAAGCCCCACGCGGCCAGCCGCGGCACCGTCTCGGTCAGCGCCGCTCCGTCGACCGGCGAGTGCCAGATCCACGGATTGGCCCCGATGGTCAGCGCCTTCATCTACTCGCCGCCCCACTCGCCCGGATACCCGGGCATGCCCTCGCAGCCGCACATGGCGTAGTGCAGCGGCGGCATGTTCTCCTGCACGTAGCCGTCGAGGGTGTCCTGGGTGACGGTGGGCTGCGGCAGGCGCCACTCCTCGGGCACCTCCTCGCCCGCGAGGATCCGCAGCGCGGCGATGACCGGCGTGCGCCACTGGAAGGTGGGGTAGGTCGGCGCGATGGCCGTCAGGTCGCGCTCGCTCCACGCCTGGAGGAAGTCCTGCTGGTCCTCGCCGGTGATCGGCGGGACCTCCTCTCCCGCGTCCTCGAACGCCTCGATCGCCGCCACCGAGGTGGCCCCCGAGTCCATCCAGACGCCGTCGATGCCGCCGTGGCGCTGAATCGCGTCGGTCACGATGGACTTGGCGGTGGCCGGGTCGCCGTCGGTGAACTCCACGCCGACCACGTCGAGTCCGCTCTCCTCGAAGGCCAGCTCGGCGGCCGACCAGCGGTTCTCCAGCACGTCGACCCCGGGCGAGATCCGCAGCGCCAGGATCTTGCCGCCCGGCTCCACCTCGTCCACCAGGAAGTCGGCCGCCGCCGCGCCGTAGGCGTAGCCACCGATCGGGTGGATGAACGTCACGGGGCAGTCGGTGTTCACGCCCCGGTCGAAGACGATGACCGGCACCTGCCCGCACGCCTCCTCGACCGCGGGGGTCAGCGTGGCCGTGGTGTTGGGCGAGACGATGAGGGCGTCACAGTCCTGGCCGACGAGCTCCTGGATGTCGGAGATCTGCTTGTCGTCCTGCCCCTCCGCGTCGATCACGGTGAACTCGGTGATCTCCTCGTGCTGCGCGACCTCCTCCTCCATGGTCCGCAGGCCCACCTGCCGCCAGGGGTTGAAGACGCCCGCGTTGGAGAAGCAGAGGTGGACGTCCTCGACGGCGGGGAGCGCGTATTCCTCGGTGGAGATCATCTCCGGCAGCAGCATCTGCTCCCAGGGGCGGTCCTCGGGACCCTCCGGCGTCTCGCCCATCAGCGAGAGCTGCTGGTCGTACTCCTCCTGTGCGAAGAACTCCGCCTCCCCGCCGCCGTTCTCCGCGGGCTCCTCCGAGCCGGCCGGCGCCGAGGGGCCGCCCTCGGCCGGGGAGTCGCTCGAACAGGAGGCGAGGAACGTCGCCGTCAGCAGGACGGCGGCGAGAGCGGACCCGCGTCGTCCGAGCACGCGGGTGTGCCTGAGCCTGCGGGTGTGTCCGGTCGTGCGAATGTGTCCGGTCATGCGGGTACGTCCGGTCATGCGGGTACGTCCGATCACGAGGTGCGACCTCCACGGGTGCGGGAAGGGGTACGGCGGCGCAGCCGGGACCAGTCGGCGGCCCCGAGTCCGACGGCGGCGATGACGATCACGCCCTGGACGGTGGACTCCAGGGCGCCGGAGACGCCTTGGAGGTTGAGCAGGGTGAAGAGCGCGGTCAGGGAGAAGGCCCCGGCCATGGCGCCGACGACCGAGCCGCGCCCGCCGCCGAGCAGCACGCCGCCCAGGACGACGGCGGTGATCGCCTCGAACTCCAGGCCGGACCCGGCCTGGGCCGAGACGCCGGAGAAGCCGCCGATGAGCACCGCGGCCAGCGCGGCGGCGGCGCCGGAGAGGACGAACGCGACCGTGCGCACGCGGTGCACGCGCACGCCCGAGAGGGCGGCGGCCCGGTCGCTGTCGCCGGTGGCCATCAGGGTGCGCCCGAAGCGCGAGCGCATCAGCGCCACCGCGCCCGCGCCCACGGCGAGGCAGACCAGCACCGCCCACGGCAGGCCGAAGACGTCGTCGCGGCCCACGGCACGGAACTCGTCGGGCAGGTAGCCCTGCGGCGAGCCGCCGGTCCAGAAGAAGACCCCGCCCTCCAGGATCAGCATCATGCCGAGCGTGGTGATGAACGAGGGCACGCCGAGTCCCGTGGTCACCAGCCCGTTCACCAGGCCGACCACCGCCCCCGCCACCAGCAGCACGGCGCACACCACCAGCCAGTGCGCTCCGGGGAACTCGCTGTACAGCTCCGCCGCGACCACCACCCCGGTGGTCACCACGGCGCCGACGGACAGGTCGAACTGCCCGCAGACGATGACGAGATACTGCCCGGCGGCCAGCAGGACCAGGGGCGCGGCCCGCCGGATGAACGCCAGGAGGCGGTCCGGCTCGTAGAACCCGGGGTCGGTGACGGCCAGCGCCGCCAGCAGGATCAGCAGCAGGGCGTAGACGGGAAGTCCCGTTCCCAGCAGGGCGGTCGCCCGCGAGCGGCGGGTCTCGGCCGAGGCGGCGACGGGGGTCGCGACGGTCATGCGGTCCTCCCCACGGGTCCGCGCGCCGAGCGGCGGCGGCGGGCGTAGATGGCCACGGCCGCGATGATCACCACGCCGCGCAGGACGTTCTTGAAGAACGGGTCGACGGCGAGCTGGTTGAAGACGCTGTCCAGGACGGCCAGCACGACCACGCCGCCCAGCGTGCCGACGACCCCGCCCCGGCCGCCCGCGAGCAGCGTCCCGCCCAGGACCACCGCGGCGATCGACTCCAGGTCGTAACGGGCCTCGGTGCCGGCCCAGGGGGAGCCCGCGCCGAAGCGGGCGGCGAGGAAGAGGGCGGCGACGCCGACGCAGAGCGAGCAGAGCACATGGGCGAGCACCACGGTCCGCCGGGTGCGGACCCCGGAGAGCCGGGCGGCGTGCTCGTCGCCGCCGGTGGCGTACATGTGGTGGCCCAGGCGCGTTCTGCGGCAGACGACCCACAGCGCGACCGCCACCGCGGCCAGCAGGAAGAGCGAGACGGGGACCGGGCCGATCCGGTCGTAGCCCAGGCGCCGGAACGTCGAGGGCACGGATCCCGCGGGGCCCGTGTAGTTGTCCTCGATCCAGCCGCGCAGGATGAGGGCGGTGCCCAGCGTGGCGATGAACGCGTTGACCTTCAGGCCGGTGACGATCAGCCCGTTGGCCAGGCCGACCGCGGCGGCGAGCAGCAGGACGACCACCACGGCCGTCACGATGTTGCCGTCCTGCCCGTCCATGGTCTCGGCGGCGACCAGGGTGCCGAGGCTGACCAGATAGGCCACGGACAGGTCGAGCGAGCCGGTGAGGATGACCAGGGTCTGCCCCAGCGCGATGAGCCCGAGGGCCACGCAGTTCTGGAGGATGCCGGTGAGGTTGGGCTGGGTGAGGAACTCCCCGCCCCGCGCGCTGACGACGACCCAGCCGAGCAGCGTGACGCCGAGCGCGGCGAGCCAGACGCCCACGGCCGGGTCGGCGAGCCGGGCCGCGAGCCCCGACCCGGGTCCGGCCCCGGGCCGGGACCTGGGTCGGGCCCCCGGCCCGGGGCCGCGGCCGGCCGGCGTGGGGTGGTGGCCGGCCGCGGCGGGTCCCCGCTCGGGGTCCTTGGCGGGCGAGGTGGCCGAGTGCGGGCCGGTGGCCATCAGGCGCCACCGCCCTTGCGGCCGAGCACCGTCCGGTCGGTGGTGGCCAGGCGCATGATGTCCTCCTCGGAGGCGCCGGCGGGCAGTTCGCCCGCGAGGCGCCCGTCGGCCATGACGAGAACGCGGTCGCTCATCCCGATCAGCTCGGGCAGCTCCGAGGAGATCAGCAGGACCGCGAGGCCCTCCTGCGCCAGCTCCCTGACCAGGGTGTGGATGGCGGCCTTGGCGCCGACGTCGACGCCGCGGGTCGGCTCGTCGAAGAGCAGGACCTTCGGCCGCGCGGCCAGCCACTTGGCGATGACGACCTTCTGCTGGTTGCCGCCGGAGAGGAACCGCACCTCCCGGCCCGTTCCATGGGTGGGGAGCCGCACCCGTTCCAGCAGGCCCCTCAGCGCCTCCTCGTCCGGAGGGCGCCGCCTCGCGGGGACGGCCCGCGTCACCAGCAGGGCATTGTCCCTGACCGACTGGCGCAGGGCGAGCCCCTCGGTCTTGCGGTCCTCCGTCACCAGCGCGATCCCGGCGCGGATCGCCTGCCGGGGGCGCCGCGGCCGGAGGGGGGCGCCGTCGACCGTCATCGTGCCGCGGGTGAAGGGCGCGGCGCCGAACAGCGCCCGGGTCAGGGCGCTGCGCCCCGAGCCCTGGAGCCCGGCGACGCCCAGGATCTCACCGGCCCGCAGCGTCAGCGACATGTCCGACAGCCGGTCGTTCCCGGCGCCCGAGACGTCCAGCACGGGGTCCCCCGCCCGCCCCGCGCCCGCCCGCGGCGGGTAGTACGAGGTCAGCTCCCGTCCCACCATGGCGCGGACGACCGCGTCCATGTCCGTCTCGGCGGTGGCGACCGTGGTGACCCTGCGCCCGTCCTTCAGCACGGTGACGCGGCGGGAGAGCGCGAAGACCTCGCGCAGCCGGTGCGAGATGTACAGGATGCCGAGACCCCGGTCGGTCAGGCGGCGCACCAGGTCGTAGAGGGCGGCGACCTCGTGCTCGGCGAGGGCGGCGGTGGGCTCGTCCATCACGAGGATCCGCACGTCCGCGGCGAGCGCCTTCGCCACCTCGACCATCTGCTGCCGTGCCACCGAGAGGTCGCGCACCAGGGTCCGGGGGCCGACGCCGACCGCGCCGAGGTCGTCCAGCAGTTCGGCGGTGCGCCGCTCCATGGCGGCTCGGTCGACCAGGCCCCAGCGGGTGGGCTCCCGCCCGAGGAGAACGTTCTGCGCGACGGTGCGGTCCGGGAGGAGCGCGAGCTCCTGGTGGATGATGCCGACCCCGGCCGCCTGGGCCTGCGCGGGGTGGCTGAACGCGTGCTCCACCCCGTCGATCTCGATCCGGCCGCTGTCGGGGGTGTGCTCCCCGCTGAGCAGCTTCATCAGGGTCGACTTGCCGGCCCCGTTCTCGCCGACGATGGCGTGCACTTCTCCGGGGAGCAGGTCGAGGGTGACGTCATGGAGGACTCGGTTGCCGAGGAAGCTTTTTGACATGTCCCGCATCGTCAGCATGGAAGCAATGTCTTGGCAGAAGTTGTGACTGTCAAGGCGTCAAGCGCGGGTAATAACGCAGAAATGTTTCTAACTTCCGCTGACTGCCTATCAGCTTTTGCCTCTGAGAGGCCAAAGTTGCCCGGAGGTGTTCATGTCCGCAGCGCCGTCCACAGCGCCGACACCCCGCGGTCCCACGGCCGCCGCCCTCGCCTCTCCCGGCCAGGTCCTCGCCCTGGTCACCGAGGGCACGGCCGAGACCCGCGCCGACATCGCCCGGCTGACCGGGCTGGCGCGCTCGACCGTCTCCCAGCGGGTCGAGGCCCTGATCGCCCACGGCTTCCTCGACGAGCGCGCGGAGGGCGAGACGCCGGGGGCGCGGATGCCCAGAAAGCTGACGCTGCGCACGCGCGACCACCTGGTCGCGGGCGTCGGCCTGGGCGCGACGCACTGCCGCGTCTCCCTGCTGGACATCGGCGGCGAGGAACTGGCCACCCAGGAGGACCCGTTGCTGATCGGCGAGGGCCCCGACGCCGTGCTGGAACACGTCGCGCGCACCCTGCACGCGCTGCTCGCCGGCGTCGCGCGCCCCGCCTCCTCGCTGCGGGCCATCGGCGTGGGAGTGCCAGGACCCGTGGAGTTCCGCACGGGGAGGCTCGTCGACCCGCCCCTCATGCCGGGCTGGCACCAGTACCCGATCCCGCGGTTCTTCGCCGACCGGTTCGGCGTGAACACGCTGGTCGACAACGATGTCAACATGATGGCGCTCGGCGAGCAGCGCCGGATCTTCCCCGGCGTCGGTCACCTGCTCTTCGTCAAGGTCGGCACGGGCATCGGCTGCGGCGTCATCGCGGACGGGCGCCTGCACCGCGGGGCGCAGGGCTCGGCGGGCGACATCGGGCACATCAGGGTCGGCGTCGACAGCACGCCCTGCCGGTGCGGCAACGCCGGCTGCCTGGAGGCGGTCGCGGGCGGCGCGGCGCTCGCCCGCCGGCTCGGCGGCGCCGGCACCGTCGCCGCCTCGGGCAGCGACGTCGGCCGCCTGGTGCGCTCGGGCAACCACGAGGCCGTCCGCATGGTGCGCGAGGCGGGACGCTGCGTGGGCGATGTGCTCTCCGGGCTGATCAACTTCTTCAACCCCGAGGCCATCGTCCTGGGCGGCGCGCTGGCGGGGGTGCGCGACCAGCTGATCGCCGGGGTCAGGGAGGCCGTCTACCTCCGCTCCCACCCGCTCGCCACCCAGCACCTGATGATCGAGCCGAGCCGGACCAAGGGCAACGCGGCGGCCCTGGGCGCGGCCCTGCTGGCGACGGACCACGTCCTGTCCCCGGCCCGGGTGGACGCGGTCCTGGCCCGCGCGGCGCCGTGGGCCCCCGCGCCCGCCGCCCGCCCGGCCTCCGCTTCCGCACCTGCGGGTGAACGGGCCCGCACCGCCGTCCCCCGATCGGTGATGCCCGCGCCGGGCCCCCGACCGCTCCGATCCCCGGCCGTTGGCGGGGCGTCGCGTGAACAGGACACACGGCCGTCACTCACCGTCAGCTCCCGTCAACAACGCGGTGCGAGGATGGCGCCCTGCCGGATCCCGGCCGCCGACTCTCCCCACAGGAGCACCCGTTGCCGTCACCCGCCCGCCGTCCCGCCCACCGTTCCACGAGCCGTTCCACGAGCCGTCCCGCACGTCTGCTCGCCGCCGCCGCCCTCGCCGCGGTCGCCGCCCTGGTGACCACGCAGGCCCCCACCGCCACCGCGCGGCCGGGCGCCGCCGCGGGCGCGACCGGCGCCGACACCGCGCTGGAGTGGTTCGACGTCACCTCCGCCACCCTCACCGCCGGCGGCGCCCCCACCCAGGCCACCAACAGCCGCACCTGGGCCATCGGCTGGGCAGCCGCCGTCCGCGCCCTGGACGAGGCCCCGGCCGGCGAGGACGCCGCCGCCTTCCAGGACGCCGCGCTCGCGGGCGCCCTCCACCACACCCTCCTCACCCTGGTCCCCGCCCGCGCCACCGAGCTCGACGCCGCGCTGGCCACCACCCTGGACCGCGTCCCCGACGGCCCCGCCGAGGACGGCGGCCTCGCCGCGGGCCGCGCCGAGGCCGGGGCCCTGCTCGCCGGGCGCGAGGGCGACGGCCTCGCCCCCGAGGCCATCAACGTCGCCTTCCCCACGCCGGAACCCGCCCCCGGCGTCTGGC
>NZ_LAVK01000233.1 GCF_001083795.1 Streptomyces sp. SBT349
CCCCGGCCCCACTCCGTCCGTCCGCGCCCGCCTCCCGTGACCCCGTCCACGACCCGTCCCCGTGAGGTCAGACATGCTCCGCACCACGTTGCAGGACACTCATACCGACACCGACACCGACACCGACACCGACACCGCACACCCGTCGGCGACACCCGTCGCGTCCATCCGCGACCTCCGCGTCAGCCTGGCGCGGGGCGGCGTCCGTTCCCCGGTCATCAAGGGCGTCGATCTCGACATCAGGCGCGGCGAGATCCTCGGCCTGGTCGGGGAGTCGGGCTCGGGGAAGAGCGTGCTGAGCCTGGCGCTCCTCGGCCTGCTGCCCCAGGCGTCCGCGCCCCGGGTCTCGGGCACGCTCACCGTCAACGGCGTGGACATGGCCGCGGGCCCCGAGGCCGACCGGCGGCGCGCCAGGAGGTCCGACCTGGGCGTCGTGTTCCAGGACCCGATGACCTCGCTCAACCCCACCATGCGGATCGGCGACCAGGTCGCCGAGGCCGCGGGCTCGTCGGCCGAGGCGGTCCGGCTGATGCGCGCGGTGGGCATCCCCCAGCCGGAACGCCGCATGCGCTCCTACCCGCACGAGCTCTCCGGCGGGCTCAGGCAGCGGGTGATGATCGCCATGGCCATCGCGGGCGGCCCCCGGCTCATCGTCGCGGACGAGCCGACCACGGCCCTCGACGTGACGGTCCAGGCCCAGGTCCTCCGGGTACTGCGCGGGCTGAGGGACGACATCGGGTGCAGCGTGCTGATGATCACGCACGACCTGGGCGTCGCCGGGCAGATCGCGGACCGCGTCGCGGTCATGTACGCGGGGCGGATCGCCGAACTCGGCCCGGTCGAGCGGGTGTTGAAAGAGCCGCACCACCCCTACACCGTGGGCCTGCTCGGCTCGCGGCTCGGCCTCGCCACCGACCGGCACGCCCCCCTGCGGACGCTGGCCGTGGAGTCGGCCCCCGCGGCCCACGACGAGGGTTGCGCCTACCGCACCCGGTGCCCGCTCGCCGAGCCGCGGTGCGCGCGGGGGCTGCCCGCGCTCGCCGAGGCCGCGGCCGGGCCACCGCACGTTCCGCCGCCGCCGTCCCAGGCGCCGCCCCCGGCGGCCCCGCCCGCGCCCTCCCCCCATCTGTCGGCCTGCTTCCTGGCCGGGGAGGCGCACGCGCGCCTCGCCGGGGACGTCCTCGCCGGGGACGCCCTCGCCGGCGGAACCGGGGCGGCGGAACGGGAGACGGCCGCGCCGGGCGCCGCCGAGGGGGGAACGATCCTGGCGACCACCGAGGTCCACTGCGACTTCACCGTGCGCGACCGGCGGGGCCGCAAGGCCACCCTCTCCGCGCTGCGGGGCGTCACGCTCGACGTCGAGGCCGGGGAGTCGATCGCCCTGGTCGGGGAGAGCGGCTCGGGGAAGTCCACCCTGCTGCGGGTGATCGCCGGTCTGGAGAAGTCCTTCACCGGGGCCGTGGAGGGCCCCGGACGCCGCCGGGTGCAGATGGTCTTCCAGGACGCGGGCGCCTCGCTCACCCCCTGGCTGACCGTCAGGGAGCTGCTCTCCGAACGGCTCGCCGGGCTCCGCCTGGACCGCGCGGAGCGCCGCGCCCGCGCGCTCACGGCCCTGACCTCCGTGGGCCTGCCCGAGGAGGCGCTGCACGCCAAGCCCTCCGAGCTCTCCGGCGGCCAGCGGCAGCGCGTGGCCCTGGCCAGGGCGACCATCGTCCCGCCCCGGGTGCTGCTGTGCGACGAGCCCACCAGCGCGCTCGACGTCTCCCTGGCGGCCGGCGTGCTCAACCTGATCAACAGGCTCCGCCGGGAGCTGGGCATGACGGTGATCTTCGTGACCCACGACCTGTCCGTCGCCCGGATCATCGGCGACCGGATCGCGGTGATGTACCTGGGGCGGCTAGTGGAGACCGGCCCGGCCGAGGACGTCATCTCCCGTCCCCGGCACCCCTATACGAGGTCGCTGATCTCCGCCGTGCCCGGACTCGGCGTCGCCCTCCCCGACATCGCGGGAGAGCCGCCGAGCCCCATCGACCCGCCCGGCGGGTGCGCCTACCACCCGCGCTGCGCGGTGGCCCGTGAGGAGTGCGCCACGACCCTCACCGGGGTCCAGCTGGTGCCCATAGGACCGCGCCCGCCACGGGGCGAACGGTCCGTGCGGCCCAGCGTCGCCTGCGTGCACCGGGGGGAGATCTGATGGCCGCCACCGCCGCGGAAGCGGCACTGACGCCGGGCGGCGCGCCCGCGACCCGGGGGCGGCTGCCCCGGCCGGGGCTGCGCACCGGCCGCCTGCTCAACCTCACGGTCCTGGGCCTCGCCGCGCTGGTCACCCTGGTGGCCGTGCTCGCCCCGGTGCTCGCCCCCTACGACCCGGTGCATCCCAGCGGGGAGCTCTACGCGCCCGTCGGGTCGGGCGGACACGTGCTCGGCACCGACGGGATCGGCCGGGACCTGCTCTCCCGCACGCTGCTGGGGCTGCGCACCAGCTGGCTGATGGCCCTGGCGGTCGTCGCCCTCGGGCTGCTGGTCGGCGGGGTGGTCGGTCTGGTCGCCGGGGCGTCCGGCGGCTGGGTGGACGCCGCGCTGATGCGGATCACCGACCTGTTCCTGGCCCTGCCGGGCACCCTGGTCGCGATCGCGGTGGCGGCGGCCCTGGGTTCGGGGCTCGGCAACACCTTCCTCGCCATCTCGGTCGTGTGGTGGCCGTTCTACGCCCGCATCGTCCGCGGCGAGGTGCGCGCGCTGGCCGCCCGCCCTCATGTGGAGGCGGCCCGGATGGCGGGGGTGGGCAGAACGCGCCTGATCGTCCGGCACCTGCTGCCCGGCGTGGTGCCCTCCGCGGTGATCACCGCGAGCCTCGACGTGGGGAGCGTGGTGCTGGTCCTCGCCAGCCTGTCCTTCCTCGGGCTCGGCCAGTCGGCCCCGGCTCCCGAGCTGGGCGCGGACACCTCACGGGGGCTGCCCGAGCTGCTGGCCCACTGGTGGATCCCGGCGATCCCGGGTCTGGCCGTCATGGTGCTGAGCCTGGTGGCGAACCTCGCCGGGGACGCCGTGCGCAGCCTGCTGGCCCACCGGGGCCGTTGAGGCCGGCCCTCACCGGCACCCTCACCGGCACCCTCACCGGCACCCTCACCGGCACCGTCAGACGAAGAAAGGTCCGTCCGCATCATGACACCGCGTTTCATCGCCGCCCGCCTGGCGTCGCTCCTGGGTCTGCTGCTGGTGCTGTCGCTCGTGCTGTTCGTGCTCCAGGAGATCTCGAACACCGACGCGGTGGCCGCGACCCTGGGCCCCAACGCCTCGCCGGAGGCCATCGCCGCCGAACGCGCCAGGCTGGGGCTGGACGAACCCGCCGTCGACCGCTACCTCGGCTACCTCGCCGGGCTGGTGACCGGCGACCTGGGCACCTCCTTCCGCACCAAGCAGCCGGTGACCGAGGACATCGGCACCTACCTCCCCGCCACCCTGGAACTCGTGCTCTTCGCCTTCGCGGTCGCCCTCGTCCTCGCGGTGCTGTTCGCGCTCACCAGCGTGCTGCGCTGGCGTGGCGCCGGGGCGTTCCGCGGGGTGCTGTTCCTGGCGTCCACCGCGCCCACGTTCCTGCTCGGCATCTTCAGCCTCGTCGTCTTCTACCTCAACCTGAACTGGCTGCCGGGCAGCGGCAGGCTCAGCGGCTCGTTCGAGGCGGGCGGGCCCACGGGGCTGCTGGTGCTCGACGGGCTGCTCACCGGGGATCCGGCGCTGAGCCTGGACGCGCTGGAACACCTGCTGCTGCCCGGCCTCGCGCTGGCCGTGGGCCCGGCCCTGGCCATCGGGCGCGTCTTCCGCTCCAGCCTGCTCACCACGCTGGAGGCGGAACACGTCCGCACCGCCCGCGCCAAGGGCCTGACCGAGCGGCGGGTGGTGCTGCGCCACGTGGTGCGCAACTCGGTGAACGCCGCGCTGTCCATGAGCGGATTGCAGATCGGCTTCATGTTCGCCGGGGTCCTGGTCGTGGAGAGCGTGTTCAGCTGGCCGGGGCTCGGCAGCTACCTCGGGGCCGGCATCCCCGTCTCGGACTTCCCCGCGGTCGCCGGGGTCACCTTCGTCCTGGGCGCCGTCTACATCACGGCCAACGCCGTCGCCGACATCCTCCAGGGCATGGCCGACCCCAGGGTGGCCGCCTCCTGACCGGGTCACACCTCCTGGGCGCCGGGGGTGCCGTCCTCGACGACGAAGGAGGCGAAGGTGTGTACGGGCGCGTCGGGGCGGCTCACGGTGGTGACCATCCGCAGATCGGTGCGCCACTCGTCCCGGTCGAGGGTGCACCGGACGTAGCCGCGCCGGTCGCCGTCGAAGAAGCGGATGTGCGGGTTGAAGCGGATCATCGGCCCGTAGTAGGGCCCGTAGACCTCGCCGTCGCCGTTGGTCGAGACGGAGGTGCCGACGAACTCGGTGGCCACGACGGCGGATCCGGGGTCGTCGAAGTCCCGGTGGATGTCGTTGACGAACGTCGAGTGCCAGTCGCCGGTGATGACGACGGGGTTGCTGACCCGGGCGTCCGCGAGGTGGTCGGTGACGCGCCTGCGGGCGGCGGGGAAGCCGTCCCACGCGTCGTGCCACAGGGTGTCCCCGGCGGGCCCGTCGTGGTCGAGGCGCCCCATCATGACGTTGTTCGCGAGGACGTTCCAGCGCGCCGAGGAGTCCGCGAGGCCGTCGAGCAGCCAGCGTTCCTGCCGCTCCCCCAGCATCGTGACGGACGGGTCGTCGGCGGCCTCGCAGGCGGGGGCCTCGCCCCAGCCGCACGGCGGGACGCTGCGGTACTGGCGGCCGTCGAGCACGTTGAACTCGGCGAGGTCCCCGTAGGAGAGCCGCCGGTAGAGCCGCATGCCGTCGTCGCGCGGGATGGCGGCGCGCCGCAGCGGCTGGTGCTCGTAGTACGCCTGGTAGGCGGCGAGGCGCAGGGCGCGGATGTCCTCCTCGTACTGGGAGGTGTCGCCCGCGTAGTCGTTCTGCACCTCGTGGTCGTCCCAGGTGACGATCCAGGGGAAACGGGCGTGGGCGCGCTGGAGGTCGGGGTCGGACTTGTACAGGGCGTACCGCAGCCGCCAGTCCTCCCGTGTCCTCGGCGCGGCGCGCAGGTGCTCGGGGACCGGGGTCTTCCGGTAGCCGCCGTCGGCGGGGATCTCGCCCTCGTACACGTAGTCGCCCAGGTGCACGACCAGGCCGAGGTCCTCCCGCGCGAGGTTGCGGTAGGCGGAGTAGTAGCCGGACGCCCAGTCCTGGCAGGAGACGTAGGCGAACGAGAGGTCCGCGACCCGCGACCCGCGCGCCGGGGTGGTGCGCGTCCTGCCGACGGGGGACACCTCCCGGCCGTAGCGGAACTGGTACCAGTACTCCCGGTCGGGGCGCAGCCCGTCCGGTTCGACGTGCACCGAGTGCCCGAGCGCGGGGAGTGCGGCGACGGTTCCCCGGCGCACGACGTGCCGCATGCGCTCGTCGGTGGCGACCTTCCACTCGACGGGAACGGGCCGGTCGGGCATGCCGCCGCCCCGCTCCAGGGGGGCGGGGGCCAGCCGGGTCCACAGGACGAACCCGTCGGGCGCCGGGTCCCCGGAGGCGACGCCGAGCGCGAAGGGGTAACGGTCGTGGCCGCGGCGCGGCGCCGCGACGGCGCCCCGCTGGAGCGGCACCTGTGCCAGGGCGGCGAGCCCGGCGACGCCGCCGAGGGCGGCGGCGAACCGTCTGCGGTTCCAGCCGTCCGCGGAGCCCCCGGGGGCTTGGGGGGTGCCGGATCGGGTCATGACCATCACTCCAGGGAAGCCGGTTCTGATCGGTGCGAGGCCGGGCCATCGTCCGGGGGGCCGGTGTCGGGGAACTGAAGTCCGCGTGACATCCGACGGTCCGTCGGTTCCCCCGGCCGTTTCCCCCGCCCGCGTCGCCGATCAGCGTGGCGGGACGGCCTTCGCCTGTACCCGCGTGTTCACGGGTCCCCGGGGTGAGCCAGGCGCGTTGGTCCGTTCGTCCGTGCGTCCGTTCCTCGGTCTCTCGGTCCTTCAGTCCTTCAGCCAGGCGTCCACCGCATCGGCGGCGGCGTCGGCGTGGGCCTCCATCATGGTGAAGTGGTCGCCCGGCACATCCACGGCGTCGTGCGGGTGCTTCCATGTGGCCTGCCAGGGCCGGTCCTCGGGAATCCCGGCGAGCGGCGTGCTGGAGCGCACCAGGAGCGTCGGTGCGGAGAGCGGGGACGGCGTCCAGTCGAAGCCCATGTAGCGGCCCATCGCGGTGAGCCAGGCGTCGTCCCCGCCGGTGAGCAGGCGGTCCCTGCGGTCCTGGAGGCCGCGGATGACGGCGGGGATGAGGCGTTCCAGCAGCTCCGTCTCGTCCGGCGGGTAGCTGTCCAGCAGGATCACGCGGTCCGCGGCCGTGCCCGCGGCCTCCAGTTCCTCGGCCACGGCGTGCGCGACGAAGCCGCCGGAGGAGTAGCCGACCAGCGCGATCGGCGCCCCGTCGGCGAGCCGCAGCGCCGTCGCGGCGTGGGCCCTGGCCAGTGACCCGGCCGTGGCCGCGAGGGGTTCGCCCGCGCGGAACCCGGGGTGCGGCAGCGCGAGGACGGTGCGCCTGCCGCGGAGCGCCGCGGCGAACCGCGCGTACTGGTGGGGCCCCGAGACGCCGATGATCGGCGGGAGGCAGAGCAGCGTCGGGCCCGCCGGCCCGCCCGCGAGGCGCACGGCGGGCGCGCCGTCCCCGGCCTCGTCGAAGACCGGCCTGAAGCGGGAGAGCGCGTCCATCGAGGCGACGAACTCCCGGATCTCGCCCCGCTCGACGGCCTCGGCGAACAGCGGCAGCAGGCTGCCGCCGCCACCGGCCCGGCCGCGTGCTCCCCCGGCGGCGGATGTCGCGGCGCCGGTGGCGTCGAGGGACGCGGCGAACTCGGCGTGCAGCCGCCCCGCCAGGTCGGCGGGCGTGGGGTGGTCGAAGACCAGGGTGGGGGGCAAGGTCAGCCCGGTGGCGGTGGAGAGCCGGTTGCGCAGCTCGACGGAGGTCAGCGAGTCGAAGCCGAGATCGCCGAAGCCCGCCTCCGGGTCGACCGCCCCCGCCGCGCCGTGCCCGAGCACGGTCGCGGTCTGCTCGCGCACCAACGCGCGCAGCGCGTCGAGCCGTTCGCCGTCGGGCAGGCCCGCCAGCCGCTGCCGGACGCCGGGGTCGACGGCGCTGAGCGCCGCCCTGCGCACCGAGGGCCGCACCAGGGCGCGGAACAGCCCGGGGACGGGAACGCCCGCCGCCTCCGCCTGGGCCCCCAGCGCGGCGAGGTCGAGGCGGACCGGCACCAGCACGGGACGGTCGGGGTGGCCGAGGGCGAGGTCGAGGAGTTCGAGGCCCGCTTCCGCGCTCAGCGGCACCACGCCGCCCCTGGCCATGCGGCGCAGGTCGGTCTCGGTGAGGTCCGTCATGGTGCTGGCGGGCGCCCAGGTGCCCCACGCCAGGGAGGTTGCGGGCCGCCCTTCGCCGTGGCGGCGCTCGGCCAGCGCGTCGAGGAACGCGTTGGCGGCGGCGTAGTTGGCCTGGCCCGGTCCGCCGAAGGTGCCGGAGGCGGAGGAGAAGAGGATGAACGCCTTCAGCGGGTGGTCCGCGGTGAGCTCGTCGAGGTGGACGGCGGCGTCGACCTTGGGCCGCAGCACCCGCTCCAGCTGGGACGGCGTCAGGGAGGCCGCGAGGCCGTCGTCCAGGACACCGGCGGCGTGCACCACGGTGGTGAGCGGGTGCTCCGGCGGGATGTCCCCGAGCAGCCGGACGAGGGCGGCCCGGTCGGTGACGTCGCAGGCTGCGGTGGTGACGGCCACGCCGAGCGCGGCCATCTCGGCGGCGAACTCCGCCGCGCCCTCGGCCCGTTCGCCGCTGCGGCTGGCCAGCAGCAGGTGGGTGGCGCCGTGGCGGGTGACCAGGTGTCGCGCGACAAGGCGGCCCAGGGTGCCGGTGCCGCCGGTGATCAGGGCGGTGCCGGTCAGCGGCAGCGGCTCGCGCGGCGGCGCGTCCCGCGTGGTGGCGGCCGGGACGGCCACCAGGCGCGGCGCGTGGACCGTTCCGCCGCGGACGGACAGCTGGGACTCGTCGGCGGTGGCCAGCGCGGCGGCGACGTCCCGCCAGGCCACCGGGTTCCCGGTGGCCGCCATGTCGAGCAGCGTCAGGCGGCCGGGATTCTCCGACTGCGCGGAGCGCACCAGGCCCCACAGGGCGCCCGCGGCCGGGTCGGCGTGCCCGGCGTCGCCCGGTCCCGCCGCGCCGCGGGTCAGCAGCGCCAGCCGGGCGGTGGCCAGGCGGCCTTCGGCCAGCAGCCCGGCCACCAGCGCCAGGGTCCGTCCGGCCGCCTCGTGGGTGCGCCGGGCCAGGTCGCCCCCGGCCTCGGGCGCCGGTTCGGCGGCGGGGGCGAGGATCAGCTCGGGCGCGGGGGCGCCCGCCGCGAGGGCGGCGGCGAGGTCGGCCAGGTCCTGGTAGGAGTCGACGGGCACCCCGGCGGCCTGGAGACCCTCCGCCACCGCGATGTCGCCGAGGGCGGCCCACCGTCCGGCGGCCACCTCGGGAAGGGCCGCGGGCGGCAGCGGCGTCCAGGCCGTCTCGTACAGCCAGTCGCGGGCGGCGTCGCTCCGCCGCGCGGCGCGCCTGACGGCCTCGACGTCCACGGGCCGGGTGACGAGGGCGTCCGCGGACAGCACGGGGCGTCCGGCGCCGTCGGCGATGTCCACCGCCATCGTGTCGTCCCCGCGCGCGGTCAGCCGGACCCGCAGCGTCGCGGCGCCGATCGCGTGCAGGTCGACGCCCGTCCAGGAGAACGGCAGCCGCACCTCGGCGTCGGTGCGCCCGGCCGCCGCGGCGTGCAGGGCGGCGTCCAGCGCCGCGGGGTGCAGCCCGTACCGCGCGGCCTCGGCCCGCTGCTTGTCGTCCAGCCGCACCTCGGCGAACGTCTCCTCGCCGCGGCGCCACACGGCGGCGAGGCCCCGGAACGCGGGCCCGTAGTCGTAGCCCGCCTCCGCCAGCCGCTCGTAGGCGTGGTCGAGGCCGACGGGTTCGGCGCCGCGCGGCGGCCAGCTCGCGAACGGGTCCTCTTCCGTCACGCCGGCTCCCGGTGCGTCGGCTCCCGGTGCGTCGGCCGCCGGGGCGAGGACGCCGTCGGCGTGCCGGAGCCAGGGCTCGTCGTCGGTGCGCCGCGTGTGGATGCCGAGGGCGCGCCTGCCGGCCGCACCGGCGGGGTCGACGACGACCCTCAGCTGCACCCCGCCGCTGTCCGGCAGCGCGAGCGGGGTGTGCAGGGTCAGTTCCTCGACGCGTCCCGCACCGGTGGCGGCGCCCGCCCGCAGCGCGAGCTCCAGCAGCCCCGCGCCGGGGAGCAGGACCGTCCCGGCGACGGCGTGGTCGGCGAGCCAGGACTCGGTCTGGACGGCGAGCCGCCCGGTGAGGACGAGCCCGCCGTCGGGCAGGGCCACGCGGGCGCCGAGCAGCGGGTGTTCGGCCTTCGCGGCGCCCGCGGCCGACAGGTCGCCCGCGCCGCGCCCGGGGGCCAGCCAGTAGCGGCTGCCCTGCCAGGCGTAGGTGGGCACGTCCACGCGCCGGCCGCCGGGGGCGGCGGCGCGCAGGTCGACGCCCACGCCGTGGACATGCGCCTCGGCGAGGCTGGTGAGAAAGCGGTCCAGGCCGCCCTCGCCGCGCCGCAGCGAGCCGAGCGCAACGGTCTTCCTGTCCAGCGAGGCCGCGATCTCCTGGAGGTTGAGGCCGAGGAGGGGGTGCGGGCTCATCTCGATGAACGTGTGGTGCCCGGCCGCCATCAGGGTGGCCGCGCCCAGGTCGAACCGCACGGTCTGCCGCAGGTTGGCGAACCAGTACGCCGCGTCGAGGGTGGTGGTGTCGGTGAGTTCGCCGGTGACGGTGGAGGCGAAGGGCACGTCGGAGGCGCGGGGTCGGATGCCGGCGAACGCGTTGTCGATCTCGTAGCGCAGCGCCTCGACGTGCGGGGAGTGGGCGGCGACGGTGACGGCGAGGCGGCGGGTCTTGGCGCCCTCGGCGGCGAGCTCGGCCAGCAGGCCGTCGACGGCGGTGGGGTCGCCGGCGACGACCGTGGTGCCGGGGCTGTTGACGACGGCGATCGACAGCCGCCCGTCCCACCGGGCGAGGCGGGGCTCGACCTCCTCGTGGGGCAGCAGCACGGAGCCCATGGCGCCGGTGTCGGCGAGCCGCTGGTACGCCTGGCTGCGCAGGGCCACCATGCGCGCGGCCTCCTCCAGGGTGAGGACTCCGGCGGCGCACGCGGCGGCGATCTCGCCCTGGCTGTGGCCGAGGACAGCGGCCGGGCGCACCCCGTGGGCGCGCCACAGGGCGTCGAGGGAGACCATGACGCAGAACAGGGCGGGTTGGACGACATCGAGCCGTTCCAGGGGCGGCGCCCCGGGCCCGCCGCGGACGGCGTCCGCCATGGACCATTCCAGGTGGGGGGCGAGCGCTCGCCGGCACTCGGCGAAGCGCTCCGCGAACGCGGGGGCGGTGTCGAGCAGTTCGGTGGCCATGCCGGTCCACTGGGAGCCCTGTCCCGGGAAGACGAACACGGGCCCGGCGGGGTCCTCGGCGGCGGCGCCGACGGCGGCGTTCGGGTGCGGGCGGCCGTCGGCGAGGGCGAAGAGCGCCTCGCCCAGCCGCTCGGGGTCGCGGCCGGTGACGGCGGCGCGCTGGGGGAACGCGGTCCGGCCCGTGGCGAGCGAGTACGCGAGGTCCACGGGCCGCTGCCCTGCGCCCTCCCCGGTCAGGTGGTGGGCGAGGCGGGCGGCCTGGGCGCGCAGGGCGGGCTCGGTCTTCGCCGAGACGGGCAGGATCACGAACGGCGCGGGCGCGTTCACACCGCCGTCCGCGTCCGTCTCGCTGCCGGTGCCGGTGCCGGTGCCGGTGCCGGTGCCGGTGCCGGCGCCGGGGACGAGGTCCGGGCCGGGGTCGCGGTCCCCGGGGGCGGGCTCCTCCAGCAGCACGTGCGCGTTGGTGCCGCTGACGCCGAACGACGACACGCCCGCCCGGCGCGGGCGGCCGGTGTCGGGCCAGGGCGTGGCCGCGGCGAGGAGCGCCACCGCGCCGCGGGCCCAGTCCACATGCGGGGTGGGCTCCTTCAGGTGGAGGGTGGCGGGCAGGGTGCCGTGCCGCATGGCCAGCACCATCTTGATGACGCCCGCGACGCCGGCGGCGGCCTGGCTGTGCCCGATGTTCGACTTCAACGAGCCGAGCCACAGCGGCCGTTCGGGCTCGCGGTCCTGCCCGTAGACGGAGATGACGGCCTGCGCCTCGATGGGGTCGCCGAGCGTGGTGCCGGTGCCGTGCGCCTCGACGGCGTCGATGTCGGCGGGGGTGAGCCGGGCGTCGGCGAGGGCGGCGTCGATGACGCGCTGCTGGGACGGGCCGTTGGGGGCGGTGAGGCCGTTGCTGGCGCCGTCGGAGTTGACGGCGGAGCCGCGGACGACGGCGAGCACGGGGTGACCGTTGCGGCGGGCGTCGGACAGCCGCTCGACGACCAGCACGCCGACGCCTTCGGAGAACCCGGTGCCGTCCGCCGCCGCGTCGAACGGCTTGCAGCGGCCGTTCTCCGCGAGGCCGCGCTGCTTGGCCATGGCCACGAACGGTGTCGGCGAGGGCATCACCATCACGCCGCCGGCCAGCGCCAGGGAGGTCGCGCCCTCGCGCAGCGCCCGGCAGGCCAGGTGCAGGGCCGTCAGCGAGGCGGAGCAGGCCGTGTCGACGGTCAGCGAGGGGCCTTCGAGTCCGAGGACGTAGGAGAGGCGGCCGGAGATGACGCTGCCGGTGTTGCCCGTCATCAGGTAGCCCTCGACGCCCTCGGGCAGTTCGGGCGTGTCGGCGCCGTAGTCCTGGGTGGCGGCGCCGACGAACACGCCGGAGTCGGTGCCGCGCAGGTCGGTGGGCGCGATCCCGGCGCGTTCGATCGCCTCCCAGGCGACTTCGAGGAGCTGCCGCTGCTGGGGGTCCATGGCCAGCGCCTCGCGGGGGTTGATGCCGAAGAACGCGGCGTCGAACCGGTCGGCGGCGGTGAGGAAGCCGCCCTCCCCGACGTAGGTGGTACCGGGGTGCTCGGGGTCCGGGTGGTAGATGCCGTCCAGGTCCCAGCCGCGGTCGTCGGGGAACGGGCCGATGCCGTCGCCCTCCCCGGCGAGCAGCCGCCACAGGTCCTCGGGCGAGCGCACCCCACCGGGGTAGCGGCAGCCCATGCCGACGATGGCGATCGGCTCGTCGGCGGTGCGCGGCGCCGGGACCGGGACCGGGACCGGCGGCCGGCCCCCGCGGCGCGCCGAAGAGCTCGGCGTGCAGGAAGCGCGCCACGGCCAGGGGGGT
>NZ_LAVK01000234.1 GCF_001083795.1 Streptomyces sp. SBT349
GGGGAGGGCGGGGTGGGGGGTCGGACAAAAGAAGCAGGGCCGCCATTGGCCCATGCCTGGGAGACACCGCTCAATGACATAACCCGACTATCCCGTCGAGCTAGACGAGTGAGGTGCCGCAGACCATACCCGACGCCATCAGAGTGAGTCGAACAAGGCCGTCCGCCGAGACGTTCGACCGCGTTCACCGCCTTAAGGTATTGGGGCAGACATTCGAAGGTCGTCCGCCCTTTCTGTTCGACTGATTCGGAGATGGTGACGCGGATGTGAAGGCCGCGCCGCAGGCCGCCGAACACGCGTTGAAAATACGCCCGTTACGCCACCGCCACATCCGTATTCGCGTCGCGACGCACCGACTACGGGGCGTCGCGCGAGGCGTCGCAGGGTCGGCGACTCCCTCGGAGGCGTGGGGCGAACGGCGCCCGGGATATCGCGCCGATGGCGGCCCGGGCGCCGTGCCGACGCGGAATCGGAGCCTCCGGGTCCACTCCGAATGTGTGCGATCCACGACTGCGGTGGTCGCTCGTGAGGGTGATCGTGACGGTGGGGAGGAATGGGATGCCGAGGCGGTTGTGAAGGATGGGAGAGGGGTGTGAAAGCTCAATCCGGTGGACGACAGGGAATCGGGGGCCCGTGGAACCCGTCTTCGCGCATGCCGATCGGCTCTTCGCGCTGCTGGGAAGGCTCGTACGCCGCCCGCGACGGGGCGAGTTGCCGAGTGAGGTGCCGGACCGCGACGGGATTCCCGTTCTCTGGCTGATCGGCGACGACCAGGACGGACTCGCCGAGCAGGTCGGGCGGGCCCTGAGCGCGGCCCGGCCCCGGCACGTTCCGCACGAGTTCGTCGCCATGGACGAGATATGGGGTCACGTCCTCGCCGAGCGGGCCGACCTGACGCCCGACTGGCAGCGCGCCGAGCTGTGCAGGCGGGTGCTCGCCCCCCTCGCCAAGGAGCTCGCCCCCGCCCGCCACGGGCGCGACCAGCCCGTGCGCTTCCGGCGGTTCGGCCTCGTCAACTGGCTGCTGGAGATGACGTACACGGCCGAGGAGCCGAACTCCCGGCACGCCCAGGACATGCTGCGCCGCCTGAGGGACCGGGAGATCCAGCGCAGGCCGCTGCTCGGGTTCACGCGCAGCCCCAGCACCGAGGTGTCCCTCCAGGGGCAGGTGCCCTGGTGGGCGTATCTGCTCGGGCTGCATGTGCTGCCGCTGGTCTGGTTCCGGGCCTGGCGCGTGCTCGGCAGCGAGTACCGGTGGCTGGTGCGCCAGCCGTATATGGCGCCCGCCGACCCGGGGACCTTCGACGGCTTCGCGCTGCGGCTCACCCAGCCGAGGTGGGGGCGGGAGGACCCCGCGCAGGTCGGCAAGCTGATGATCAACGCATTCCTGGAGGACCTGCGCAGGGCCTACCGCCGCCGCCCGTGGCGCCGCCGCGCCCACCGGCGCACGGCCTACTGCGTGGCGTTCCTCAAGGGCGTGAGCAACGACAACAACGGCCGGGAGCTGGTGCGTTCGTTCGTCGAGGTACGCAACGAGACCGGGGCCTTCGATCCGCTGCTCCTCGTGACCAGCTGCGGTGCGGACGAGCACGAGCACCCGCGGGTGCGGAGCCTCACCGACGAACTGGACCCCTACGAGGCGTGGTGCGAGCACCTGCGGAGCGCCGGGCGCAGCCGTGGCGCGGGGTTCTGGAATCTGCCGGTGGAGGTGCGGGCCCCGCTGCCGGACGGGGACCCCGGGCTCGACGCGCAGAGCGAGCGCACCTCCGCCGCCGGACGCCTCACCGTGGACCGGCCCCCGGCGTGGGCGGGCCGCCTCGTCACCACGGGGGCCACCGCCCTCGCCCTCGCGCTGCTCGTCGGGGGCCTCGGCTGCGCGATCGACGCCGAGCGGGACTGGCGGCGCCGGCACTGCGGGCTGAGCCGCTCGCACCCCGACGCGGGGACGCTGGAGCGGCAGCCGACCGGGGAGTGCGTCGGCGTCGCCCCGCACGGGTACGCCTTCGGCTCCGACGACCGGCGGCTGAAGGAGACCCTCGACGCGATCGCCCGGCAGAACGAGGAGGCCGACCGGACCCACCGGGAGACGCCGGGACGGCCCGTCATCACCCTCGTCCACGTGTCCGCCATGCTCAGCAGCCCCGCCGTGGACGCCTCGGGCGCGCTGGCGTACGCGCGGGAGCAGTTGCAGGGCGCGGCGAGCGCGCAGCGGCGGCAGCTCGACCGGAGCGGGGAGAACGACCCCGTGCTGCGGATCTTCCCGGCCAGCGCCGGTTCCGGCATGCGCTTCGGGGATGTCGTCGCGCGCACGATCGAGAGGATGATGCGCACCGATCCGACGATCGTCGGCGTCACCGGCCTCGACGAGAGCCGCACGGACACCATCACGACGATCATCGAACTCACCCGCGTCGGGCTCCCGATGGTCGCCACGACCCCGTCCGCCGACACCCTCGACGACCACTCCCCCCTCTACTACCAGGTCTCCCCGCAGAACCGGCGCGAGGGCGCGGTCGCCGCCGCGTACGCCGCCCACCTCGCCGCCGGGGGCGATCCCCCGGAGCGGACGGTGCGGGTCCTGTACTCCGCCGATCCGGAGGACGAGTACAGCCGGACGCTGCGGGAGGGCGCCGTCGAGGCGTTCAGGGGCGCGGGCTTCGAGGTCGAGACGCGCAGCTACGCGCCCTCGCCCGCGCCGGACGGGCTGTCCGGCCACCCGGGCGCGCGGACCGTCGGAGAAGGCACCTGCGGCTACCGGGGACTGGTCTTCTTCGCCGGGCGCTCGGAGGACTTCCAGGCGGTCCTGAGCGGCGCCAACGACGCCTGCGGCTCGGACCCGCCCGCCTTCCTCGCCGGGGACGACGTGGCCCGGCTCGGCGCCGACGAGTCCCGGCGCAGCGCCTTCCCCCGGATCCCGTACGAGTTCATGGACTTCACCCCCGGCTCCGCCTCCTGCGACGAGCGGAGCGACCTCTACAGCACGATGGCGGAGCTGTTCCCCGAGGAGTGCGCGCAGGCCGAGAACACCTCGCTCGACGGGCACGCCGCCCTCGCCTTCGACGCGGTGAACCTCTACCTCAAGGCGGTGGGCCGCCTCCTGGACTCGGCGCCGCAACTGCCGCTCACCGCCGCCGCCGTGTGGCAGGCGCTCAGCCGCATCCACGGCGACGCCGCGCTCGACGGGGCGAGCGGCCTCATCGACTTCGGCGGCGACGTGGGCCGGCAGACCCCGCTCGACAAGCTCATCTCCGTCCAGCGCGTGCACGGCGCCGAGCGGCCGGAGCAGGTGGGCTTCTGCGGGCGCCTGGGCGGCCGGGAGGAGAGCGCGTGGTGCCCGGCCCCCGAGGCGGGAGGGGCGCGGTGAGGAGGGGGGCCAGGAGGGAACTCGGGCCGCCGGTCACGCGTTTACTGCTGCCGGCCCCCTTGCGACCCGGCAGGCAGGTGAGGACGTTCGTGCGGTTGGAATCGATCAGCCTCCGCTACGCACGCCGAGGCGCGCGCGTTCTGGACGACGTGACGATCGACCTGCGCCCCGGGACGGTCACCGCGGTGGTCGGCGGGAACGGGTCGGGGAAGTCGAGCCTGCTCAAGGTGGCCGCCGGCCTGCTCAGGCCGACCTCCGGCACCGTCACGGGCCGCCCGGGCCGGATCGGGTACGTCCCCGAGCGCCTCCCGGCGGCCATGAGGCTCTCCACGCGCGCCTACCTCCTGCACATGGGGCGCGTTCAGGGGATCGGGACCGCGAGGGCGGCGCGCCGCGGCCGCGAACTGCTGGACCGGCTGGGCGTCGAGGGCGACATCGACGCACCGGTCGCCACCCTGTCCAAGGGAAACGCCCAGAAGGTCGCCCTGGCCCAGGCCCTGCTCGCCGACCCCGGGATGCTGGTGCTCGACGAGCCGTGGTCGGGTCTGGACGCCCGCAGCCACCGGATCCTCGCGGACTGCCTGGGCGACCGGCGCGCCGCGGGCGCCGTCGTCCTGCTCACCGAGCACCGCCCCGGCGCCGTCGCCGCGAGCGCGGACGTCGTCCTCCGCCTGAGCCGGGGGCGCCTGACGGAGGAACGCGTCGAGGAGACCTGGCCCCCGGGCTTCGCCATCACGCTCGGCCGCACGCCGGCCATGACCGCGGACGCGCGCCGGGCGGGGGAGGCGCTGCGCGCCCTGCCCGGCGTCCGGGCGGTGCGCGCGGAGGGGGAGCGCCTGCGGCTGGAGGTCGCCGCCGACCGGTCGGACGCGGTCCTCGCCGAGGCCCTGCGAGGCGGCCACACCGTGGTCGAGGTCCGCCCGCTCCCGGCGGAGCCGGCCGGCGAGGACGGCCGCCGATGACCACGGGCACCTTCTCAGGGCCCGCAGGAAGGAGGGTCCACCAGTGACCGCCGTCGCCCGCTACGCCCTGGCCGACTACCTGCGGTCCCAGCGGTTCGTGGCCCCGCTGGTCGTCCTCCTCGGCTTCCTGGCGGTTCTCCACGCCTTCCCCGGCTCGGTCGTGTCCGGGTACGGCGCCTCCGCCGCCGCGTTGGTGCCGATCGGGGTGTGGCTGACCCTCGGCCTCCACAACGCCGAGGACCCGCTCCAGACGGAGGTCACGATCGCCAACGCGGGTGGCCGCCGGCGCGTGGTGATCGGCAAGACGTGCGCCGCCCTGGCCGCCGTCCTCGCCCTGGCCGCCGTCGCCCTGGTCTGGCCGCTGGTCTCCGCCGGCCGGCCCTACCCCCCGGCCGACCTGGCCGCCGGTCTTCTCGCCCACCTGACCTGCGGCGTCACCGGCGTCGCCCTCGGCACCTGCTGCGCCCGCCCCCTCATCCGGCGCCAGGGCCACGCCTTCGCCACGGCCCTGCTGCTCAGCCTGGTCGCCCTCGTCAGCCGCCCGCTCTCGCCCGCCAACCGGACGATCCGGCTGATGAGCGCGGCACCACCGCGCCCCTCGGCCGCGGAACTCCTGCTCCTCGCGGCCTGGGCCCTGGTCCTGCTGGCGGTGCTGGCGCCCCTGTCCTCCTGGGCCGGGCAACGCCGCCGATGACCCGGCGCCGAGCGGATCGCCCGCCGAGACCGTCAGCGCACATGGGCGGCGATGGCTCGGGCGCAGGCCAGGGCCTCGGTGCGCGTCGTGTCCACCTCCACGTCATAGACCAGGCCCTCGTGCACCACCTCCGCCTGCGACACGGCCATGCCCACGACCCGGTCCCCGCGCGCGACCTCGCGGCCCGCGGCGACCGCGCTCTGGCACCGGACGCCGACCCACAGCACGGTCAGTCCGCCGAGTGTCCTCCGCAACCGCCGCTGGGACGCCGCTCCGCCGAGGAAGACCTCGTCGACGATGACCCGCGCGCCCGCGCGGGCCATCGCGGCGACCCCCTCCCGCCACGCCGCTTCCAGCCTCGCGAAGTCCGGCCCGACACTCACCCCGCCGTCCCCGGCGAACGCGATGCCCGCGTCCGATGCCCGCAGGGACACGGGCATCGCCTGGATCAGCGTGTCCACCCCGACGGCCAGCCACGGATCCGGTAGCACCGCCTGAAGACACCGGACGATCCCGGACTTCCCCGAGCTCGATCCGCCGTTCAGCACGATCATCTGCGTTGTCATCGCGCCACGGTAGAGGCACTCCCCGCCGGGCCGGAAACGGATTCCGGGGCCTGGGCCTGGGCCTGGTCGTAGTAGACCTCGACTTCGGCGACGGAGGTGAACGTGCGCGTGCCGCCCGGGGTGCCGATGACGCGCACGCCGTCGCCCTCCACCGCCGGGAACGTCAGGGTGAACGTGCGGTTCGGGCCCGCCGTCGCGTCGTACGGGTACGCCGGGCTGACGCTCACCGCGCCCGCGTCCGTCCACCGCCCGTCGCGCCGCACCTGCACCCGCAGGTCGGCGGCGAACCAGCCGCCGTCGCCGAACATCGCGCCCGTGGTGTAGACGACCCGGTCCATCCGGTAGGTCTCGGGCCAGGTGTAGCCCCACCAACTCGCCGGTTTCCGCTCGTCGTTCCAGTCGTCCTGGCTCCGCGTCAGGTCACCGTCGCCGTACACGGGCGGGCCGCCGAAGTGGAGGGCGCGCTCCACGCCGACCGTTCCCGGCTCACGGGCGAGGTTGCGCGCCGGGTCGGGCCCGTTCTCCGGCACCGAGGGCGTGCGCGGCTCCACCTCCATCCGGCGCAGCGAGAAGGTGTACGCCCAGTGCTCGCCGGGCGGGAAGCCGCCGCCGCAGGGGCACACGTTGGACTGGACCCACATCGAACGGCCGTCCTGGCTGATGTACTTGGACGGGATGGTGACGGCGTAGCCGCCGTGCTTGGCCGGGGTCCACGGATAGCCGCCGAAGTCCTTCGAGTCGAACCGCTGCCAGGGGCCCCAGGGCGTCGGGGACTCGTAGAACTCGAAGGTGTACTCCGTCCACGAGGTGTAGATGTACCGGTCCAGCGGCGCGTTGTAGACGATGCCGCCCTGGCCGAGGACCGTGGTGTTCTCCACCCGGTTGTCGGTGAAGACGTCCTGGTAGATGTGCCGGTCGTCGTGGAGGACCGGGGCGCGCTCGGCGATGTCGGACGACCAGGTGGGCGCGCCGGAGCCGTCCGTTCCGCTGACGAACTCCCAGGCGCCGCGGTCCATCACGGAGTCCTGGGGGACCCGGCCCAGATAGAGGTCGACGGGGTCGGGCACCCGGTCGTTGAAGGAGTCCCGCCAGTTGTGGTCGAGGCCGTACGCGTAGACGTAGTCGTCGGGCGCGTGGGCGTAGTCCCGGCCGTAGTCGAGGAACATGACGGTGGTGAAGACGCCCTCGCCGAACATCGGCGCGGACCGGTCCCAGGTCCAGGTCTCGCCCTTGTCGGTCGACCTGGCGATGGTGGCGGCGGGCGCGTCGTTGAAGTCGAACGCCAGGTCCTGGACGGCGAGATAGAGGTCACCGTCCACGCAGGCCATGCCCGTGGGCTTGCGGCTGTGCTCCGGCGTCCAGACCTGGCCGACATCGGTGGACAACTGGTGTCCGGTCAGGTTCCCCGGCATGCCGGAGATCCGCGCCACGCCGATGTCGCTGTAGTCGCCGCCGAAGCCGACGCCGTCCCCGTACGCGGTGTAGACGTTGTCGTCGTCGGACCAGCAGTTGGGCCACAGGTCGCCGTGGTTGACGTTGTCGCCGACGGCGGGCGCGCCGACCGTCGCCGCGGGGTCGATCCCGACGGTGGAGAAGAAGGTGCTGTCGGGCGGAGGGGCGGACGTCGGGTCCGACGTGGGCGCGGATGTCGCGGGCGGCGCGCCGTCCGCGGCGCGCGCGACCGGTTCCTGTCCGGCCGCGAGCGCCGACGTGGTCAGGCCCGCGCACAGGCTCAGGCACACGGCGAAGCGGATCCCGGTACCTCTGGGCATCAACTGGCTCCCCGGGGGTGAGGGGTGAGGGGTGGGGTCGAGGAATCGATTTCATGGGAACGTAGGTGCGTGGCCTGCTCACGTCAACACCACCCACGTGAACGGCGCGAAATCGATTCCATCCCGTGCGGCGGCCCGCGGGCCCCGCTGGCACACTTCCGGCATGAATCCCGAGACGATCACGGCGGACGCGGCCGGCACCTGGACGCTGGGCGACCTCTCCGTTCGCCGCATGGGCTTCGGCGCCATGCGGCTGACCTCCCGCGCCGACGGCGGGCCGAGCGACCGTGACCGGGCGATCGCGGTGCTGCGCGCGGCCGTCGAGCTCGGCGTCAACCACATCGACACGGCGGCGTTCTACTTCTCCTCGCTGCGTTCGGCCAACGAGCTCGTCAACAGCGCCCTGGCCCCCTACCCCGAGGACCTGGTCATCGCCTCCAAGGTCTGGCCGGGACGCGACACGGCGGGGACGTGGTGGTGGGCCTCTCCGGAGCAACTGCGCGGCCAGGTCGAGGAGAACCTGCGCCAGCTCGGCCGCGACCACCTCGACCTGGTCAACCTGCGCCTTCCCCGAAGCGCCGTGACCGAGTCGGTCGCCGACCACTTCGGCGCCCTGGCCGAGCTGCGCGACGCCGGGCTCGTCCGCCACCTGGGCCTGTCCAACGCCGGTTCGCGCCACCTCGCCGAGGCGCGGGCCATCGCGCCCGTGGTCTGCGTGCAGAACCCGTACGGCGTCGGCGCCCCGGCGAAGGAGACCGCGTTCATGCGCGCCTGCGGCGAACAGGGCGTCGCCTTCGTGCCGTTCTTCGCCATCGCGGGAGCCGGGCGCGAGGCGGGCGCCCCGGCCGCCGAGGCGGAGGAGGTGCTGGCGGTCGCCCGCGCGCACGGGGCGAGCCCCGCGCAGGTGCGGCTGGCCTGGACGCTCCAGCTGGGGCCGCACCTGCTGGCCATCCCCGGCACCGGCGACCCCGCCCACCTCGCGGAGAACGTGGCCGCCGCGGCGCTGCGCCTCACCGACGAGGAGATGGCCCGCCTGGCGTCACCGGGCTGGACGGGCTAGACGGGCAGGGGAGTGGCACCCCACGCGGGGGACCAGCGGAACGTCAGCGTCTCGTCCCCGGCCCGCCACCGCGTGGGCGCCGTGGTGGTCAGCCAGTCGAGCGGCTCGACCCCGCCCTGCGTCCCGCCGTCCAGGGCCAGTTGGACGCCCGCCGCCAGGTCCGCGTCCGCGCGGCGCGTTCTGGCGGCGGGGTCGACCGAGACGAACAGGGCGGTGCCGGAGCGCGCCACCAGGTCGAGGAACCGGCGGTCGAGCTCCCAGTCCGTGGCCGGGGTGCAGGGCACGCAGTCCGCGTCCACCGCGTAGAGGCGGTTGTGGTGCGGGAGCCGGAACGCCAGCGTGTTGACGCCCATGCGGCGCGTCCTCTCCCACTCCCGCCCCGAGGTGTCGTCGCCGGTGCGCTGGATGTGGACCAGCCCGGCGGCCAGGTGCCCCACCGTGTTGCAGCCGATGATCAACGCGTCGCCCGCCGCCTCGGCCACCGTCCGGTAGAGGGCGACCAGGATCTCGGCGCTGGTCCTGCTCCGGTCGGCCAACGACCAGCCGGGCTCCGCCAGTTCGGGTGGGCCGCCCGGGTGGGCGAAGCGGCCGAAGACGTCGTAGGTGCTGAAGTCGTGCTTGATCAGCTCGTAGCCCCACGCCCGGAAGCGGGCGAGGTCGGCGGCGACCGCGTCCAGCGCCACGGGCAGCGAGGGGTCGAGCGGGAAGCCGGAGTCCCGCGCCACGCCGGGGCGGGGACCGGCGCTCTCCACGCGGCTCAGCAGTGGCCTGAACCACAGCCCGGGGCGCGCGCCGGTCCCGGCCACGGCCGCGGCCATGCCCGCCATGTCGTCGAAGACCCCGGGCAGTCCCCGGTCCCACGGCCCGCCGGGCGCGGTGCCGCCGCCCTCCGTCCAGCCGTCGTCGATGACGCAGAACGGCCTGACCCGGTGCCCGCCGGCGTACTCGACCACCGTGCGCGCGTCCCGCAGCACCGCCTCGGGGCCGAAGCCGCGGCCGTAGGCGTAGTACCAGTTGTTGGAGCCGACCACCGGCTCCGGCGGGAGCAGCGGCTCGGGGCACAGCGCCGCGCACAGCTCGCCCAGCGCGGCGAAGGGCCGTTCGCCGGTGTCGAGGCCGATCACGGTGGCGGCCTCGACGACCCGGTCACCCGGCAGCAGGGGCAGCCCGCCGCTGCGCAGGTCGAGCCAGAGGCTCACGCACTCCTCGTCCACCGTCCACGAGCACATCGCGCCCGCGCCGGTCGCCACGCCCATGCCGGTGGTGCGCCCGGCCGCCCGGTCGCAGGCCAGGAAGTACCAGGGCAGGACTCGTTCGGGCTGGAGATGGCGCCACTGGAGGTCGCCGTAGGACCGCTCCCAGGCGTCGCCGAGGACGAGCGCCGCCGGGGCGGCGCCGCCGCGCCAGGTCAGCACCGCCCGGGCGATCCCGGCCGGGCCGGCGCCCGCCCTGATCACCAGTCCCCGCGGGCCGGACTCCGCCGAGACCCAGGCGCCGCCCGCCTCGAAGCGCCCGGCGGGGAGCGCGTCGGCGCGCCGGGGCGCGCCGTCCTCCGTCATCAGATGGACCTGGTCGGGCGGCGGCGGAACGGTGACCGGCATCTTCTGGCGCTTTCCTCGGGGCGTGCGCTGGGCGGCCGGTCACCCTATCAGCGCACGTCGGGACGGTCCCCCATCTCCGTTCCTCAGAGGGCGGTGAGGATGCGGGGGCCCTCCTCGGTGATGGCGATGGTGTGCTCGAAGTGGGTCGCCCGGCTGCCGTCCGCCGTGCGCATGGTCCATCCGTCGCCGTCCATGGTGTACGCGTCGCTGCCGCCGCCCATCAGCATCGGCTCGATGGCGAGCGCCAGCCCGTGGCGCAGCGGGAAACCGCGGCCCGGACGGCCCCGGTTGGGCACATGCGGGTCCTCGTGCATGCGGCGGCCGATGCCGTGGCCGCCGAAGTCGCCGGGAACGCCGTACCCCCCGGCCGTCGCCACCCGCTCGATCGCGTGCGAGATGTCGCCGATGCGGTGGCCCACGGTGGCCGCCGCGATCCCGGCGTCCAGGGCGCGCCGCGTCGCCTCGATCAGCTCCAGGTCCTCGGCGCGGGGCGTGCCGACGACGAAGCTGGTGGCCGCGTCGCCGGTCCAGCCGTCGAGCTCCGCGCCGCAGTCGATGCTGACCAGGTCGCCGTCGCGCAGCCGGTAGCCCGTGGGGATGCCGTGCTGCACCGCGTCGTTGACCGAGGCGCAGATCATCGCCGGGAACGGCGTCGGGGCGAACGACGGCCGGTACCCGAGGAACGGGGAACGCGCCCCCGCCTTCGCGATGACCGTCCGCGCCACCTCGTCGAGGTCGAGCAGCGACACCCCGACCCGCGCCTCCTCGCGCACCGCGGCGAGCGCCTGCGCCACCACCCGCCCCGCCTCGCGCATGGCGTCCAGCGCCGCGTCCGTCTTGATCTCCACCATCGTGTGCGCCTCCCTGAGAACACCGGTGGGCCCCCTGGACCCAATTCTTATACCGGTATTAGTATCACGTCCATGGTGAGGACTCCTCTGACCCCGTGGGAACGAGAGCGCGGGGAGCGGTTCGGCGCACTGCTGCGCCGGGCGCGCGGCGACCGCAGCATGGTGGAGGTCGCCGCGGCGGCCGGGGTCTCGGCGGAGACGCTCCGCAAGATCGAGACGGGCCGCGCCCCCACCCCGTCGTTCTTCACGGTGTCGGCCCTGGCCGTGGCGCTCGACGTCTCCCTGGACACCCTCGCCTCGGCCTGCGCCGACGGCGTGGGCGAGGGCGAGGACCGGGCGCTCACGGCCTGACCTCGCCGGCCCCGCCGCGCCCGCGCGGGGCCATTCCGGTGTTCCTTCCCCGGCGACCTATTCCCGCGCCCGGGGAAGCGCGGACCCGCGCCTAGGCTGGCGCAGCGCATCGCCTGGTGCGCCGTTCGCCTCGCGTCCGGGTGCGGGCCGGTGGCCGGATCCAGGCCGGGCCACGGCGGACGTCGTCCGCGCCGTGTCAGGGGGCCCCTCCGTGTCCGAGCTGTCATCCGAAGTCGCCGGGATGCTCGCCTCGCTGCTGCGCGTCAGCCACACCGTCGGCATGGCGGCGATCCCGTCCCTGGTCGCCGAGCACGCGAACCGGGTGGGCCTGGCCGACGCGCGGATCCATGTCGCGGACATCCAGGAGCGCGTGCTGAGGGAGCTGACCAGCCGCGGCCCCGACGCGGCGGAAGGCGGCGCCGAGGTGCCCATCGAGGCGACGCTGCCCGGCCGCGCCTACCAGCTGACCCAGGCGCTCACCGGCAGCCAGGACGGCAGGCCGCGGATCTGGCTGCCCATCCTGGACGGCACCGAACGCCTGGGCGTGCTCTCCGCCGAGCCCTCCCGCGACCCCGCCCCCTGCCAGGAGGCGATGGACGCCCTGACCTCGCTGGTGGGCCTGTTGCTGGTGAGCAAGCGGGGCGCCAGCGACTCCTACAGCCGTCTCACCCGCAGGCGGCCCATGTCCGTCTCGGCGGAGATGCAGTGGACGCTGATGCCCCAGAAGACCTTCACCAACGGGCAGGTGATGATCAGCGCCGTCATGGAACCCGCCTACGCCACCGCGGGCGACGCCTTCGACTACGCCCAGTCCGACCGCGTCATCCACCTCGCCGTCTTCGACTCCATGGGCCACGACACGGCCGCCGGACTGGCCGCCGCCCTCGCCGTCGGGACCAGCCGCAGTCACCGCCGTGCCAGCGCCGGTCTCCTCGACGCCTGCGAGAGCATCGACGCCACGCTCGCCGAGCAGTTCTCCGGCACCCGCTATGTCACCGGCCTGGTGGCCGACCTCGACCAGGACACCGGCCATCTGACCTGGGTGAACCGCGGCCACCCGCCGCCCGTGCTGATCCGCGGCGGCCAGCGCAGCGCCCGGACCCTTTGCTGC
>NZ_LAVK01000235.1 GCF_001083795.1 Streptomyces sp. SBT349
CCCGCCTCCTCACCCTGGCCCTCGGGCAACTGGTCGTCCCCGCCCCCGATCCCCGGCTGAGGACGGCGAAAAGGCCCGACGCGCGACCGCGCGTCGGGCCTTGATCGACTGGGGTGAGTGACGGGACTTGAACCCGCGGCCACCTGGACCACAACCAGGTGCTCTACCAACTGAGCTACACCCACCATGACCGGCCTTGCCGACCGGCTATGAGTGTACAGGGTCGCCGGGCATGGCCGCGCCGCGGTTCCCGGGGAGGGCGGCGGCGCCGCGTCAGAGCACCACGTGCTGCGCGGCGATCCGCTTGGCGGCGTCGGAGTCGGGCCCCGGGAGGGGGACGAAGACCGCCTCGCGGTAGTAGCGCAGCTCCGCGATGGACTCCTTGATGTCGGCCAGCGCGCGGTGATTACCGGACTTCTGCGGGCTGTTGAAGTAGACCCTGGGGTACCAGCGCCGGGCCAGCTCCTTGACCGAGGAGACGTCGATCACGCGGTAGTGCAGGTGCGACTCCAGCATCGGCATGTCCCGGGCGAGGAAGCCGCGGTCGGTGCCGATCGAGTTCCCGCAGAGGGGGGTCTTGCCCGCCTCGGGGGCGTGTTCCCGCACATGGTCGAGAACGAGCCGCTCCGCCTCGGCCAGCGTGGTGCCACCGGCCAGCTCGTCCAGCAGACCGGAGGCGGTATGCATGCTCCTCACCACCTCCGGCATGGTCGCCAGCGCCTCCTCCGGAGGACGGATCACGATGTCCACCCCGTCGCCCAGCACATTGAGCTCCGAGTCGGTCACCAGCGCGGCCACCTCGATGAGCGCGTCGTCGGCCAGCGAGAGACCGGTCATCTCGCAGTCGATCCACACCATGCGATCGTTCATGCGAACAACCTTACGTCGCGCAGCGCGACTGTCCCGCACCCCCCGCTACGGTGCGGGACGGCCCCGCTGGCCGGGGAGCCGTGGCGAGAAGCCGTCCCCGACCGGCTTGGCCCGATCCGGCGCGTCCTGCTGTCTGGCCCGGTAGGCGGCCCGGTACGCCGCCGGCGAGGCACCGAGCTGCCGCCTGAAGTGACCCCGCAGGGCCACCGGGGAGCGGAAGCCGCAGCGGCCCGCGACCTCGTCCACCGAGTACTCGGAGACCTCGAGCAGCCGCTGCGCCTGGAGGACGCGCTGCGTGATCAGCCACTGGAGGGGAGCGCTCCCGGTCAGCCCCCTGAAGCGGCGGTCGAAGGTCCGCCTGCTCATGTAGGCGCGTGCCGCCAGGGTCTCCACGTCGAACTGCTCGTGCAGGTGCTCCAGCGCCCAGGCCACCACCTCGGCCAGCGGATCGGCGCCGATGTCCTCCGGTAAAGAGCGGTCGAGGTGCCGGCCCGCCCCGGCGTCGGCGCCGTTCCCCCTGCGGGGCGGCAGCACCAGGCGGCGGGCCAGCGCCGCGGCCGCCTCGGGGCCGTGGTCCTGGCGGACGATGTGCAGGCACAGGTCGATCCCGGCCGCGGTCCCGGCCGAGGTCAGGATGTCCCCGTCGTCCACGAAGAGCTCCCTGGGGTCCACATGGACCGACGGGTAGCGCTTGGCGAGTGTCGGGGCGTACATCCAGTGCGTGGTGGCGGGCCGCCCGTCCAGCAGCCCGGCCGCGCCCAGGGCGAACGCCCCCGTGCACAGGCCGACGATCCGGGCGCCCTCGCTGTGCGCGCGCCGCAGCGCGGCCAGCGCGGCGGCCGGCGGCGGCCCGGTGATCGACCGCCAGGCCGGGACGATGACGGTGCCGGCGCGGGCCACGGCCCCCAGGCCATAGGGGGCGCGCAGCTCAAGGCCGCCGGTGGTGCGCAGCGGTCCCTCCTCGCCCGCGCAGGCGAGGAGACGGTAACGCGGCACCCCGGCATCCTGGCGGTCCACACCGAAGACGGACAACGGGATGGAGCTTTCGAACATCGGACTGCCGCTGAACAGCAACACCGCGACGACTTCGCGGCGGCGTCGGGCAGCCAGCCTGACGGCGGGCTCGGGGCCGTGCGTTGGGTCCTGGCTCATGCTCCTCAGTTCCCTCGGTCGTCGCATCCTCTCGGTCCTGCACATGTCCCCCGACGTGATTGCCAAGATCGAATCTACTGCGTCGGATGAGGTTGGCGGGACAAGTTCATCACTCGGCGCTATATCGACATGACAACGTGGCGCGAAGCAGTCGATCAGGAAGCGTTACACGTAGGAGCAGTTGGGGGAAGTGGGCCTCATCCCACCGCTCGCCCCCCGCGCGCCCGAGAGGGACGCGCGGCTCATCCCGCCGGTATACAGGAGGTGTTGGCGGGGTGCGTGAGCAACACGGTTCTGGTGGGGTGAAGTTGGCTGAAAATAAAAGCTGTCAGCACGACTGCGCCGCCGCGCCCGCGGCGTACGCCCCGGGCGCCCGGCCACGCGAGTGCCGTAACCCGGCGAACACCGACAGCGATCAGCCGCTGCTCGTCGGCCACGCCGGACCGGCGCCAAGAAGGGAACGCGGGGGACCGGCGCGGCGCTCACGCTGCGCCAGCACTCGTGTCGCAATGTGTCCGAAAGCATTGCGCTGCCCGATGTGGGTAGGGCATGCTGCACGGCCACGGCGCCGGCGCATGGTTTCAGGGGTTGTACACACGGTCTCTGGGAACGAGGCACCCGACGCCGTACCCTGGAGGTGGCACCAGTGGAAGCGCGAGAGATCTCCCCCGCTCCTTCATGGTCCATCCCCACCACCGACACACTCACGAGGTTTCCTCACTGACCCACCGCTGAGGCACCGATGGCTGGATACGAGTTTTCCGAACCAGCGGATCGCCGGAGAGTCGCCGATCCATCGTCCACGCCCGACCCGGCGGATGACGGATGCGCATCGTGCGACCCGGCCTTCCAGCACGGTGTGGTCGTCGGCTTCGACGGCTCCACATCGAGTGAACGCGCCCTGGCCTATGCCGTCGGCATGGCCCGGCGCTCCGGATCCGGGCTGATCATCGTGCATGTCGCCAACCGGCTGCCGACCACCGTCTGGGCGGGCTGCGAGCCGCCGGCGCTGGTCGATGTGCCGGATCACCGCACGGAGGTACTCGGCCTGGAGCTGGCCTGCGCCGAGCACCTCTCGGACGTGCCCTGGGTCCTGCTGGAGCGCGGCGGCGACATCTGCCACGAACTGGAGGAGGTCGGCCGGGAGTACGAGGCCGACGCCATTGTCGTCGGCACGACGCAGGGCCTCCTCAGCCGCGTCTTCGGCTCGGTCTCGGGCCGCCTGGCGCGCCGGGCCCAGCGCCCGGTCGTCGTCATCCCCTGAGCCCCGCCGTCGTCACCCCGGGCACCCGCCGGGGCGGCGCCGCGGGGAAGACGCCGCAAGAAACCGGCCAACATAGGCTTCCGGCATATGCCGGAAGCCTGTGTGGCATGCGTGGCTGACGGGAGGACGGGGGCGAGGCGCACACGGGGGCCGCGCGACCCGGCCCGTTGCTCACGGCCCCTTCACCAAATTCATCGGCCGGCGGGGGTGGATTGTGCGTTTGTGATGGGCATAAAGGGGACATCGACAAAGGCTAGGGCCGCTGGTCGGGAGGTGACGGACCCGACGGCGGCTTCTCCCCGCCGGCGTAATGGGCGACGCCGGCGCATATGGCGGCCCCCGGGCGTGCGTTTGGTGGCACGTACCCCCGGGGGCCGCCGTGCGCCGTGGAGCGCCCCAGGAGGGCCGGGAACGCCCCCGGGGGGGGGCGGGGGCCGCGAGGGTGCGGGCGGCGGGCTACTCGACCGTGACGGACTTGGCGAGGTTTCGCGGCTTGTCGATGTCCCGGCCCAGCGCCAGGGCCGTGTGGTAGGCGAGCAGCTGGAGCGGGATCCCCATGAGCACCGGGTCGAGCTCGGGCTCGTTGCGCGGGACCACGATCGTGTCGTCGGCCTTGGGCTGCTCCTCGTGGGCGACGGCCAGGATCCGGCCGCTGCGGGCCTTGATCTCCTCCAGGGTGGCGCGGTTCTTGTCCAGCAGCTCGTCGGTCGGGACGATCGCGACGGTGGGCACCGCGGGCTCGATCAGCGCGAGCGGGCCGTGCTTGAGCTCGGAGGCCGGGTACGCCTCGGCGTGGATGTAGGAGACCTCCTTGAGCTTCAGGGACGCCTCCCTGGCGACCGGGAAGCCGCGGACTCGGCCGACGAACATGAGGCTCTTGGCCTCCGCGAACTCCTTCGCCACCTTCGCGATGCGGTCCTCCTCCCGCAGGATCTCGCCGATCTGCTCGGGCAGCCTGCGCAGCCCCTCGATGATCCGCTTGCCGTCCGCGACGGACAGGTCCCGGATGCGGCCGAGGTGGAGGGCGAGCAGGGCGAAGGCGACGGCGGTGTTGGTGAAGCACTTGGTGGACACCACGCACACCTCGGGCCCGGCGTGCACGTACACCCCGCCGTCGGTCTCCCGCGCGATGGCCGAGCCGACGACGTTCACCACGCCCAGCACCATGGCGCCCTTGCGCTTGAGCTCCTGGACGGCGGCCAGGGTGTCGTAGGTCTCGCCGGACTGGCTGGTGGCGATGTACAGGGTGTCGGGGTCCACCACGGCGTTGCGGTAGCGGAACTCGCTGGCCGGCTCCGCGTCGGCCGGGATGCGGGCCAGCTCCTCGATCATCTGGGCGCCGATCAGGCCCGCGTGGTACGCCGAGCCGCAGCCGAGGATCTTCACCCGGCGCACGCCGCGGGCGGCCCTGGCGTCCAGGTTGAGCCCGCCGAGCCTGACGGTGGCGAAGCGGTCGTCGATCCTGCCGCGCAGCACCCGGTCGACCGCGTCCGCCTGCTCGGCGATCTCCTTGTGCATGTAGGTGTCGTGGCCGCCCATGTCGTAGCTCTCGGCCTCCCAGTCCACGGTGGTGGGGGAGGCCGCGGTGCGGCTGCCGTCGGTGGTGTAGGTGCGGTAGTCGTCCGCCTTGAGGGTGGCCATCTCGCCGTCGTCCAGGGTGATCACCTGGCGGGTGTGGCTGATCAGCGCGGCCACGTCGGAGGCGACGAACATCTCCTTCTCGCCGATGCCGAGGACCACGGGCGAGCCGTTGCGGGCGACCACGATGCGGTCGGGGAAGTCGGCGTGCAGGACGGCGATGCCGTAGGTGCCCTCGATGTACCGCAGGGCCTCGCGGACCTTGTCCTCCAGCTTCTCGGGCCGGGCGCGGGCGACGAGGTGGGCGAGCACCTCGGTGTCGGTGTCGGAGGCCAGCTCGACGCCGTCCGCGGACAGCCTGGCGCGCAGGTCGGCGGAGTTGTCGATGATGCCGTTGTGCACGACGGCGACCTTGCCGAGCGCGTCCAGGTGGGGGTGGGCGTTGGTGTCGTTCGGCGCGCCATGGGTGGCCCAGCGCGTGTGGGCGATGCCGCCGGTGCCGGCGAAACGGGCGGGTACCTTGCCTTCGAGATCGCGGACGCGGCCCGCGTTCTTCACCGTCTTGAGCCCGCCGCCCTTGCCGCTGCTGTGAATGGCGATGCCCGCGGAGTCGTACCCCCGGTACTCCAGGCGCTGAAGGCCCTCCAGCAGGAGGGGCGCCACATCCCGTTTGCCGATATATCCGACGATTCCACACATAGATGTTCCTCCACCTGGTCGTACGCTTGCCGGGTCAGCCGTCCGCCGCGCCGACGTCAGCCGTAGATGATCCGCCGCAGCTGCCGCAGCGACAGTTCGGGCGGCGCCACCGCGCGGTGCGGCAGCTCGTCCGCGATCCGCTGGAAGATCGCCGCGTTGGTCAGCCCCTGGGAGCGCAGCTCCCGGTGCCGCCTGCGGACGAACTCCTCGGCGGTCTCGTCGAAGTACGCCAGCACGTCCAGGACCACCCGGGCCGCCTCACCCCGCGCCAGCGGGGTGCTGCGCACCAGGTGGTCCACGAGGTCGTCGTGGAGCGTACGGCGTTCGAGCACCCTCTGATACTGAGGAGCCCCGACCCTTTTCGCAACAATCGTGCCCGATATCGGGCACGGGCGTGTCGCATCACCCCGCCAAACGGGGCGCGACCTCCGGCGCGGCCGGATGCCACCCGGGCGCCCCCAGGTGCTATCCGACGCCCAGCTCCCGGGCGATCAGCATCCGTTGCACCTCGCTGGTGCCCTCGCCGATCTCCAGGATCTTGGCGTCGCGCCACATGCGGGCCACCGGGTACTCGTTCATGAAGCCGTTGCCGCCGTGGATCTGGGTGGCCTCGCGGGCGTTGACCACGGCCACGTCCGAGGAGTGCAGCTTGGCGATGGCCGCGGCCTTCTTGAACGGCTCCCCGGCCATGAGGCGGGAGGCCGCGTCCCGCCAGGCGGTGCGGGCGGTGTGGGCGCGGGCCTCCATGTCGGCCAGCTTGAACTGGATGGCCTGGTTGGCGCCGATGGGGCGGCCGAAGGCCGTGCGGGTGCGGGCGTAGGCGGTGGACTCGTCCACGCAGCCCTGCGCGAGGCCGGTGGCCAGGGCGGCGATGGCGATGCGGCCCTCGTCGAGGATCCGCAGGAACTGCGCGTATCCGCGGCCCTCCTCGCCCAGCAGGTTCTCAGCGGGGACGCGGACGTCGGCGAAGGAGAGCTCGCGGGTGTCGGACGCGTTCCAGCCGACCTTGGAGTACTGCGGCGCCACGGTCAGGCCCGGGGAGCGGGCGGGAACGATCAGCGTGGAGATCCGCGGGGAGCCGTCCTCCTCGCGCCCGGTGACGGCCGTCACCGTGATCAGCGCGGTGATGTCGGTGCCGGAGTTGGTGATGAAGCTCTTGGTGCCGTTGACGACCCACGCGTCGCCGTCCCTGACCGCGGTGGTGCGGGTGCCGCCCGCGTCCGTGCCGCAGTCTGGCTCGGTGAGGCCGAACGCGCCCAGCGCCTCGCCGGTGCACAGGCGCGGCAGCCAGCGGCGCTTCTGCTCCTCGGTGCCGAACCGGAAGATCGGCATCGCGCCGAGCGAGACCCCCGCCTCCAGGGTGATGGCCACCGAGGAGTCGACGCGGGCCAGTTCCTCGAGGGCCACGCAGAGCGCGAGGTAGTCCCCGCCCATGCCGCCGTACTCCTCGGGGAACGGCAGCCCGAACAGGCCCATGCGGCCCATCTCGCGGACGATCTCGTACGGGAACTCGTGGCGTTCGTAGAACGCGCCGATCTTCGGCGCCACCACATCCTGGGCGAACTCCTGGACGGTGCGGCGCAGTTCCTCGTGCTCGGGGGTGAGGCGGTGGTCCAGGGACATCGTCAGGGCTCCTTGTGGGAGAGGGCTGATACGGTCCGGGACGGGCTGGGGCGGCCGAGGTGTCCGGCGAGCCACACGCTGGTCTCGGCGAGCCGGCGCAGGTCGACGCCGGTCTCGATGCCCAGGCCGTCGAGCATCCAGAGCAGGTCCTCCGTGGCGAGGTTGCCCGTGGCGCTTCGGGCGAACGGGCAGCCGCCCAGACCGCCCGCCGAGGCGTCGACGGTGGTGACGCCGTGGCGGAGCGCGGTCAGGGTGTTGGAAAGGGCCTGGCCGTAGGTGTCGTGGAAGTGGACGGCGAGGGAGCCGACCGGCAGGCCCGCGCCGGTGAGGGCGGTCAGCACCTCGGCGACCTGGCCCGGGGTGGCGACCCCGATGGTGTCGCCGAGGCTGAGCTCGGCGCAGCCGAGGTCGGCCAGGCGGCGGGCGACGTCGACCACCCGCGCGACGGGGACGGCCCCCTCCCAGGGGTCGCCGAAGCACATCGACAGGTACCCGCGCACGGGCACCCCCGCGTCCAGGGCGCGCGCCACGACCGGGGTGAACATGGCCAGCGACTCGTCGACCGTGCGGTTGAGGTTGGCCTGCGCGAACGACTCGGTGACGCTGGCGAAGACGGCCACCTCGCGGGCGCCGAGGGCCAGCGCGCGGTCGAGGCCGCGCTCGTTGGGGACCAGGACGGGCAGCCGCACGCCGCCGAGGTCGCGCAGCAGGGGGTAGAGCTCCTCGGCGTCGGCGAGCTGCGGGACCCAGCGGGGGTGGACGAAGCTGGTGGCCTCGATCATGGTGAGCCCGGCGGCGGCCAGGCGGTGGACGAACTCCGCTTTGACCGCTACGGGGACGAGCGCCTTCTCGTTCTGGAGCCCGTCGCGCGGGCCGACCTCGTGGATGCGGACCCGGGCGGGGAGCCCTTCGGCCGGGGTGGGGGTCATCACGGCTCCTTCGGGGTGACCTGGGCGAGGACCTGGTCCATGGCGACGGTGGAGCCGACGCTCACGCCGAGCTCGGTGACCGTGCCGTCGTGCGGGGCGGCGATGACGTGCTCCATCTTCATCGCCTCCACGACCAGCAGGCTCTGCCCGGCGCTCACCACGTCCCCCACGGCGGCTTTGACGACGGTGACGGTGCCGGGCATGGGCGCGGTGAGCGTCTCGGCCCCGGCCGCGGAGCCGGGGCCCGCCGCGGCCACGGGGTCGTGGCCGTGGACGTGCCAGGCGTCGCCGTCGCGGCCGAGCCAGTGGCCGCCCTCGACGGCGGCGTGGGCGAAGCGGTGGGCGCCCCCGGCGTACTCGGCGAGGATCGCGCCTCCGCCGCCCGCGGGCAGCAGCCGGGCGGGCACCGGCTCGCCGTCCTCGCCCAGGCGCACCTCCCCGGGCCGCACCCGGACGGTGACGGGGTCCTGGCCCGGCACGCGCAGCCGGTGAACGGTCCAGGCCGGCTCGCCGCCCAGGCGCCAGCCCGAGGGAACGGAGAACGGGTCCGTCCACTCCCCCGGCGCGCGCGATGGTTCGAGCGCCGCCTGGCGCAACAACGCGACCGCCGCGTACACCTCGTCCGGGACCCCCGGGGGCAGGAGCCCGGCCGCCGCGCCGTCCACGAGGCCGGTGTCCAGGTCGCCGGACTCCACCGCGGGATGGGCCAGCAGGCGCCGCAGGAAGGCGGTGTTGGTGTCCACGCCGAGGACGGTGGTGCGGGCCAGGGCGGCGCGCAGGCGGCGCAGCGCGGTGGGGCGGTCGGGGCCGTGGGCGATCACCTTGGCCAGCATCGGGTCGTAGTCGGTGGTGACGCCGGTGCCCTCGGCGAGCCCGGAGTCCACGCGGACGCCGTCCCCCTCCGGCTCGCGCAGCAGCACGACCGTGCCGGCCGACGGCAGGAAGTCCACGCCCGTGCCCTCGGCCGCGGGCCTGGCCGTCTCCGCGCAGACGCGGGCCTCCACGGCGTGCCCGGTGACGGCGATGTCGGCCTGGGAGAACGGCAGCGGCTCGCCCGCCGCCACCCGCACCTGCCACTCGACCAGGTCGAGCCCCGTGACCAGCTCGGTGACCGGGTGCTCCACCTGGAGCCGGGTGTTCATCTCCATGAAGTAGTGGCTGCCCGGGTCGTCCCCCGGCACGATGAACTCGACCGTGCCCGCCCCGCGGTACCCGCACGCCTCGGCCGCGCGCACCGCCGCCGCGCCCATGGCCGCGCGGGTGGCCTCGTCGAGCAGCGGGCTGGGCGCCTCCTCGACGATCTTCTGGTGGCGGCGCTGGAGGGAGCACTCGCGCTCGCCGAGGTGGACCACGGCCCCGTGCGCGTCCGCCAGCACCTGGATCTCGATGTGCCGGGGACGTTCGACCCAGCGCTCGGCCAGCAGGGTGCCGTCGCCGAACGCGGCCAGCGCGCCGCGCCGCGCGGCGGCGATCTCCTCCTCCAGGCGCGCCGCGTCCCGCACCAGCCGCATGCCCTTGCCGCCGCCCCCCGCCGAGGGCTTGAGCAGCACCGGCAGGCCGAGTGCCAGGGCCGCCTCGGCCAGGTCCTCGCCGTGCGCGCCCGGCACCACGGGAACGCCGACGGCGCTCACCGTCTCCTTGGCGCGGATCTTGTCGCCCATCGCCTCGATCGCCGCGGCGGGCGGGCCGATGAACGCCAGGCCCGCGCCGGTGACGGCGCGGGCGAACGCGGCGTTCTCGGCGAGGAATCCGTAGCCGGGGTGCACGGCCTGCGCGCCGGCGCGTTCGGCCGCTTCGAGCAACCGTTCGGCCGACAGATAGCTCCGCGCGGCCGGGGCGGGGCCGATGCGCACCGCCCGGTCGGCCTCGGCCACGTGGCGCGCCCCGGCGTCGGCGTCGCTGTAGACGGCGACCGAGGCGATGCCGAGGCGGCGCAGGGTGCGGATCACGCGGACGGCGATCTCTCCCCGGTTGGCGACGAGCACGGTTTCGAACACGGAAGGTCGAACCCCCTCACATCCGGAAGACGCCGTAGGCGGTCTCGGGCAGCGGCGCGTTGGCGCAGGCGGTCAGGGCGAGGCCGAGCACGGTGCGGGTCTGGAGCGGGTCGATCACGCCGTCGTCCCACAGCCGGGCGGTGGCGTAGTACGCGTCGCCCTGGGCCGCGTACCGCTCGCGGATCGGCGCCTTGAACGCCTCCTCCTCCGCCGCCTCCCACTCCTCGCCGCCCGCCGCCATCTGGTCGCGCTTGACGGTGGCCAGCACGGCGGCGGCCTGCTCGCCGCCCATCACGGAGATCTTGGCGTTGGGCCACATCCACAGGAAGCGGGGCGAGTAGGCCCGGCCGCACATCGAGTAGTTCCCCGCGCCGTAGGAGCCGCCGATGACGACGGTCAGCTTGGGGACGCGGGCGCAGGCCACGGCCGTCACCATCTTGGCGCCGTGCTTGGCGATGCCGCCCGCCTCGTAGGCGCGGCCGACCATGAAGCCCGAGATGTTCTGGAGGAAGAGCAGCGGGATGCCCCGCTGGTCGCACAGCTCCACGAAGTGCGCGCCCTTCTGGGCGGACTCGGAGAAGAGGATCCCGTTGTTGGCGAGGACGCCGACCGGGTGACCGTGGATGCGGGCGAAGCCGGTGACCAGGGTGGCGCCGAACTCGGCCTTGAACTCCTGGAACCGCGAGCCGTCCACCAGCCGGGCGATCACCTCACGCACGTCGTAGGCGGTGCGCGAGTCCACCGGCACCGCGCCGTAGAGCCCGGCCGGGTCGACGGCGGGCTCCTCGGCCGCCGTGACGGCCCAGGGCAGCGGGCCGCGCTCGGGCAGCGTCGCCACGATGGAACGGACGATACCCAGCGCGTGGGTGTCGTCCTCGGCCAGGTGGTCGGTGACGCCGGAGACCCGCGCGTGGACCTCCCCGCCGCCCAGCTCCTCCGCGGTGACCACCTCGCCGGTGGCGGCCTTCACCAGCGGCGGGCCGCCCAGGAAGATCGTGCCCTGGCCGCGCACGATGACCGCCTCGTCGCTCATCGCGGGAACGTAGGCGCCCCCGGCCGTGCAGGAACCGAGGACCGCGGCGATCTGCGGGATGCGGGCGGCGGAGAGGCGGGCCTGGTTGTAGAAGATCCGGCCGAAGTGGTCGCGGTCGGGGAACACCTCGTCCTGCATCGGCAGGAACGCGCCGCCCGAGTCCACCAGGTAGACGCACGGCAGGCGGTTCTCCAGCGCCACCTCCTGGGCGCGCAGGTGCTTCTTCACGGTCATCGGGTAGTAGGTGCCGCCCTTGACCGTCGCGTCGTTCGCCACGACGAGCGTCTCCCGGCCGCTGACCCGCCCGATCCCCGCGATGACCCCGGCGGCCGGGGCCCCGCCGCCGTAGAGGCCGTCGGCGGCCAGCGGCGCGAGTTCGAGGAAGGGCGAGCCGGGGTCGAGCAGCGTGTCCACGCGGTCGCGCGGCAGCAGCTTGCCGCGGGCGGTGTGCCGGGCGCGCGACCGCTCGCCGCCGCCGAGCCGCGCGGCGGCCAGCTTCTCCCGGAGGGTGGCGGCCAGCTCGCGGTGGGCCGCCTCATTGGCGCGGTACGCGGCGGACGCCGGATCGGCGGTGCTGGTCAACGTCGGTGCTGCCTGGCCCATGAGGGCAGGTTAACGTTCGCTAACCGCCGTGTCTACAATGGGGTCTCATGACCACGCACGCCACCTCCCCGACCCGCCGAGACCAGATCCTGCGCGAGGCGTCCCGGCTCTTCGCCGAGCGCGGATTCCACGGCGTGGGCGTGGACGAGATAGGGGCGGCCGTGGGCATCAGCGGGCCCGCCCTGTACCGGCACTTCGCAGGGAAGGACGCGATGCTGACCGAGCTGCTGGTGGGCATCAGCAGCAGGCTGCGGGACGGGGGGCGCCGGCGGGTCACCGAGGCGCGCGCGGCGGGGCTGCCCCCGGCCGAGGCGCTGGACGCGCTGATCGCCGGGCACATCGACTTCGCGCTGGACGACCGGGCGCTGATCACGTTGCACGACCGCGAGCTCGACCGGCTGCCCGACGCGGACCGCAAGCGGGTGCGGCAGTTGCAGCGGCAGTACGTGGAGCTGTGGGTGGAGGTGGCGCGGGAGGCGTTCCCCCACCTGCCCGAGGACCAGGCCCGCGTCACGGTCCACGCCGTGTTCGGCCTGCTGAACTCGACCCCCCACCTCTCC
>NZ_LAVK01000236.1 GCF_001083795.1 Streptomyces sp. SBT349
GCCCCACCCCCGCCAGCCGCCCGCGGCGATGAGCGCCAGGCCGCCCGTGGTGGCGAGCGGAACGCGGAGTTCCGGACGGCGCCAGGCCGCGCCCAGCAGCACCGCCGCCGCCGCGCACAGCGCCACCGGCCCGTCCCAGGCCAGTTCGTCGCTCAGCGCCATCGCGGGGCCGCCGGTCAGCAGCGCGGCGATGCCCGAAGTCCTCCGCGTCGGCGTCCAGCCGGGCCGCGACACCGCCAGCGCGGCATCGGCCGCGGCCGTGAGCAGCAGCGCCCAGACGAGGCCGCGGGCGCCGAGGTCGAGGGACAACGCGCCCAGCGGCAGGGCGAGTTGTGCCACGGCCACGGCCGCGGGCCCCACCAGCCGCAGGCCGGGACGCGGCAGCAGCCGTCCATAGGCCGCCCACAGACCCGCGATGGCGGCGGCGCTCAGCGCCGCGTGGCCCCCGCCGTCGGTGTCCGGCAGGGCCGTCCGGTGCAGCGCGTAGGCGTCCAGCACCAGCAGGACCAGGCCGAGCCCGGCGAGCGCCTCGCCGGTGGCGCGCAGGCCCCGGCGCAGCAGCGGGACCGGCAGGGCCACGGCGGTCAGCGTCAGCGCGGCGAGCACGGCCGCCCGGCCGCCGAAGGACATGCCGCCCCAGCTCAGCAGGGTGAACGCCAGCGCCGCGACGGTCAGCAGGCCGCCGCCGAGCGCGAGCAGGACGTTGCGCGCGGCGCCCGGTGTGGTCTCGGCCGGGCCCGGGGCGCCCATGGCGCGGTCGGCCCGAGGCACCGGGGCGCCGTGCGCCGGGGGGTGGGCACTCGTGCGCAGCCAGGTCAGCAGCCTCCAGCGCTCGGCGAGCAACGCCTGCCTGCGCACGTCGAGTTCATGCACCTGGGCGTCGATGCCGCGCAGTTGCTCCGGCACGGGACCGTTGAACGGCAGCGCGCAGTACGGGCACCTGGACCGCGGCGGCGTGGTCGCGGCGAGCGGCCTGCGGCAGTCCGGGCAGTAGGTGAGCGGCGGGCTGGTGTCCATGCTCCGCAGCGTCCCGCCCCGGCCCGGCGCCCGGCATCCGCCGGCGTACTCAGACGCGCCTGAGTGTCCGGTGAGTACACCGCCGGGCGCCCGGGCGTGCGCGCCCCGTCTCAGGCGGGCGCCAGCGCGCGGCACAGCGCCGCAACCGCGCCCGGGAAGAGGTGGTCGGGCGGCGTGCCGTAGTCGACGATCAGCGCGGACCTGGGCTCGGGCGGCGGCGCGAACGCGTGCGTGCCCAGGCGGCTGGGCCCCAGCGGCCGGAGAGCGCCTCGGAGAGGCACACAGCGACCGCAGCCGCCGGAGATACAGCCGAGTGCACCGGTTGCAGACGCACTTCAAGACCGGCCAGGTACGGGCCCAGCGCCTTCGCGCCGCACTCGCCGCGTGACAAGGCCCCGCATCCTCACTGGATGCGGAGCTTTCTTGTTGGGGTCACCTACGGCCGACCAACCGAACGTGGTCCCCATCCCGGGTGGCGGCCGTCAGCCTGTAGCCGTCCGGGATTGCCGTCACCTGGCCGGGCGGCGCCCATGAGTGCGGCGTGTCCGGCAGATAGACAACTACTTGGTCAACGGCGCCCGCAGCGGATAGCACGTCAGCGCAACTCGACAGGCCCTCAAGCAAGATGGACCGTGCCCCCGATTCACGGAGCACGCCCAGGGTCTCAACAGCCGTGCCGCCCAAGCTGCTGGGAACGTGGAATACCCCGCGCCCGTGATTCCCGGGTCTACCCTCCGTGATTTCGCCGTCCGGCCGAACAACTAGGTCGTGGGATTCGCGGAGATTCTCATGGCGAATTACGGCACAGCGACCATGCGGGGGTCCTGCCTCGAATATCCACGTGACGAATGGCCGGTCGCTTCGCACCGAATCGAGCCAGGGCCCGAGAACAAGCAACGCCTCATCTCTGAGCACATCTTGTTCCACCTGGACACCCGCTTTACGGAGCAGTGCGGCGCCACCTTCCCCGCGTGAGGTCGGATCCATCACGGCAATGACGACACGCGCCACCTTGGCGTTGATCAGCGCCTCACGGCAAGGCGGAGTTCGCCCGTGGTGGTTGCAGGGTTCGAGGGTAACGAGCGCTGTCCCGCCGTCTGCAAGCTTCCCAGCGGCCGTCAGTGCGTTGAATTCGGCGTGCGCCTCGCCTTTACGGACGTGGTATCCCTCGCTGACCATTCGCCCGTCGCTGTCCAGAATCACACAGCCGACCGGCGGGTTAGGGCTTGTTGACCCCAGGCCCTGCGCCGAAATAGCAATAGCGCGTCGCATGGCCGACAACTCACCCGTGCTCGCCACCTCAGCACTCCGCAATCGCGTCGAACAACTCGGAGACAGCAGGGGAGCTATGCGCAGCCCCGAGGGCATTCACGGCGGACACCGCCTCGTGAAGTGTGCGGGTGGAGCCTGAGCTGCGCGCCATTTCAAGCGCTGACGCTGCCTGGCTCGCGGCCTCTTCGTACTCCCGATTCCCGATGTGAGCCATGGCCAGCCTGGCTTGCGAGAACCCCCGGTCGCGCTGGTAGACGTCCGGCAGGGCAGCTAGTGCCCGCTGGAATACTGGAACCGCTCGGTCTGGTCGCCCCAAGCTGAGCCAACAATTCCCGCGCCGAATCTCGATGTAGCTCGCGGTGCAGAAGTCTCCGTGTCCGGAGCGTGCGTCACCCGTCGCGTCCGGGGAAGCCGCGAATTCATGGGCCTCGTCCAAGCGCCTATGGCACGCGGTTTCCTCGCCATCCAGCGCATATCCGTGCGCTTCCTGTTGCATCGCAGCAGCGCGCATCGGCGCCGTGAGAACTGCTTCATTCCGCTGGGCGGCCTGGGCAAGTCCGATGGTCTGCGCGGCGTTCCCCAGGGTCGTGGCTTGTTGGCTTCTTCGGAAGAGCGCCCATGTGACCATGGCTTGGTCGCCCGCTTCTACTGCCCATTCCATGGACTGGCTGGCGCACCGTGCGGCGTTAGGCATGTCGGCGGAGTCCTCATGCAACCACGACGCGGATTCGGCGTATTGCGCTGCCAACCTGAGAACCTCAGTCCGCTGGTCCCCCCGGGAAGTTTCCAGTAGGCGTTCCACGATGGCTAGTTGCTGTTGCACGGAAGCGAGGGCATGGCGTGGCCCGAAGAGGTTGTCCGCCTTCACTAGCACATGCCACATATCCCTCAGGTGATCTACGGCAGCGTCGATCCGCTTTCCGGCAAGCTTTGGCATCCGGGGCGCCGGGGCGGCGCTTCCCATTGCGGCGCTGGTAGCCCCGGCAAGCAGACCCCTTCGACTGATGGACACGACCTGTCTCCTGCCCTCAATCCACAGTGCGACCAAGATCGGCTCTTGGTCCTCGCCAGCGTAAGGGGCAAGCTTCGTACCGCTTCCTTCAATTGGGGCACCCCTTTCCCAGGAGCGCTCCGGGACTCCGAGCATTTCGCCGGGAATCCCAAATCCATCGCAGATGCGCTCAATGACCCCTTGACCGCGCACGCCCCGGACGCCCCGGATGATGTCTCCTACTCGGGAACTGGTCATCTTTCCGACAGCAGCCGCCATGTCCGCATAGCTTGCGCCCGTTCGCCGGTTCACCAGCCGGAAGACTTCACGGTAGTTGCGCGCGGCACACGCCTGGCGCATGGCCTCGCTGTCCAACAGCGCGTCGGGGATCGTCAGCGAGTAGCCGGTTCGCCTGGCAGAACGGTCGTCCATGGCTCCCAGGATAGGACCCCTTCACCATCGGGGTACCCCGAACGACCGCGCGGGGTGCCCCGTTAGCTGTGTGCAGACCCGGGTCTGCTGAGAAAGCTCGTACATGCCGAACCCCGGAGCAAGGAGGCAACCCCCATGCCACCGCTGAACGTCACCGACACCCCCGCGCCCCGTCGCGCTGACAAGGCGATGAAGGAACTGGACACCGCGCTTCGCAGACACGGCGTGGTGCTGCCGTCCCTCAGCGTGGACGGACACTCGCTTCGCGTCGGCATTGGCCCCTTGGTCGAACTGGGGCGCGTGAACCTGGAAACGGCGAAGCAGTTGACCGACGCGCTGAATTCCACAGAGCCGTAGACCGCTAGGCCAAGACTCCCCATCCGAGCGAAATTCCCTCCCCGGGCTCCCCCCGCTCGGATGGGGCCAATCGTCCGCCCTGAGCGTCGCATCCCGAAGGGAACCGTTCAGGGCGGGCATGGAGCCCCGGGTCGGATGCCCGGGTTGCTCGGAGCACGCCTTTGGTCGGAATCATGCTCCGGGCACGTAGCCCCCCTCTGGCCGACGACTGCGAGGGGGGCTTACGTGTGCCCGAGAAAGGAGTCAGCGTGCAGTGTGATCGTGTGTGGGTGTCGATCGAAATCGATACCACGACCGTGCGGCGCGGGGATCAGCTCATGGTTGGTGGGCAACCGTTCGTCGTGCAGGACATCCGGGAAATCGCCCGGGGCGGAAAGAAGTTGTTCTTCGAGAGCGGGGAAACGTTCGCCATGCGCTCCGGCACGGTGATCTGGGCTGCCCGCCTGAAAGATGCGCGCAGATTTCGAAGCTGCTGAATGAAAGACCCCAGCGACGGGGCGAACCGTCCTGGGGCGTGGGGACGTTCGCGCCGGGGTGCGACCCGTTCCGCGACCCGGGTGCCCGAGCCCTGCCGCGCGGTGAGCCAGCCCTCGGCGACCAGTTCGGCGTAGGCGTCGCCCACCGTGTTCCGCGCCACCCCCAGGTCCGCGGCGAGCGCGCGGGAGGACGGCAGCCGGGTGCCGGGCGCGAGCCTCCCGCCGCGCACCGCTTCCCGCAGGGCCCGCACCAGCGCGGCGCCGGTCCCCCGCCCGCCCCGCCGCAGGTCCACCGGCACGTGAAGGTCGAGCGAACGCCGGAAAGTGGCCCAGTTATCCGCCATGGAAGTGGACCATACAGCTGGTCCGGGGCGGATCTACCGTGGAGGCATGACATCGCGTTTCACCATCTGGAAGGCCATTCCCGAGGTCCAGGAGGCCCTGAGCCGGCTCTCCGCCGTCGCCGGCCGCGGCGTCGAGCCGTCGCTCAAGGAGCTGGTCCAGCTCCGGGCCTCACAGATCAACCGCTGCGCCTACTGCGTCGACATGCACTCCAAGGACGCCCGCGCGGCCGGCGAGAGGGAGGAACGCCTCGCCCTGGTCGCGGCGTTCGACGACGCGCCCGACCTCTTCACCGAGAAGGAGCGCGCCGCCCTCGCGCTCACCGAGGCCGTCACCGTCCTGACCGACGGCTTCGTGCCGGACGCGGTCTACGAGCGGGCCGCCGCGCACTTCGACGAGCGGGAACTGGCCCAGCTCATCGCCACCATCGCCGCGATCAACGCGTGGAACCGCCTCAATGTCGCGGCCCGCGTCGAGGGCGGCCACTACAGGCCGGGTCGGTCCGGAGGGGGCGACTGATGTCCGTCGCCACGTTCCGCGCCCTGCACCACGACCGGCCCGCGGGCGACCCGTTGGTCCTGCCGGGCCCCTGGGACGCCACCAGCGCCCGCGTCTTCGCCGACGCGGGCTTCCCCGCCCTCGCCACGCCGAGCCGCGCCGTCACCGAGTCCCTCGGGTATGAGGATGGCGGGCTCATCCCGCCGGGCGAGATGTTCGCCGCGATCCGCCGCATCGCCGGGGCCGTGGACATCCCCGTGTCGGCCGACGTCGAGCACGGCTACGGTCTGCCGCCGTGCGAGCTCGTCGAGCGGCTGCTCGACGCGGGCGTCGTCGGGTGCAACCTGGAGGACACCGCGCACCCCGGCACGACGCTGCGCGACGCGGGCGAGCAGGCCGACTTCCTCGCGGCGGTGCGGGCGGCGGCCGGCGAGGAGCTGTTCGTCAACGCCCGCATCGACACGTTCGCGCACGGCGACAAGGAGACCGGGCCGGCGGTGGAACGGGGCAGGCGCTACGCCGAGGCGGGCGCGGACTGCGTCTACCCGATCCTGTGCCCGCCCGGCGCGCTGCGGGCGCTGGCCGACGGGATCGGCCTCCCGGTGAACGCGCTGGCGCTGCCCGACGGCCCGGCCCCGCACGAGCTGGGCCACCAGGGCGCCACCCGCGTCACGTTCGGCCCCGGCCTGCACCGCCGGGCGACCGCGGCGCTGCGTGCGATCGCGGCCGAGCTGGGGGGCGCGGGCGCCCCGCGGCCGGAGGGCTGAGCCCGGCGCCGGGGTCAGGCGCCCGAGTCCGGGCGGCGGCCGAGGAGTTCGGCCAGGCCGCGCCGCGTGGTGGCCAGCACCACCCGGTCCTCCCCGCGCAGCACATAGCCCGGGTGCACGTTCCACAGCAGGTCGGCCGGGCGCGAACGGTCCGCCTCCGCGCGGGCCGCGGCCACGGCCGGGCGGCGGTCGGCGGGCGCCGTGGTGTCGAGCGCGAGCACCCGCCACGCCCCGGGCCGCGAGGACTCGGCCACCGTGCGCCCGGCGAACCGCGGGGCCACGTCCGCCACATCGACGACCACGAACAGCAGCACCTTGCGCTCCACCGGGATCGCGCCGAGGATCTGCCGCCCCATCATGGCGCTGGCGAACGCGGGCGCGGCGAGGGTGGTGACGCTCCTGCTGCGCGTGACCGCGCCGGGGTGGGCGGCCCGCAGGGAGCGGTAGACGGCGGTGGCGAAGTCGTCGTCGTAGATCCGCAGCGCCACCCGGAGGCCGGGCTCGACGCTCCTCGCGTAGAGCGCGGCCTCCAGGTTGGTGGTGTCCACGCTCGTCAGCGCGAGCAGGGCGTGCGCCCGGTGCACCTTGGCGGACTCCAGCACGCCCTCCTGCGTGACATCGCCCAGCACCACCGGCACCCCCAGGCTGCGCGCCAGGGGGATGCCGCGCGCCTCGGGGTCCTCCTCCACGCAGACGATGGGGATGCCGAGTTCGCGCAGCCTGACCAGGACGCGGCTGCCGATCTTGCCGAGGCCCAGCAGCACCACGTGCCCCGAGAGCCCGCGCGGCGGGCGGCGCGGCGCCGAGGCCCCGCGGAACGCCCCGAGCGCCTCCAGCGCGCCCGCCACCAGGACGGGCAGCAGGGCCAGCCCGACGAGCCCCGCGACCAGTTGGAGGATCTGCCGGGTGGTGGGCTCGCCGACGGCCGGGTCGTTGACGGAGAACAGGTCGAGCAGCACCAGGTAGACGGCGTGCACCGGGTCGTCGCCCGTGGTCAGCACGGCGGTGGCGGCCAGGGCCAGCACGGCGGCGGCCCCGACCCCCGCCGCCCGGCGCAGGCGGCGCGAGAAGACCTCGGAGAGCGGGGCGCCGCGCCGGGAGAGGCGGCGCGGCGAGAGCGGGGGACCGGTGTGGGTCACGGTCTGGAGCACCACGGTGCCGCGGCCGGTCGCGGCGGCCACGGCGGCGTCGTCCGGAAGGAGCCTGGGGCCCTGGGTACCGCTGCGGTCGGAGCCCTCCTCGCCCGCCGGGTCGCTCGCGGTGGAGGAGAGCAACGCCAGCGTGCACAGGCCCGGGTCGGCGATCTCGCCGTCCCGGGGCGGGGTGCGCTCGACGGCCTGGAGCAGCAGCCCGTCGGCCTGCACGACCTTGCGGGTGTCGGCGACGGCGGTGGCGGCCAGCGCCGGGGCCGCGGTGTCGGCGTCCGAGAGAACGGTGGTGGAGGCGGCGGGCGCGCGGGCGCCGAGGCCGACCGCGGCGGCCTGGTCGAGGACCTCGGTGAGGTGCTGGCCGAGCTTGCGGTTGTAGGAGCGGATCACCAGGCGCAGCCCGGGGTTGAGCCGGCGGGCGGCCAGGGCGGCGCGGATGTTGGTCTCGTCGTCGTCATGGACGAGCGCCAGGGCCGTCGCCCGCTCGGCGCCGGCCTGGCGCAGCGTCTCCTCGTTCGAGTCCTCGGCCGCCAGCTCCGTTATCCCGGCGGGGGGTTCGGCGTCGGGGCGGCCCATCGCGGCGGAGATCCGGCCGAGCAGCGCGGCGCCCCGCCGCCGTCCCGCCCGGCCGCCGCCCGTTCCCCCGCCGGAGGGCACGACGAGCGTGACGCGTTCGCGGTAGACGTCGTGCAGCTCGCCCGCCAGCCGGGTGGCCAGCGCGTCGTCGCCGCTCACGATCATGTGGCCCGCCGGGCCGTTCGGCTCAGGAGGAGAAGTCACGCGCCCAAGCCTCCCCTGTCACACGGCTGTTGGCGAACACCACCCGTGACCCGGCGGCGAACGGGCGGCGGCCCGGGGGCCGGTGCCGGTGCCGGGCCGGTTCAGGCGGCCACCGCCACCGACTCGACCGCCGGGACGCGCAGCGTGCGCCGGGCCGTGAGGAGGCTGGTGACGACCGTGGACGCCGCGGCGACCGCCACGATGCCCAGCCAGATCCAGGGGCCCTGCTCGGGCAGGACGCCGTCGGACCTGACCATGGTGAAGGGGATGACCCCCGCGAGACCCGCGACCGTTCCGAAGAACACCCCGGTCACCGTCAGCGCCACGCCCTCCACGCCGACCATCCGCAGCACCTGGGCGGGCGTTGCCCCGGCCAGGCGCTGGCGGCCGAACTCGCCGCTGCGGTACGAGGTCGCCGCGTACAGGCTGTTGATCAGCATGATGCAGGAGAAGACCACGATGATGCCGACGACCACGAGGTTCAGCGTCTCCAGGTTCTTGTCCTCCACCGACCTGGTCAGGCCCGACGCGTCGAGCGCGTCGTTCTGGACCGCCTGGGCGTAGAGCACCGCCACCGCCATGCCGATGAAGCAGATCAGCGGCATCAGCACCCCGGCCAACTGCCCCGACCGCTGGCGCAGGTTGTGCACGGCCAGGTACCCGCTCGCCCCGGTGACCCCCGCGATGGGGCGGCCGAGCAGGCCGAGCAGCGCCCGCAGCATCGCGGGCGAGAAGGCAGCGAAGCCCATCGACATCAGGATCGCGCCGTAGATCGGCGGCGCCATCAGCGCCGGGTCCGACGTGTCGAACGCGAACGTGCTGCTCACGCCGCCCGCGCCCGCCACCAGGGCCGCGACCCCGCCGACGGTACGCAGCCGGCTGCGCGGGGCGCGCTCCCCGGCGGCGGCCCTGGTCGCACGGCGCACGGCGAGGAACGCCGCGCCGACCGAGGCCAGCACCGTGATCCAGAGGCCGGCGGCCATGGCGATGGGCCCGAAGACGTGGTCCACGTCCGCGGCGACCTGGTCGGTGTCCTGGAACATGCGGAGCACCGCCCGCCCGGCCAGCATCGAGGGAATGATCGCCAGCAGGAACGCCGCGACGGCCACCACCAGCGCTTCGAGCATCACCATCCGCTTGATCTGCGCCGGGGTCGCGCCCGTGTTGCGCAGCAGGCGGATCTCCTCGTCGCGCTGGCGGACGTTGACCGTGAGCGTGGAGGCGATGGCGAAGAAGACGAGCAGCGTGCCGTAGCCGCCGACCACGCCCCCGGCGAGGCTCAGCGTCTCCGCGCTGGTGTCGTCGACCCCGGCGGCGCCGGCGGTGTCGTGCATGGAGTTGAACATCATGGTGATCGTCGCGCCGAAGACCGCGGCCAGCAGGGTGCCGAGGAAGCGACCGGGGCGCTGCCCGACGGAGCGCAGGGCGAGGAGGAACATGGCTCAGGCCCCCACTCGCACGTCGTCGCCCAGGTGCGCGAGGCGTTCGGCGACCGCGTCCACGGTGGGCGCGTTCATCTCGCCCGCCAGCCGCCCGTCGGCGAGGAAGAGCACGGAGTCGGCGTACGAGGCCGCCACCGGGTCGTGGGTGACCATGACCACGGTCCTGCCGTGGAAGCGCACGCTCTCCTGGAGGAGCCCGAGCACGCTCCTGGCGCTCCGCGTGTCCAGCGCGCCGGTCGGCTCGTCGGCGAAGATCACGCTCGGCTCGGTGACCAGCGCCCGCGCGATCGCGACCCGCTGTTGCTGCCCGCCGGAGAGTTCGTCGGGCCGGTGCCCGAGGCGGTCCCCGAGCCCCACGTGGGTGAGCACCTCGCGGGTGCGCCCGCGGTCGATGCGCCGCCCGGCCAGCTTCAGCGGGAGGGTCGTGTTCTGCTCCACGGTGAGCGTGGGGAGCAGGTTGTACTGCTGGAAGATGAAGCCGATCCGGCGGCGGCGGAACTTCGCGAGCCCCGCCTCCCCGGCCCCCGTGACCTCCTCGCCGTCGACCGTGACGATCCCGCTGTCCGGCCGGTCGAGCCCGGCCGCGCACTGGAGCAGGGTCGACTTGCCGGAGCCCGAGGGGCCCATGACCGCCGTGAACGTCCCGGCGGGCAGGCTCAGCGACACCCCGTCCAGCGCGATCACGGCGTTCTCCGCGGACCCGTAGACCTTGGTGACGCCATCGAGACGAAGGGCCTCCGCACTCCTGGCGGCTTCGGCCCCGCGGTTGCGACGAAACATGGTGGTTCCTTCCGTTCGGCGCCCCGTGCGCCTTGATGAAGACGCTATGGGCGGCGGCGGCGCCGAGCATTGGGCTCACGGCCCGAATGCGGGGTGGTGCTGAGTACACCCGCGCAGGGGGGCCTGACCCGGCGACGGCGGGAAGGAAGGCCGAACGAGGGGAGGGCTCCGACCGGGGTCACGGTCGGAGCCCTCTTCACGGACAGGCACGGAGCCGCGCACGTGCCGCGGTGCCGTGGCCCGAGGTCAGCACGAGGTCAGCAGGTCACGAGGTCACGAGGTCACGAGAACAGGCTGAACGCCTCACGCGTCGCCCTCAGCGCGCTCTGTGTCGCCGTCGACGAGCCCGTGGGCGACGCCGCTTCCGCGGAGCCCGTGTGCGCGGCGTGCTCCGCGTGCGCCGCATGGTCGTCCTGGACCGCCGGGGTGAGCTCCTGGGCGGCCTCGCCCGCCTCGGCGACCTCCTCCGCGCTCAGCGTCCGACCGTCGCCGTAGGTGACCTGGCCGCTGCCGCCGTCGAAGACGATGTCCGAGCAGGAGTAGAAGTTCTCCTGGCTGTCGGAACGGGACCAGTGCACATAGAGAACGTGCTGCCCGCTGCGGCTCGGAAGCTGCACGTTCCAGTAGTAGTAGCCGCCGTTGGAGCCGGCGCCGCCCCGCTGCGGCGGGTTGGTCACGGTGCTGATGCGCTCCAGGTTGCCCCAGCCGACGGGCTGGGTCGGGGACCAGCCGTTCTTGGTGATGTAGACGTCGAACCGACCGGGGTGGTGGGCCCAGTTGCTGTGGTGCAGTTCGATGTTCTGGCCGGACGTGAGGTGCGTCTTGGGCCAGTCGGCGCGCGTCGCGTTGTACGCGGAGAAGTTGAACGGGCCCCTGTTGCCGCCGCTGCACAGCGTCCCGTCCGGGATGTAACCGGTGGTCCTGCCACCGCCGTTGGAGTCCAGAACGGCGAACCAGTTGTACAGCGGCCCGGTGCCGCCCTGCTGGACCGCGGACGCGCAGGCCGGGTTGGACGGCATCTGCGTGCTGCTGTTGTTCACCAGGTCCAGATAGCACAGGTAGGTGCGCGAGCCCGGCATCATGGTGGCCCCGTGAGCCGCCGCGGGGGTGGGGATGGACGCGATCAGGAGCGCGAACAGCCCGGCTCCCAGAACGCTCAGAAGACGGAACTTCCTGGCCGACGGCCTTCTTCGGCCGGTGGATGACATGGTCACGGTTCTCCTCACAATGAGTCGTCTGCCGCGTTGGACAGCCGACAGCACCGGCCCACTGACGTCCGGACCGGTGCACCGACGGCCCGTCGCCGGTGGTACAGCCGCGCGTGGGAGCGCTCCCGCCGTCAACGTAGCGCCAGCCGAATGACTCGGATAGCACGTGTTCGCGCCTAAGTAGGCGCCAGATATGGCCAAAGGGAGCGGTTGACAGCGGGGCGGGAACGTCGACGGCCTCCCCGTCGCGGCCCGGGCCTCGATTCGGCCCAGGGGAGAATGGCGCCGTGACCCCTCTCGACTTCCAGCTGGTCCTGCTGCGCCGGATGGCCGACTTCCAGCCGGTCCTGGTGGAGGACGCCCTGCGCGCGCTCGACGTCGGGCGCGCCCGCATGCGCGAGGCCAACCGCCGCTGGCAGGCCATGGCGCGTTCACCGCGGCGCCAGAGCGCCCTGATGCGGTACCGCTCGGTGCTCGGGGCGCCGGAGTCGACGGCCCCCCGGCGGGTCGGCGACCTCGACTGCGAGGCCCACCGCTGGCCGGTGCCCCTCTGGCCCGACCTCCGCTTCGAGGCCCTCGCCGTCCCGGGAGGAGCGGTCTGGCACGAGGCGCTGGTCCGCGCCCCCGGCGCGCCCGGCCCCGCCCTGCGCACGATCGACGACCTCGTCCCCTGGTCCTGCACGGTGGACGAGGTCGCCCGCGCCTTCGCCCCCGTCCGCCCGGGGGAGGGCTCCGCCCCCACCCGCTGGCGCCTGTCCTTC
>NZ_LAVK01000237.1 GCF_001083795.1 Streptomyces sp. SBT349
CCTCCCGGATCCCCCAGGAGCCGGGCCTCCTCCGCCACCCCCGGGGCGGGGTCCCCTTTGGAAGCTCCCCCCGTGCGGGTCGGTCCTGCTCCGGGCCGGAGAGGCCCTGCACGTGCCACCTCGCGAAGGCCCGGCAACCGCGACAGGAGGGCGTGCCGCTGCCGAGTGGAACAGTTCTCCCCTTCCGCACGGAACTTCCGCCCTGCGCGGACCCGGCACGCGACGCCTGGCCCCTGGACGCCACCTGCTGTGGACGAGAAGTAGCTCGCGCGGCACGCAACCGGCTCCGGCCCACCCACCGAGGCGGTCTGGAACCGGGTCTGGCGAGAGGTGGTCAGGAGCGGCAGAAGAGAAGGCACCTACGCGATCGAGCTGCTCGCCACCATCGACGCCCACTCAACTGGCAGACCATCGTCGGCGATGTCGTGACCGCCCGGATGCGGCTGAGGCAGGCCACCCAGGCGTACCGCTCTCCGGGCAGCACAGCGCCGCCGCCGCTCCCGGCTGGGCCCGTCGCCGCGGGGCGCGCCGTTCTCAGGTTTCGCTGCGAGTGGTCCGCGCGTGATGCCAGTACTGGGCCTCTTCACCGCTCACCCTTCTTGATGGCCTCTGGCGTGACGTCGATGCTGAAGGGGAGATGGTCTGCTGCTGCCCTGGCGGCGGGGGTGGTGTGAACCTGGTAGTTGACCAGGGCGGTTGCTGCGGGCCGGGTGGCGAGGGCCAGATCGATGCGACGGGGGTCCCAGGGGTCGGGATCGCCCTGTCCGTCCTCCCAGTGCCCGCATGTTGCGTGCGGGGGGACGCCCAGGTGGGCTGCTGCATCCACCATGAAACCGCGGCGCAGCAGGGTGGCGCTCTGCCACCGGTCGGCCGTCTGCTTCCGGCCGACCGTGCCGGGGAGTACCTGGTACTCCAGGTCGTCGTGATCCTGCTTCCGGTACGGCTCTCCGTCGTAGTAGGGCCGCCGCTGCAGCCGTGCCGGCCAGCGCCTGCGTCGCACGCGCGCCGCCGACAAGCCGTTGCAGTCGCCCAGGAGGAACCCCGGCCTGGCGCCGCCCGTGGTACGGAAGATGCCCTTCAATCGAAGTGCTTCGCCACCTCGGGCGTCCCCGCGGAAGGGATCGCCGTGGTAGGAGGCCACGGTGATCGGCTCCGGGCCGCCGGTGTCGAAGGCGAGGGTGGTGAGTCCGTGCCAGCAATCGCCGCGCGCCGTGGGGGCGGTAGCTGCCGGGGAGGATTCCCACCATGTCGGGGTTCCACAGGTTGGCGGTGTACCACGGTCGGTGGACGTTGGAGGCCATGGCGATGCCGTGGGGGTGCCCGGTTGTGGCACCGAAAAAGGCGGTCAGGCCGCAGTCGGCTGCGAAGTCCGCGATCAGCGTGGCTGCGGCGCCATCCCACGTGTCCGGTGGGGTCGAGGTCTCATCGATCACTACTTCCTGCAGGTTTCCGGCCGAGGAGTCGTTCGCGATGGCGCTGACCTGCGAATGAACGTAGCGGACGTGTCCTGGACGTGGGAAGCGGCATCGCGTGGACGGCGGCGTGACCATCCATCACGTGGACGGCAACCGGGTGGCCCGCTCCAACCACGCGGACTGCGCGGGCCAGGTGCGCGGCATCCAGAACCACCACATGGACGGCAACGGCTGGGCGGACATCGCCTACACCTACCTCACCTGCGTCCACGGCTACGTCTTCGAGGGCCGCGGCCCCGGCCAGCGGACCTCCGCCAACGGCACCGACCCGGGGAACCAGAACTGGTACGCCCTCTGCGGCCTCGTCGGCGGCGTCGCCGGAAACTACGACCCCGCCACGGCCCAGCTGATCGACGCCTTCCAGTGGGCGATATCCACGCTGCGCAGCACGGGCGGGGCCGCCTCTGCGATCAACCGTCACATGGACCACAAGGCCACCGCCTGCCCGGGACAGCTCTCCGCCTATGTCCTGAACGGCAGCCTCAACCCCGGCGGGGGCGGCACCAACCCGCCGCCCTGGCCCGGCGTGTACTTCAGGTACCCGCCGATCACCGCACACGCCAGCGTCAACACCTGGCAGCAGCAGCAGCGCAACCGCGGCTGGACGATCGGCGTCGACGGCCAGTACGGGCCCGAGTCGAAGTCCGTCTGAACGTCGTTCCAGACGGAGAAGGGCCTGGCGGTCGACGGCGTCGTCGGCCCCGCCACCTGGGCCGCCTCCTGGAGCTGACCGGCTGACCTCCGCCACCTCCTTCCCCCGTGGGCGCGGGGCCCGGCGCCCGCGGGGGAACCCCGTCCGCCGTCACGGCCCCCTCGGCCCCCGCGCCCCGCGCCCGTCCGGTGAGACGGCCTCACGTCCCGGTGAGGGGCCGGAGGGGGCGTCCAGCGGGTTCGCGGCCATGACCGTGGCGAGCCCGGTCCGGACCGCGCCCGCGGGCGAACTGTCTGGTTCACGCTCGGCTCGGGCTCGGAAGTACGCCAGAAGATCCCTGGTGAAATCGAGCCGGGGGTAGCGCTCCAGCACCTCGGCCCGGAAGCCGGGAGCGTGGTCGTCCAGGTCCTCGCCGGTGACATCCGTGGCGGTGGACCGGGCCAGCGGGTGTCCCTCCGGGTCCATGGCCACGTCCACCTGCCGCGAACGGGGCGGTGTGGCTGTCGAACTCAGGCACCAGACCGATGTCATGCAGCATCGCCGCGACATACGACCGTTCCGGGTCGAAGTGGATGCCGCGCGCTGTGCCGTGGACCGCCGCCTACACGTAGGAGCGCCGGGAATGGTTGAGCAGTGCGGAGGAGTGGTAGGCGGCCGCCCCTTTCAGAGCCGCAGCCGACGCGGCGGTGTCCGGCACCACCAGGTCATCGAGGTGCATCCGGGACATGGGAGGTGTAGGGGGCATGGAGGGCGGAAGGGGCGTGGAGTGCATTGTCACCCACCGTTCGGAGATGACGCCGAACGGGCTGATCACCCGGCGTCGGCGCGTTCGGCCCCACCGTGCCCGGACACGCCCGGCTACGGTGATCCGGCGGGGATCAGGCGCTGGAACGGGACCGGGTGACACCGCGGGCCCCGCCGAAGGCGACATGTGCCAACGGGCGCCCGTGCGCTCGTGGCCGCAAGACTCCATCACAGCAAGGACCTGCCATGCGTGCCATCACCGCCCGAGACCGCGACGCCGGCGTCGGCGGGCTCTCACCGACGGACCTGCCCCATCCCCACGCCGCGGAGAACGACGTCATCGTGCGCGTGCACGCCGCGGGGTTCACTCCCGGAGAGCTCGACTGGCCGGCGACGTGGTCCGACCGCGCCGGCCGCGACCGGACGCCGAGCGTGCCCGGGCATGAGCTGTCGGGTGTCGTCGCCGAGCTGGGGTACGGAACCACCGGCCTCACCGTCGGCCAGCGGGTGTTCGGACTCACCGACTGGACCCGTGACGGGTCACTGGCCGAGTACACGGCGGTGGAGGCCCGTAACCTCGCCCCGCTTCCCGCGGACATCGACCACACCGTGGCCGCCGCGCTTCCCATCTCCGGGCTGACCGCCTGGCAGGCCCTGTTCGATCACGCGCGGCTCACGACGGGGCAGACCGTACTGATCCACGGTGCCGCGGGCGGCGTCGGGTCGATCGCGGTGCAGCTTGCACGCGAGGCGGGAGCCCGCGTGATCGCCACCGGCCGGGCCGCTCACCGGGACACGGCACTCGGTCTCGGCGTGGACGCCTTCCTGGATCTGGGCGCCGACCGGCTGGACGATGCGGGCGAGGTCGACGTCGTGTTCGACGTGATCGGCGGTGAGATCCTCGACCACTCGGCCGCGCTGGTTCGCGCCGGGGGCACGCTCGTCACCATCGCCGCGCCGCCCACGGTCCCGCCCAGGGACGGGCGGGCCGTATTCTTCGTCGTCGAACCCGATCGCGCCCGGCTCGCGGACCTCGCCCAGCGGGTCAGGGACGGGCGGCTCACACCGATCGTCGGGGACGTGCGACCGCTCTCCGAGGTGCCCGCCGCGTTCACCTCCCACCGGCGCGCCCCCGGCAGGACGATCATCCGGATCGTGGAGGACCGAGTGGGGGAGCGGGCCTGACCGGCCCGCGTCGCAGACCGGCGGCACCCGGCGCCCGTGTCCGCGCCCCTCCTGCGGCCCCGCCCGAGGTGCGGGCGGCCGGGGCCTGTCCTAGCGTGGCGATGGTGTGGGTGCGCCCTCCCTTCCCGGCGGGGAGCGCCCACGCGCGCACCGGGACGTCCGGTGAGCGCCGACCCGTCGGTGGCACCGCCGGCCGTGCCCCCCGAGCACGAGGAGCCGCCGTCGTGCCTGACTCGACCGTTGGCAAGTATCTGGCGACCAGACTGGAACAGATCGGTCTCAAGCACTACTTCGTCGTCCCCGGCGACTACAATCTGACGCTGCTCGACCAGCTTGTGGCGAACCGCGGCATGGAACAGGTCGGAAGCTGCAATGAGCTGAACGCCGCCTATGCCGCCGAGGGCTACGCCCGTGTCCACGGCTGCGGCGCGCTGGTCACCACGTTCAACGTGGGGGCCCTGTCCGCCCTCAACGGGGTGGCCGGGGCCTACGCCGAGCGGCTCCCGGTCATCTTCATCTCCTCGGGACCCAACACCAACGACGAGGGCGGAACCCACTACCTCCATCACACGCTGGGCACCCACGACCTCTCCTACCAGCACCGCATCATCCAGCAGGTGACCTGCGCCGCGGAACGCGTCCAGCACGCCGAGAACGCGCCCGCGCAGATCGACCACGCCATCAGAACGGCTCTGCGCGAGCGCAAGCCCGCCTCCATCGAGATCGCGTGCAACCTGGCGGGCGTGCCCTGCCCCGCGCCAGGACCGTTCGACGCCCACCCCGGCCCGGCGACCGGTGACGCCCTGGCACTGGCGGCGGCCGTCGAGCGGACGGCCGCCGTTCTCGGGGACGCGAAGAAGCCGCTGCTGCTCGCGGGCGTGCACCTGCGCCCCTACGGCGCGGTCGGCGCCTTCCAGGAGCTCGCCGAGGCCCTCGGCTGCGCGGTGGCCGTCATGCCGAGCGCGAAGGGCCTGTTCCCCGAGGACCATCCGCAGTACGCCGGGATCTACTGGGGCGCGGTCAGCACCCCGGGATGCGAGCCGATCGTCGACTGGGCCGATGTGATCCTGGCCGCGGGACCCGTCTTCACCGACTACTCGACCGTCGGCTGGACCGCGCTGCCGGGCGCCGATCGTCTGATCACCGCGGAAGCGGGTTCCGTGCGCTGCACGGACACGTTGTACACCGGCGTCCCGCTCGCCGCCTACCTGTCGGCCCTGGCGGGGAAGGTCACCGCCAACAGCACCACGCTCGACCAGTACCGGCGGATGCGGACGCAGCGGGCCGAGCCCGAGGTCCTGGCCGCCGAGGGCGCGGACCCGCTCACCAGGGCCGAGCTGTGGCGCCAGATCCGCCAGGAGATCGACGCGAGGACCACGCTGCTCGTCGAGACCGGCGACACCTGGATGAACGGCATGTACTCGCACCTGCCCGACGGTGCCCGGTTCGAGATCGAGATGCAGTGGGGTTCGATCGGCTGGGCGCTGCCCGCGTCGTTCGGCTACGCCATGGGACTTGAGGAGGGCCGGAGGCTGATCTCCGTCATCGGCGACGGATCCTTCCAGCTCACCGCCCAGGAGCTCGCCAACCTCATCCGCTACGAGCGCGAGGTCCTGGTCATCCTCGTCAACAACCGCGGATACGTGGTCGAGTCGGAGATCCACGAGGGCGCCTACAACTACTTCAAGAACTGGGACTACGCCGGGCTGGTCACCACGTTCAACGCCGACGACGGCAACGGGCTCGGGCTCACCGCGACAACGGCGGATGAACTCACCTCCGCCATGAGCAGGGCCCGTGACCACAGCGGCGGCCCGGTCCTGATCGAGGCCCGGATCGAGCACGACGACTGCAGCGCCGAGCTGATCGAATGGGGAGCCAAAGTGGCCCACGCCAATGCCCGTCCGGCACATCGGGGCTGATCGCCCATGGCGCCGACCACCCCCGGGCTCGCCGACCGTTTCGTGGTCCTCGGACACAGTGACCAAGGCGGGCGCCCGGACGCCATGCGAGGAGGACTACGGCACCAGAGGCGGCCACTTCGGCCCGCACCATCTCCACGAGGACCGCCCCGGGAGCCTGGTCTCGGAAGACCCCATCTCGGCCGAGTACACCGGATGAGGAACAGAGCAGAGAAGAGCAGAGAAGAGAGGAAGACCATGTCCGGTGCCGAGACTGATGGGAAGCGAACGGTCCCGCTGGGGAGTTGGGTGGCGACCGACTTCGAGGTTGTCGCGGAGTTCCACGACAACATGCCGACGGGGCTCACGGTGACGGACGAGGGCAGGATCTTCGTTTCCTTCCCCAGGTGGGGGGACGAAGTGCCGTTCACGGTGGCCGAGGTCGTCGACGGCTCGCCTGTCGCGTATCCGGACGCCGAGGTCAACGCGTGGAGCGAGGAGCGGGCCGGCAGCTCGCTGGTCTCCGTCCAGAGCGTGATCACCGACCCGGTCGGACATGTGTGGATTCTCGACAGCGGGAGTCCCTCCTTCTCGCCCTGGGTCGAAGGCGGGCCGAAGCTGGTGGAGGTGGACCCGGCGAGTGACACCATCGTCCGCACGGTGCCCATCAGCCCGGAGGCGATGACCAGGACCACCTATCTGAATGACGTCCGGTTCGACTTCTCCCGCGGCCGGGCCGGATTCGCCTACATCACGGACTCCCAGCCCCGAGGCGCCCTCATCGTGGTGGACCTCCACGACGGCCGGAGCTGGGCCCGGCTCCGGGGACACCCCACGACATCGGCGGACGACCGGTTCCAGGCGATCGTCCAGGGCGTGGTCCACGACAACTACGCCGTCGGCGTCGACGGCATCGCCATCAGCGCGAGCGGCGACACGATCCACTACTGCTGCCTGGCGGGCCGACGCCTCCACAGCGTGGACGCCGACGCCCTCACCGACCCCTCGGGGGACGAGGAGGATGTCGCGGCCACGGTGGCGGACCTGGGGGACAAGTGCGCATCGGACGGTCTGGAGTCGGACACCGAGGGCTACCTGTACGCGACCGCCTACGAGCACAGCGCGGTCATCCGGCGCGCTCCCGACGGGACGTGGTCGACCGTCATGCACGGCCCCGAGCTCCTGTGGCCCGACACGCTCGCCGTCGCGGCCGACGGCCACCTGTACCTCAGCGTCAACCAGCTGCCCCGCGCACCGCTGTTCAACGACGGCGACGACACCCGCGTCCCGCCCTACCGGGTGATCAGGAAGCACCTGGGGTGCCGGCCCGTCCGCCTGCGGGGGAGCCATTGATGGGCGCCCCGACGATGCGGGTCGTCGCCGCGTACCAGGGGCTGCCCGTCAACGACGAGAACAGCCTCCAGGACGTCGAACTGCCCGTCCCCGAACTGCGCCCGTCCGACGTGCTCGTCCGTGTGCGGGCCGTCTCGGTCAACCAGGCCGATGTGCAGATCAGAGCCGGGCTCGGCAGGTCCACGACACCGCGCGTCCTCGGCTACGACGCCGCGGGCGTGGTCGAGGCCGTCGGCCCTGAGGTGACCACGCTCGCGGTCGGTGACGAGGTCTGGTACGCGGGTGACTTCAACCGCCCCGGGACCAACGCCGAGTTGCACGCCGTCGACGAACAGATCGTTGCCCACAAGCCGTCCACCCTCGACTTCGCGCAGGCCGCCGCGTTGCCGCTGACCGCCATCACCGCCTGGGACACACTCTTCGACCGCTTCCGTCTCACCTCCGACTCCACCGGCGTCCTGCTGGCCATGGGCGGGGCCGGCGGAGTCGGCTCGATCCTCATCCAGCTCGCCAAGGAGCTGACGGCACTACGCGTCCTCGCCTCCGCCTCCCGGCCCGAGTCCCGGGCGTGGGCACAGCGGATGGGCGCCGACGACATCGTCGATCACCACGACCTGGTGGCCACGACCTCGTCGGCAGCCCCCGAAGGAGTGGACTACGTGCTCAGCCCGCACTCGCGCGGCAACATCGAGGCCTACGCGGAGATCATGCGGCCGTTCGGCCACATCACCGCCATCGACCAGCCCGAGGGCCTCGACCTGCTGCCACTGAAGCCCAAGAGCATCGCCTGGCACTGGGAGCTGATGTTCACCCGGACCATGAACCGGACCCCGGACCTCATCGAGCAGAAGAGGCTGCTGGATGCCGTCGCCGGCCTCGTGGACGACGGCCGAATCAGAACGACGCTCGGCCCCGCCGTCGACGACTTCTCCGCCGCCGGACTGCGGGAGGCGCATCGCATGGTCGAGTCCGGCCACACCACGGGAAAGGTCGTCGTCACCCGGTGACGGCCGTCGGCACCACCACGGTCACTGCCCGGCGTCGGCCTTGTGCCGCCAGCAGTCCCAGGCACGTTCCCGCAGCCGGTCGTCCACCAGGACGTCGGCCGCGGTACGCGCGAGCGCGGTGGCGGCGGCGAGCATCGTCTCCCGGCCCCGGGCGCCGCCCGCGGCCCGACCATCAGCGACACGGCGAACACCACGACGCCGGTCGGCAAACGAGAGCAGGGCGTCCGCAGTCACCGCCGCCACGAACATCACGGACACCGTTAGATGCGGCCGGAAAACTGCAGGGTGAGGATGTCCGGCTTGGCCTCCCTGATGGCGGTGACGCGTGCCGTCCAGTCGGCGGTGCCTTGTTCCGTCGGGCCGAGTTTGTAGGCGTTGAGATTCGTCAGCCGCACCGTGCGCACGAACGCCTCCTTGAGGTGGTTGAAGACAGCGGGGACGGGCGGGGCGCTTGCCCCGGGGCTTCGAACGCGGTGCGAGGAGTTGCCGGCATCTCGGCGTCGAACGCTCGCCATCCGATCACGGCGTGGGGGGAAGGAGCGCGTCGCCAGGGTGCGAGGTCACCAAACGCCGCCCCGGGGGGAAGGCCGAGCGGCGGGCGGGTGGGGTTGTGCAGGTCGACCGCTCGCGACAGCCGTGCTCACGGTCCGGAACGGGGCGGAGCCGGGAAGTGCGGTTACGTGCCGGCGGCTGCCGCGCAACGCACCTTGAGCGCGCGGTGGGCCCATTCGGCGCCCCACTGCAGCCGAGTGCCGTCGCTGGGTTCTTCGGACGAGGGCAGTTCCATGGCTGTGGTGAGACGCGGGTGGTATGCCGTCAGCTCGCCGAAGAGGGCGCTGATCTGGTCGTCGGCGACACCGGCGAGGTCGTGACCGCGGGCGATGAGCCCCTCGCGGATCACCGTCTCGAACGGCGGCTCCCGGGTCTCCAGCGCGGAGACGACCGCATCCGCCGGCACGTCGCTCACCGCGACCAGGTCGCGGTCCCAGTCTCCGGCATACAGCAGCAGTGCCAGGGCGCCTGGGGCTGAGCTGAACGGCCCGTGGGAATAGGCCCGGGGCCACACCGGCTCCAGCAGCCCGGCGGCCCGGTGCAGCGAATCGTGCCACCGAGGCTCCCACGGCCAGTCGCGCGGGCCTCGGAGTGCCGACAGGCGGCCGGCCGTCCACCACAAGCTCTATAGGGCGTTCATGAGACCAACCTACCCAGCCGCGCCATGGACCGACCCGACGCCGCCCCCCGCTGCCTGCCAGCCAGCATGCGCCGGGTGTTCGCCGAGCCCGAAGACGCCGCGGCCAGCTGGGCGGGCAGGACGCCCGGCCGCGGCCCGGCACGGGTGGACGGGGCTCAGGAAGCGATGGCCCGCAGCGGTGCGGGGCGTTCACCTCCGGCCCTGATAGGGCTCGTTGAAATCGGCCACCCCCTGCTCGGGGATTGGTCAGACCTGCTCGGGGTGACTCCCCACCCGCTGGCCACGCCACAGCCACGGACGATCCGGCCCGGAGCGGAGATCCCGTTCCGTGAGCCGTTGGCGCGCGCCCTCCGGCCGGCGCTGGTACGGCGAGTGCGCACCCCATTCGGCCGGGCAGGGCCTGCGAGCTGTTGGCTTCGTCAAGGTCGGGAGTGGCTAGCGGTTCAGTCCAGGACGGCGAGGTGGTCGGCGGCACCTCCGCGCCACTCGATGAGGAAGAGGGTCGCGTCGTCGCTGGTGACCCCGCCCCGTGCTTCCTTCAGAGTGTGGGAGAGCCAACGCACCACCCCCCGGGGCCTTTCTCCGGCTTCCCCGATGCGGTTGACACTGCGGATGAGTTTTTCCTCGCCGAACTGCACTCGGCCGGGTCCGTGCTCCTCGATCACCCCGTCCGTGAAGCACAGCACCCGGTCGCCGCGCTGGAGCATCTGCTCACTGATCCGTGGCTGTTCACCGCCGAAGCCGACCGGCAGGGTGGTCGGGCTCTCCAGCCGCCGGACGACGCGGTTGTCGCGGATGAGCAGCGGTGCGGGGTGGCCCGCGTTGACCCATTGCAGGTGGCCCGTTGTGACGTCCAGGCGCATCATCTGCGCGGTGGTGAAGTGGTCGGGCCCGAACTGCTTGGAGATGGCCCGGTCCATGAACGCGTAGATCTCGGCCAGGTCGATGCTGGCGCGCCTGGCATGCCGGTAGGCGCCGATGGCGACGGTCGCCATGGTGGCGGCGTCCAGGGCGTGCCCCATGGCATCGACCACGGCCACGTGCAGGAGGTTGTCGTTGAGGGCGTAGTCGAAGCTGTCACCGGCGATGTCGTAGGCCGGTTCGAGGATTCCGGCCACCCCGACCTGCGGCACGGTCATGGCCAGCGGCGGCAGCAGGGACCACTGGATCTCCGCGGCCAGGCTCATCGGTTCGCGACGTCGGGCCCAGAAGAACTGGTCGGTGTAGCTGTGCTTGGTGACCAGCATGTCGGCGACCAGGCCGGCCAGCCTGCGCAGCAGCCGTCGGTCGTCGTCATCGACGGTGTCCAGAGTGAGGGCCATCACGCCGACCTGGTCGCTGCCGTCCAGCAACGGCAGGTACATCCGGACGCCACCGGCCTGCGACACCTCGACGGCGGACGCGCGCAGGAAGGCTGCGCCGGCGTCGGAGTCGCCGATGCTCTGGGGCTCGCCGACCATCAGCCCTCTGCCCGGCAGCGGCACGAGCATCAACTGTGCGTAGTCCTGGAGGAGGATCGAGACGTCCCGGCCGCCGACCTTGGCCACCTCCTCCGCGATCAGCGGGGCGATCAGCTGTGGCGGCATCTCGTGCGCCCGGTCCAGCAGCAGCCCCAGCAGCCGCTCGCCGAACCCTTCCGACCGATCCACCGTGCCCTGATGGCCGGACCGCGCCTCGCGCTGCGCCATGGCCGCACCCTTTCGCCCTGTGGGCCGTACTGTCCGGCTTCGGCGGCTCCTGGAACGGCCGTGATCATCTCGCACAGAGTGGCGTGGCCGACCGGCCCGACGTGCCCATTGGGCCAAACGCGGCATGTCACGCCCCGTTCAGGGAGATGGCTCCGATCTCACTGCCCGGGTGGTCTCATCCAGCGGGTCGGAACCCCTTGGACGGCCCGACGAGCCGCACCACGGCGAAGCGAGCACTGCGCCTTCCGGCACGCGGGCGACTTCAATTCCTTCCAGGCCCTGACCACGGCGGCGTTCGTCGCACCGATGGTGGTTGAGAACCGGACCGAATGAGGCGAAGAGTGAGCCTGGCCGAAATCAGAGATCCCCATCAGCCCGCCGCGCGGGTCCGCTGGATGTCGAGGATCAGCACGTTCCCGGCCGAGACGAAGCCGAGCTGTTCGTAGAGGCCGGCTGCTTCTGGCCTGGCCTGCAGGGTCACGGTCGGGCACCCGCGCTCGCCGGCCAAGGCGATGAACGCGTTCACCACGGTGCGGGCGTAGCCGCGGTGGCGGTAGGCGGGCATGGTGACCACGCTGCTGAGATGGGCGGTCAGGCCTCGGGCATTGTCCGGTCGGCAGAGGCCCTGGTGGATGAAGCCGACAGCAGCGGACGCCAGTCGACTCGTCTGGTCGGGTGCGTCGAGGACGACTGCGATGCAGTGGGGGTCGCGGTGGAACATCCGCCGGGCCAGACCGGCGCCGTGGGTGGTGCGCCAGGTGTCGGTCACCGGCTGGCCGAGTCCGCCCGCGACGTGGAGGCGGGTCAGTTCTTCGATGTCGCGAACTTCTGCTGCCCGGGGTGCGGGATGGGTGGTCCTCACGTCGTCGTCTCCGGGTGGGCGAGCAGGTGGAGCCGGTCGGCCATGGTGCGGGCGGTGGGCCGGTGCGCGGG
>NZ_LAVK01000238.1 GCF_001083795.1 Streptomyces sp. SBT349
CGCGGTGGGCTCCGGATCCCGCCCCCCGGCCTGACGGACCCGGTCACGCAGCCGGTCGTGCAGTTCCTGGATCCATCCCTTGTCGCGCCAGCGCCGCCAGAACGCGTAGACGCGGTCCCACACGGTTCTGTGGAATCCGACCTGTCAAGTGCCGTCGGAGATCCGCCTGGTCGATATGTGCTGGCCGGTTGGTTCAAAGGCCGGGAGACTCATGTGCTGTGAACATGGGGATCTCTGGTTTTGAGTCGTCCTTCCTGATCGGGGTCGACGCGATTCGGCAGGCGCACGGAGCGCGCTTGGCGGCGCTCGCCGGTAGACGGCTGACGGGGTTCGCGCTGGTGCGGTTCGCCGAAGACGGGGACTGGTTCGCCGACTGCCCTGTGGTGCTGGACTTCGACGGCATCCAGGTGGAGGTCTGCCACTGGAAGCTCGACGAACTCTCGATCGGCTGGGACTCCATCGACACCACGGCAACCATCACCGGGTGGGAGTCGTCCGAGCTCACGCCCCGGTGGTCTCACAGCGACGAACACCTCGAACTGTGCGTCGGCCACGAACTGCGTGAGGTCACGCTTCTCGAATGGCAACCAGCCGACTGTGACCTGGCGGCAGGAACCGTGGCGGTGGAGTTCACCTTCGCCAGTAGCTGCCTGCGGATCGTCAACGGCCTCGACGAGAACAGCATCGAGGTCGGCGCGGCCCACCCGAACTACGTCCGACACCGGCTTGGCCACTGAGCACTACTGCCCGGTCGGTTTCCGGTTGATCTCGATGACCGGCAGCAGGGTGGCCTGAGCTGGGATTCCGACCTGCCGAGGAGTCGGCCCAGCCGGCGTGGGGACGTCGGTGAGTCGCTCTAGTAGCTGGTCGAGTGCGGCTTGCCCGTCGTCCACTGCGGCGCGTTCGTCGTCGGTCAGGGGGATGGCGGCGAGCATCTTCTGCAGGCTCTCCTTCGCCTCCAGAAGTTGGCCCTTGCTGGATGCCTTCGGGGTGTAGAAGTCGCAGCGTGCGCATGCCATGCGGTGCTGGCACTGCTCGAAGAACGTGTAGGTGCACCAGCCGTGGCCGAGGTCGCAGTACTGCCAGGGGTCGCCGTTTGCGGCGGCGCCGGACGCGACGGCGTCTCGGTCGACGAGGACTTCGACGGTGCGGACGTTGCGAGCGAAGTAGCCGGCGTCGTTGTAGGCCCGGGCGAGCCTGTTCGGGGTGATCTTCGCGTAGTGGGCGGTGGCTTCGGGAGTCCGGTGTCCGAGCCATTCCTGGAGCTCGAACAGGGTCATGGGCTCTTTGGCGTTGTAGAGCTGGCTGGCGATGGTGGAGCAGGCCCGGTGGCTGGTGATGTTGCCGCGGACGTCGGCAGTGGGGACGCCAGCCTTGCGGCAGAGCATCGGGATGATCGTGCCGTTGATGTAGTGCTTGGAGACCCGGCGGGCGCGGAAGGCGAACAGGAAGTCCACGCGCTCGTTGGTCTTCGGATCAAGGATGTCGGGCTGGTCGGGGCGGACCGCCTGCCAGGCCTCGATCGGACAGGGGGCTGTTCCGAGGGCACGTCACACAAGCCTGGACACGGCACAGGGCGGAGGGCAGGGTCCGATGCCGAGAACCGTGTGAACGTTGTCTATCGTCTCCCAGTGCGAATAATCGTCATGCCTGTCCGCAGGGCGGAGGGCTTGTTGTGGTGATACGGCGGTGGCCACGCCTTCGGCATCCGGCGCAGGTGGTCGTGGCCGGCTTCGCCACGGCGATCGCGGCCGGGACCGGTCTGCTGATGCTGCCGGTGGCCAGGACCGGGCCCGGTGGCGCCAGTGTGCTGGAGGCATTGTTCACCTCCACCTCCGCGGTGTGTGTGACCGGCTTGGCCGTGGTGGACACCCCGGGCTACTGGAGTGGATTCGGGCAGGTGGTGATCCTGGCACTCATCCAGGTGGGTGGCTTCGGCATCATGACCTTCGCCTCCCTGCTGGTACTGCTGGTCTCCCACCGCATCGGCCTCAAAGCGCGCCTGACGGCCGCCGCGGAGACCAAGACCCTCGGGCTGGGCGATGTCCGAGCGGTCGTGACCGGTGTGGTCAAGGTCAGCCTGCTGCTGGAGGCGGTCACCGCGCTGGTGCTGGCCCTGCGGTTCGCCACGGCCTATGGCGAGTCCTGGCCGCGAGCGGTGTGGTTGGGCGTCTTCCACTCCATTTCGGCGTTCAACAACGCCGGATTCGCCCTGTACTCCGACAGCCTGATGGGCTTCGTCACCGACCCATGGATCTGCCTGCCCATCGCACTGGCTGTCATCGCCGGCGGGCTGGGCTTCCCCGTGCTGTTCGAGCTGCGCCGCCGATTCCGCAAGCCGCGCCGCTGGTCGCTCCACACCAAGATCGTGCTCTGGGTCTCCGGAATCTTCCTGGTCGGCGGCAGCGCCTTCATCACCGCGATCGAATGGTCCAACCCGGCCACCCTGGGCCCCCTGGACGCCCCCGGGAAACTGCTGGCCGGTTTCTTTCAGGGCGTCGCGCCGCGCACCGCCGGGTTCAACAGCATCGACACCTCCCAGATGAACCCCGCCAGCTGGCTGGGCACGGACGTGCTGATGTTCATCGGCGGCGCCAGCGCCGGCACCGCCGGCGGTATCAAGGTCACCACGTTCGCCGTGCTGTCCTTCGTCGTATACGCCGAGATCCGCGGCGAGGGCGCGGTCAACATCTTCCACCGCCGCCTGCACGGTGACCTTCAGCGTCAGGCCCTGACCGTGGTGCTGCTGTCCGTGGCCGCCGTCGCCCTCTCCACCCTGGCCTTCATGGTCTTCACCGACTACACCCTGGACCAGTCACTGTTCGAGGTCACCTCCGCCTTCGCCACCGTTGGCCTGTCCACCGGCATCACCGCCGACCTGCACCCCGGCCTGCAGATACTGCTGATCGCGTTGATGTTCATCGGCCGGCTCGGCCCCATCACCGTCGCCTCCGCGCTCGCCCTGCGCCAGCGCGTCCGTTTGTACGACCTGCCCGAGGAGCGACCCGTCATTGGCTAGGAAGACCACCCTCATGAAGCGTCGCAGGGGATCAGAGGGATCCGTCGTCGTCATCGGCCTGGGCCGCTTCGGCCGCGCCCTGGCCCTGGAACTCGTCGACGAAGACACCGAAGTCCTCGGCATCGACGAGAGCGCCGAAGTCGTCCAGGCCCTCTCCGGTTCCCTCACCCACGCCGTGCGGGCCGACTCCACCAAGGAGGAAGTCCTTCGCCAGCTGGGTGTCCACGAGTTCGACCGCGCCGTCGTCGCCATCGGCACCGACCTTGAAGCCAGCATCCTCACCGCCTCGCTGCTGATCTCCTTCGGCATCGAGAACGTCTGGGCCAAAGCCACCAGCGAAGCCCACGGCCGCATCCTCACCCAGCTCGGCGTCCACCACGTCGTCTACCCGGAACACGACATGGGCCAGCGCGTCGCCCACCTCGTACGGGGCCGCATGCTGGACTACATCGAATTCGAAGACGACTTCGCCATGGTCAAAACCAACCCACCCGCCGACATCATCGGCCTCCCCTTGTCCGACAGCGCCGTCCGTTCCCGCTACGGCATCACCGTCGTCGCCATCAAACGCCCCGGCGAAGGTTTCACCTACGCCACCCCTGAAACCGTCGTGGAAGCAAACGACACCATCATCGTCGCCGGGCGCACCCGAGCGACCGAACGCTTCAGCGAACTCCAGTAGGGCAGGCCATCCCGCTACAGGGGCTCCCCTCGTAGGTTCTCCCTGACGGGCGGCACCGCAGCTTTTTCCGCCTGCCTCCCCCAGAGCTGAAGCCGATCACCGCGAGGAGTCGCGCTCCTGTACCGCGTCGCGGGGTCCGACGGGAAGGCGCCGGGATCGGCCTCGGTTCCCGGTTGGAGCGGGGGGCTCCTTCAGCGGTTCGAGGACAAGCGGCGGCTCGCCCACGGCCACCGTGTCTCCGGCGGCCGTGGGCGCATGGATCACGACGGCGACGGCTCAGGTCGTACCACTTCCGCCGCCGACTCGGTTCCGGTGCGCGTCGCGTCCATCACGCGTCATTCCGCCACGTACGTGCGGCGGGTCCACACGAAGACCCGCAGTTCGCGGCCGTCTACAAGGGTCGTCTCGGAACTGGCCTCGAAGTGCTCGTAGCAATTGCCGCGCAGAACGCTGACCTTGGCCACGTCGAGATCCGGTAGGTAGCACAGCCGCTCCTCGTCGGCGATCGCCGCACGAGAGCCGCCGCTGAGGAAAACGTTGGGAGCGCCATTGTCGTCCATGATCATCCTCATCCTCTTGACTTGCCGTTCCAACTCTTGCCCGGACTCCCACAGCGGGACGTTCCCGTGCGTGATGCGGCGGCGAAGACCTCCGCCACCAGGTCCGGGGCCGCGACGGGTCGATGACCTCGTCGACCACCCCGAGCGCGAGTCCACGGTCCGGACCCGAACAACAGGGGGGCACGGCGCCAGGCTCGCGTCAGGATTTCCCCAACTGGTCACGGATGAAGGCGAACATCTCGTCGTCGCTCGCCTCCCCCAGTTGCTCGGCCGCCGACACCCCGCCGTTCCCTGCCGCGTGACCGCCCTTCCACAGATCCAGCATCTCCTGAAGCCGGGAGGCGACCTCCCGGTCTCGCAACCCCGCCTCGGCGGCCCGCGAGATGACCGCCCCGAAGCGGTCCAGTTCCCGTTGCACCAGGACGATGTCCATCGCCTCCTCGGCGAACAGCTCGCCGAGGAGGCGCTCGACCAGCGCGCCCGCATTGGGGTGGTCGAACACGAGCGTCGCCGGCAACTTCAGGCCGGTGGCCGCACTGAGCCGCCTGCGGAGCTCCTGACCGGTCAGCGAGTCGAAGCCGAGATCGCGGAACGGCCTGCCCTCGTCGGGGATCGACGAGGCGTCGTGGGAGAGAACCGCCGCCACATGCGTGCCGATGAGGTCGAGCAGAGCCTGCCGGCGCGCGGACTCGCTCAGCCCTGCCAGCCGCTCGCGCAGGGCCGCGGCGGCCTCCGCGTCGTGCTCCCCCTCCGCGGCTGCCGCGTCCACCACGCGTCGCGCTTCGGGAAGGTGGTCGAGGAACGCGCTGCGCCGCTGGGAGGTGAACGTGGGCACGAAACGCTCCCAGTCGACCTCCGCGACAGCCAAGCACGCCTCGTCGTGGTCGATCACATGTCGCAGAACCGTGAGCGCCGAGGCCGGCTTGAGGGCGGGCAGCCCTTGACGCTCCAGCGAACCGAGCACCTCGGCCGCCTGTGCCGCGGCTCCCTTCCCGATCCCTTCGCCCCCTTCGTTCTCCTCACCGAAGAAGTCCCAGACGGCCCAGGCGACGGAGGTCGCGGCCAGCCCGCGTCCCCGGCGCTGCAACGCCAGCGCGTCGAGGGAGGCGTTGGCAGCGGCATAGGCCGCGTGATCCCGGCTGCCCCAGAACGCCGACACGGAGGAGAACAACACGAAGGCGTCGAGCGGTGCGTCGCCGAAGATCTCGTCGAGATGCCGGGCACCCAGCACCTTGGTGCGGCCGTTCGCGTCCAGGTGCTCCGGGCTGGCCCCGGCCAGCCCGCCCAGTTCCAGCTCCGTGGCGGCGTGGATCACGGTCCGGACCGCGGGCCCCCGCTGCTCGGCCTCGGCGACCAGTTCCGCCAGCGCCTGCCGGTCTGCGACATCGCAGGCGGCCACCGTCACCGTGGCTCCCCGGTCCGTCAACTCGGCCTGGAGAGCCGCGGCGCCCGGGGCGTCCAGGCCCTCGGCGCTGACGAGCAGCAGATCCTGTGCTCCCTCGTCGACCAGCCACCGCGCCACCCGGGTGCCGAACGGCTCGGTGCCGCCGGTGACCAACGCCGTGCCGCGCGGACGCCACGTGTCCCGCCCGTGTCCGGACACGCGGGGCCGGGCACGCTCCACGCGCCGTCCCCACGTGTCGTCGCCACGCACCGCCACCTGGTCCTCGTCCCGGTCGGCCAGCAGCGCGGTCGCCTTCTCCCACGCCCCGTCATCCATGGTCTCCGGCAGGTCGATCAGCCCGCCCCACAGCCGGGGGTGCTCCAGCGCCGCGACCCTGCCCATGGCCCACACCTGGGCCTGGGCGGCGGACGGCGGCCGGTCCGCCTCTCCGGCGGCCACCGCGCCATGCGTCAGGGACCACACGGGTCCCTCGGCACCGGCGTCGGCCAGCGCCTGCAACAGGACCACCGCGCTCGTCAGGCCGAGGGAGACGTGCGCCACCCGCGGATGCGGCCGCTCGTCGAACCCCAGCAGCGACACGACGCCTTCCACCGAGCCGTCCGCGGCGGCCACCAGCCGTTGGCCCCACCCGGCACGCTCGGGCTGGGGCTGAGCGGTGTCCAGCTCGACGCGCACCGGCCGTGCGCCACGCGACTCGAGGGCGCGTTCACACGCGGCCACCAGCGCCTCGTCGACGCCGGCCGCCGCGCCGGCCGATGGCGCCACCACCAGCCAGGTGCCGGACAGGTTCGCTCGCCTGTCGGCCAGGCGCACCCACGCCTCCCGGTAACAGCGGGACTCCACCAGCGAGCCCTCGCGCCGCAGCCGCCGCCAGGCCGACAGCGACGGCATCACCTCGGCCAGCGAGGAGCGGTCCACCTCCGCCGCGAGATCAAGCTCAGCGGCGAGGGAGTCCAGGTCGCTCTCCTCCACCGCCCGCCAGAACTCGCTCGCCGCCGGATCCTCGGCGGCAGCCCCGGCACCGGCCGCCGCGCCGGCCCCGGCCGGACCACGGTAGTCGGCGGGGTCCAGCCAGTAACGGCTCCGCTGGAAGGCGTAGGTGGGCAGCTCCACCTGACCGCGGGGAGCACCGGCGAAAATCCGCGCCCAGTCCACCGGCAGGCCGGCGGCGTGGGCCTGCGCCACGCCGGCCAGGAACCGCTCGGCCCCACCCTCGTCGCGTCGCAGCGTCCCCACCGCGACCGGCACCACGTCATCCGCTGTGCCGCCGCCTGCTTCCAGGGTGTCCTGAACGCCCGGCAGCAGCACGGGATGCGGGCTGGCCTCGATGAAGACGCCGTATCCCTGCCCGGCCAGCGCCTCGATCACCGGGTGGAAGAGCACCGGCTCGCGCAGGTTCCGCACCCAGTACGCGGCGTCCAGCTCGGCACCGTCCACCACCTCGCCCGTGACCGTGGAGTGGAACGCGGCCCGCGAGGCCACCGGGGTGATCCCCGCGAGAGCCTGGGTCAGTTCGTCGCGGATCTCCTCGACCTGCGGGCCGTGCGAGGCGTAGTCGACCTCGATCCGCCGCGCCCACACCCCGTCGGCCTCGCACCGCGCCAGCAGTTCCGCCACCGCCGCGGTCTCACCGGAGACGACGGTCGAGGCCGGTCCGTTGACCGCCGCCACCTCGACTCGTCCCTGCCACGGCCCGACCAGCCGCGCCGCCGCTTCCTCGCCCAGCGCCACCTGTGCCATCGCACCCCGGCCCGACAGCGACACCAGCGCCCGGCTGCGCAGCGCCACCACCCGAGCCGCGTCCTCCAGCGACAGCCCACCCGCGACGTGCGCCGCGGCGATCTCGCCCTGCGAGTGCCCCACCACCACATCCGGCCGGACACCGATCGACTCCCACAACCGCGCCAGCGCCACCATCACCGCGAACAGCACCGGCTGCACCACATCCACCCGCCGCAGGAGCGCCTCATCGCCCTCCCGCAGGACCTCGGTCAGCGACCAGTCCACATATGGCGCCAGCGCTTCCTCACACGCGGCGATGGCCTGTGCGAACACCGGGCTGACGGTCAGCAGTTCACGGCCCATGCCCGGCCACTGCGAGCCCTGACCGGGGAAGACCATCACCGTTCGGTCGCCGGAACGGGCCCGGCCGCGCACCACGTTGGGCAGTTCCTTGCCGGCGGCCAGCGTGTCGAGGGCGGCGAGCATCCCGTCCAGGTCCCGGGCGAGGACCACGCCACGGTGTTCCTGACCGGCCCGGGTGGTCAGCAGCGACCAGCCGATCTCCGCCAGGTGCGCCGTCGGCTCCGCCTCGGCGAAGTCGCGCAGCCGCCGCGCCTGGGCCACCAGGGCCGCGGCGCTGTGCGCCGACACCTCCCAGGGCACCACCCCGCTTGCCGCCACCAGGCCCGGGGCACTTTCGGGACTCTCGGCCCCATCAGGATGCTGCTCGTCCTCGGCCGATCCGCCTGCCTCGGCCAGGCCCCGGTGCGCCGGTGCCTCGCCCAGGATCACGTGCACGTTGGTGCCACTCATGCCGAACGACGACACGCCCGCCCCGCGAGGCCGACCGTTGGCCTTCCACTCCACCGGCTCGGTCAGGAGTCGCACCGCCCCGGCCGACCAGTCGATGTGCGGCGACGGCTCGTCGACGTGCAGCGTCTTCGGCATCACGCCGTGCCGGATCGCCATCACCGTCTTGATGACGCCCGCCACACCGGCCGCCGCGGCCGCATGGCCGATGTTCGACTTCACCGACCCCAGCCACAGCGGCCACCCCTCCTCACGCTCCTGGCCATAGGTCTCCAGCAGCGCCTGCGCCTCGATCGGGTCGCCCAGCGTCGTGCCGGTGCCGTGCGCCTCGACCATGTCCACGTCGGCCACCGTCAGACCGGCGCCGGCCAGCGCCTGCCGGATCACCCGCTGCTGCGAGGGCCCGTTGGGCGCGGTCAGCCCGTTGGACGCGCCGTCCTGGTTGATCGCGCTGCCGCGCACCACGGCCAGCACCTGGTGGCCGTTGCGCACGGCGTCGGACAGGCGCTCCATCGCGAGGACACCCACCCCCTCGGCCCAGCCGGTGCCATCGGCCTCGGCCGAGAACGCCTTGCACCGGCCGTCCACCGCCAGGCCCCGCTGCCGGCTGAACTCGACGAACCCGGCGGGGCTCGGCATGACCATCACGCCACCGGCCAGGGCCAGCGAACACTCGCCGCCCCGCAGCGACTGCGCGGCCAGGTGCAGCGCCACCAGTGACGAGGAACAGGCCGTGTCCACGGTGACCGCCGGTCCCTCCAACCCCAAGGAGTAGGACACCCGACCGGAGACCACGCCTCCCGCCGTTCCCGCCAGCGAATGGCCCTCGGTCTCCTCCGCACCCACGCCGTACCCTGACGGCGAGGCGCCGACGAACACCCCCGTCTGGCTGCCCGCCAGGCCCAACGGATCGATGCGCGCCCGTTCCAGCGCCTCCCAGGCGGTCTCCAGCAGCAGCCGCTGCTGGGGATCCATCGCCAGCGCCTCGCGAGGACTGATGCCGAAGAAGCCGGCGTCGAACTCACCCACGTCCTGGAGGAAACCGCCGTAACGGGTGTAGCTGGTGCCCTGGCGGTCCGGATCCGGGTCATAGATCGCCGCCAGATCCCAGCCCCGGTCGGTGGGGAAGCCCGAGATCGCGTCCCTGCCGTCGAGGACCAGGTCCCACAGATCCTCCGGCGAGGTCACGCCTCCCGGGTAGCGGCAGGCCATCCCGATGATGGCGACCGGTTCATCAGCCGGCGTCACCGCGGACGTGGCCGCCGCCCGCCCGCCGGTCGGGCGCCGTTCGCCCGAGACCTTGTCCATCAGATATCGGGCGAGCGCCTGGGGCGTCGGATGGTCGAACGCCATCGTGGCCGGCAGAGACAGTCCGGTTGCCGTGGCAAGCCTGGTCCGCAGATCCATGGCTGTCAGCGAGTCGAAGCCCAGATCCTTGAAGGCCCGATGCGACGCGACGGCCTCGCGGCTGGTGTGCCCGAGTACGGCAGCCGCCTCGTTGCGCACCAGGGTGAGCACATGACGGTCCGCCTCGGCGTCCGACAGCTCCGCCACCTGCTGCCCGAGACGCGTCCCCGCCCCGGAGCCCGCCTCGTCGGCCGCCCCCGCGGTCCGGGCGGCCATGGCCGCCCGGACCTCCGGAAGGTCGCTCAGCAGCGCGCTCGGTCCGGCAAGCGTGAAGAGGGCGTGAAAGCGCTCCCAGTCCACATCGGCCACGGCCACATACGTCTCGTCATGGCTGAGCGCCTGCCGCAGCGCCGCGATCGCCGGCTCGGGCGGGAGCGGGGCAAGCCCCTGGCTGCGCAGCCGTTGCTCCACATGGTCAGGCGTCGCCATGCCCGCTTCCGCCCACGGCCCCCAGGCGATCGAGGTCGCGGCCAGGCCCCGCACCCGCCGGGAGAGGGCGAGCGCGTCGAGGGAGGCATTGGCCGCGGCGTATGCGGCTTGGCCTCCGCTCCCCCATGTGCCGGCGACCGAGGAGAACATCACGAACGCATCGAGCGCCAGCTCATCCGACCCGGCCGACTCGCCTGACTCGCCCGGCCCACTCGGCTCGTCCGCGAACAGTTCATCCAGATGCCGCGCACCCGCGACCTTCGCCGACAACACCTCGGCCACCTCGGCGAGATCGGTCTCCGCCAGGGCGGCGGGCCGCCCCGACCCCGCGGTGTGGAACACGGCTCGGATCGGCGGGCAGGAGGCACGCGTGCGGGCGACCAGTTCGCCAAGCGCCCGGCGGTCGGCTACATCGCAGGCGGCCACGGTGACCTGGGTCCCCTGAGCCTGGAGGTCGGCCACGAGTTCCTCGGCACCTGACGCCCCCATGCCCTGACGGCTCACCAGCACCACATGCTCGGCGCCCCCGTCAGCCGCCCATCGGGCCACCCGGGAGCCCAGCGCACCCGTGCCCCCGGTGATCAGCACCGTGCCGCGTGGCGCCCACGACCGCACCGGCTCGGCACGGCCAAACGGCGCGGGCGCCAACCGTCGTGCCCACGCACCCCGGGCACGCACGGCAACCTGGTCCTCCTGGGGCGCGCCCTCGACCTGGCCGGAGGCCAAGGCCGCGGTCACACGGCGCCAGGCGCGTTCGTCCGCGGCGTCCGGCAGGTCGATCAATCCGCCCCAGACCTGCGGGTGTTCCAACGCGGCGACGCGGCCGAGGCCCCATAGCTGCGCCTGAGTCGCGCTGAGGGTGGGGTCGTTGTCGCCGGTGACCACCGCTCCCCTGGTCACGCACCACAACGGACTACCGGGGATGCCGCCGTCACCGGCGTCGGAGTCGGTCCGGAGGTCGGCCAGGGCTTGGACCAGCGTCACCGTGGCCGCGACACCGTACGAGAGTCTCTCTGAGTGGGGACGCTCGTCCAGCCCCAGCAGCGAGACCAGGCCCGACGGCTGGTCGCCGTCGGCAACCTCTGCGGAGAGGAGCTCGATAAGAGCCGAACGGTCAGTGACCGCGGTGTCGGGGACGCTCAAGCGCCGGATCTCGGCACCCGCGTCCGCAAGCGCCGCCTGACAGCCCATGACCAGACCCTCATCGGCACCTTCGGAGGGCGTCAGCAACAGCCAGGTACCCGACAGCGCCGAGGCACTGACCTCACGCACCGGCGTCCAGGTGACCCGATACCGCCAGCCGTCCACCAGCGAACTCTCGCGCCGACGGCGACGCCACTCCGACAGCGCCGGGACGACGTTGCCCAATGAGGATTGAGTCTGCTCGTCGCGGAGCTCCAGCGTTTCGGCCAACGACTCCAGGTCCCGGTCTTCGACCGCATCCCAGAAGGCACTCTCCACCGCATCGGCCGAGGAGGTGGGCTGGTTGGCCGGCGCATCATCCTTCAGCCAGTAGCGTTGGTGTTGGAAGGCGTAGGTGGGCAGGTCGATGCGGCGGGCGCCGCTCCCGGCGAAGACGGCGTTCCAGTCCGGCTGGACCCCCGCGACATACGCCTGGGCCAGGGCGGTGCTGAACGCCTCGACCTCCGGCTGTCGGGTGCGGGTGCTGGGGATGACCGCCATCACGGCCGGATCAGGAGCCGTCTCGCGCACCATGGCCGTCAGCACACCCCGCGGCCCGATCTCGATGACCTTGCCCACCCCATGCTCCGCCAGCCAGCCCGCCACCCGGTCGAACCGCACCGCACACCGCGCCTGCTCCACCCAGTAACTTGCACCCCACTGCCGCTCGCCCATGACCTCGCCGGTCACGCCCGAGATCACCGGGATACGCCCCGGCCGGTGGGTGACACCGGCGATCTCCTCCGCGAACGCCTCCAGCATCGGCTCCACCAGCGGAGTATGGAACGCCCGGGACACCTCCAACCGCCGACACCGCACCCCCTGGATCTCCAGCACCGAGACCAGGTCCTCCACCGCGCCCGGCTCCCCGGCCACCACCACCGAGGCCGGACCATTCACCCCCGACAC
>NZ_LAVK01000239.1 GCF_001083795.1 Streptomyces sp. SBT349
GTGTAGGCGGGGGTGCGGGGGACGGGGTCCTCGCGGTCCGTGCCGTCCTGGGTCCCCTCGGGGTCGACCGCGCCGCAGTTCCCGAAGTCGGTGACCTTGACGAACCAGCGGTCGGCGATCAGGACGTTCCCCGGCTTGATGTCACGGTGGACGACGCCCTTGGCGTGCACCGCGCGCAGCACCTCGGCGATCTGGAGGCCGACCTCCGCGGCCCGCCGCCAGGGCGGGACGCCGTCCTCCTCCGCCAGCCTGCGGCCGGGGAGCGCGTTCACGATGCCGGAGAGGCTGCTCGACCGGACGTACTCCATGACCAGCCAGTAGTCGCCGCCGTCCCCGCCGTCCTTCTCGTGCGGGATGACGTCGTGCAGCGTCACCACGTGCCGGTGCTGCATCTCGGCCAGGATCGCGGCCTCCCGGAGCACCTCCTCGCGCCCGCGCTCCCCGTCCAGCAGCGTCCGCTTCAGCACCACGGTCCTGGGAACGAACTCGTCCGTGGCGCGCCAGACCTCGCCCATGCCCCCCTCGGTGAACCGCTCCCGCAAGCGGTACCTGCCACCCACCAGGTCGCCCTTCTCCACGGGCACCCCCCTCCCTCGCCGCGTCGCTGCGGAACCGGTTCCGTACTACCAGCAACGGAGGCCCGCGGGGGAGGGGTTCACACAAGACCCCCCGAAGGCGTAAGAAGTGGTGCCCCTTCCGTACGCTCCGCGCGGGCGGCAAGGGACGCCGGCGCGGGCTTCCGGAAGGCATCCGGCAGGCTCCCGGCGGCGCAACGGGAGGGCCGGTACCGGCGCTTGCCACCGCACCGCGGTGAACCTCCCACGGGTGGAGCCTAGGAGAGTCGAACTCCTGACATCCGCCATGCAAAGACGGCGCTCTACCAACTGAGCTAAGGCCCCGCGACCCCTCGAAGAGGCCAGGGTCAAGGTTACCCAATCTTGGCCCTCGATACCGACCGGGTATCGCCGAGCGGACAGGTCCCTCCGTAGGATGACGCGCAACTTCGCTCACGTGAAGCGATCAGGGGAGATTAGGGGAGAGACGATGGACGCAGCACAGCAGGAGTCGACAGAAAAAGCCAGAGAACAGCAGACGACCTGGTACGGCGAGCCGCTGGGGACGCTCTTCCGGCGCCTCATCGCCGATCTCGGGCTCAACCAGGCCCGCCTCGCGGTCGTTCTCGGCCTTTCGGCACCCATGCTGTCCCAGCTCATGAGCGGGCAACGCGCGAAGATCGGCAACCCGGCCGTCGTCCAAAGGGTCAGATCGCTCCAGGACTTGGCGGCCGAGGTGCGGGCGGGCCGCATCAGCGCCGCCGAGGCGACGTCGTCCATGGACGAGATCCGCCGAACCTCGGGTGGGAACGTGCTGGGTACCCACTCGACCGCCACTAGGTCGAGCTCCATCGGCGTACCGGCCAACCCCACCAAGCGCGTCGTCCGGGAGATCCAGGCCCTGCTGCGCTCGGTCTCCGACGCCACCGAGATCCAGGGCGCGTCGCGGCTGCTGGCCGAGTCGCACCCGGAACTGGCCGAGTTCCTGCGGGTGTACGGCATCGCCCGCACGCGCGAGGCCGTCGAGCACTACGAGAGCCACCAGGGCTGAGCCGCGACGGCGTCGAACGGCGCCGGACAGCACTCAACAGAAGCGTTCGCAGCCGCACATGAGAAGCCCATCCGGGCCCCCGTCCGCCGACAGCGGCCGGGGGCCCGGGTGATATGTCGTGGGTCGCGCCGGTGTCCCTGACCGGCGGAGGGGTCAGGCGCCCGAGGACCCGCTCGGAACGGAGTCCGTCGCCTCCGTCCACAGGTCCTGCTCAGCCTTGTCCGCCTGAATCTGGCGGTACACGAGGAGGCCGCCAATGGCGGCCAGGGCGACCAGGAGGAGCTTCTTCACCGCGCTACCTCGTCCTTCTTGCAGATACGTGATCGGACCATCTGGCGCCCGATGATACCCAACCGTCTTCTTGCACAAAGGGCTCGGTCCGGCCGGAAAACTCCGGCCGGACCGAGCCACGCCGTGGGGCTAACAGGACTTGAACCTGTGGCCTCATCCTTATCAGGTCGATTCACCGAAAACTCTCACCCCGGGTGACCTGTCATGCTCTTTGCGCGCCGTCGAGGGACGGTATCACGGTCTCCCTGGGCGTATTTCTCCGTCCACCGATGTTGATGTCAGGTGTGGATGTCAGGTGATGTCAGGGCCGCCGCCAGGGGCAGCAGGGACTCCACCACCACGGCGGCCCCGGCACCGGTGAGCTTGGCCACCTTCCCCGGCTTGTTGGCGTAGCCAATGGTCCGCACCCCGGCGGCGTCCCCCGCCTCCACGTCGCGCACCGCGTCACCGATGAACACGCACCGTTCCGGTGCCGTCTCCCCCATGGCATCGAGCAGCAAGCGCGGACTCGGCTTCATGGAGGCGGGCTCTCCGGGTACCCGCCCGAAGACTCCCCCCACGCGGTCGGTCAGCCCCGCGCGGTCGAGGTAGGCGCCGATGGCCCGCCCTGCGTTGTTACTGACCAAGAGCACAGTTCGTCCACTATTTGCGCACGCATCGAGCACATCCAGAATCTCCGGGTTGAGCCGTGCCAGTAGCGCCGCCTCGGTTTCCAGCTCGGTCAGCACGGCGTCGGCGTAGGCCACCAGCTCGGGGCGCGTCTCGTTGATCGAGCTGAGCAGCGCGAGCGGATCGCCCTCGTCCTCCCACTCCCGCTCGATCGCGTGCCCGGCGTCCCCGATCCGCCGCCGCATCCGTGCGGCCACTTCATCGGCCGGCAGCCCGGCGAAGATCGAGCAGACCGGCCCGTCGAAGTCGAGCAGCACGCGCGTCACCCCGCGCAGCAGGGGCCCGAGTGCCCCGCTCACGGCTGCCGCTCGAACGCGATGCTGCTCCACACGCTGTCGAACCACATCTGGGACTGCCGTACGTACTGCGACCCGAGCGACGATTCGTCCGGCCCTGCGGAATGGTGGAACAGGGTGGTGTCCTTGCCGGTGATGTCGAAGAACGTCTTGTCGTCGCCGTTGACCTTCATGGTCCGCTGGCGCAGCGGGTAATACCCGAAAAACGCCTCATCCCCGTTGACGAGGTACAGCTTGAAGAGGGGCGACGCCCGGTAGAGGCGCGTTTCCACGCTGGCCGACTGAACGAGTCCGAGTTCGGCCAGGACCTCGACGGAGTGCTTGATTCCACCCGCGTTGGTCAAGCCGATCTGCCCGGCTCGCTCCCTCAAGTCCGCGTCGTCGCGCAGCTCATCCACAAGCACCGGCACCGCCATGGGCGCCGTGCTGTCCGGCAGCAGCAGCCGGACGGTGATGGACTGCGGCGTCAGCCGTCCTGAGCGGACCTTGTCCAACGGCTCCTGGATCGCGTTGTGCAGCGTCTCGCTGGAGAACCCCGCGAAGTCGATCGTCACCGCCGCTTCCTCGAACGCGGCCTCCAAGTGCGGACGCAGCCCCACCGGCCGCTCGGTCCGCTGGCGGACGAACGACCCCTTGCCCTTGCGCGTGATGATCAGCCCCTCGTCGCGGAGCTGGTCCAGGGCCTTCGCGATGGTCGCCTTGGCGACCCCGTAGCGCTTCACCAGTTCGGGACCGGACGGGAGCTGATCTCCCGGCACGAACTTCCCGGTCAGGATGTCGGCCCGCAGTGCACTGCTGACCTGCTGGAACGCAGGCCGCGTGTCGTCAGGGTCAAGGCTCATCCCGCCATCGTACGGCCACCTCCCCACCATTCCCAGGATGGGCATCCTTCTCAGCCTGGTTGACCTGCCTAGGAAGGATGGGTACGTTAGGCATGTCGAACCGAGCGAGAGCGAGGTGAGACCGGAGGGGCCTTCTTTGGGCTGCTCCCGAGCTGAGGGCGGGGACGCTGCAATCCCGCTAAAGGCCAGGTGGAACAGGGTTTCGGCCCGTACTGGCGAGGTGGCCCGGCGACCGCGAGCAACGGCCGGAGCGTGGGGACCACGGTCCCCCTTGCAGTGCACAGCCCTTGCCCGAGCCACCGAGAGGAGTTCCTGATGCGCCAGCGAAGTACCCGGGCGCTGCCGGTGCTGGACCGGTTCCGCAGCTAGGCCCGCCGCGTCATCTCAGGTCGAACGACCCGCAGGCACCTGAGCTGCCCGTGACCGCCGCCCCCGTCGATACGTCGACCGGGGGCGGCGGTGCGCGGGGGGATGCAGGACTGCCCCAACAGCACAGAGGCCCTGACCAGCGACGCAACCGCTGATCAGGGCCGAGACAGATCAACACCTAACGCAGCTAGGAGTGATCCGAGTTGGAGAGTAACGACTCCCAGTCCGGTAGCGGCACCCCCGACTGGTGGGGCAAGGACGCCCAGCCCAACGACGCGTGGCGCAAGCACTGGGGTGGAAAGTGAACTGCCCCATCTGCCACAACGCCAAGACCGGCACCTGTAGCAACTGCGGCATCTGACACCCTCCCGGCTCGCCCGGCACCACTCCGGGGCGAGCCGTACCTCAGTCCGCACACTGCACTGACCCAGAACTGACACCGCCCGGCCCGGGGCCGGTGGGACTCCACGCCAAGGACAACCCCACCGGCCCCGGGCCGTCCCCGCTTCCTACGAGAGAACAGGAGATGCACCGTGCGATCGTTCATCGGCTCCCACGAGGTGCTGACCACCGACGACTTCATCGAGCTGGCGCTCGGTCTGGGTACGCCGCCCGAGTTGTGGCTCGGGGAGCCCGGCGAGACCGAGGCGGAGCGGGCGGCCCGGCTGGACGCCGGCGCCGACATCCTCGCGGACGACCCCGAGCTCGCCGCGCCGGTCGCCGCGCTGGCCGTGGCCGCGATCGAGGAGTACGCCCACCACCTGACCACCGCCCGCGGGGCCGCGAAGGCGGTGACTCCATGAGCACGTTGCCCCCGCGGGATGCGGAGGTGGCGCTGGGTGAGGCGTATGCCGAGATCCAGGCGCAGATCGCCCGCACGGACACCAAGGCCAGCATCCTGCTGGCCGCGATCGGCGCCGGGCTGGCGGTGCTGGGCACGACCGGCACCGCGGTGACCCTGCCGCTGGTCGGCGGGATCGCCGCCGGGCTGTCCGCCGCCGCCCTCGCCGGCGCGGCCGGGCTGCTGCTGGCCGTCATCCGCCCCCGCCTCCTGCACTCCGGCCCCGGCACGCTCCTGCGCTGGGCCTCCTGCACGCCCGAGGAGTTCCGCGCCGACATCGCCACGGATCACCGCGCGCAGGTCGGCCCCGCTCTGGCCCGCCTCGCGGTCGCCAAGTACCGGCGCCTCCAGCGCGCGATCGACTGCATCCGCGCCGCCGGCGTCCTGCTCGCGGTCGCGGCCCTGACCGCGCTCGGGGGTGTGCTGTGAACGAGACGCCCCGTTCCGCCCTGGCGTGCGCGCGGGCCGGTGCCGAAGCGATCCGCGCCCTCAACCACGCCACCCTGACCCCGGGGCCGGAGGCCGAGTTCGAGTACCCGGCCGACGCCTGCGCGGTTGTTGGCGCGCTGGTCGAGCTGGCCGCTCGCCTGCCTCAGGCGATTGACCAGGTCCACGACCTGATCCGCCGCTCGAACGCGGCCGGTGAGCTGCGGCACGACTCCGGCAACCCTGCCGACTTCCCCGTGACGCTGGCCGCGCTGGTCGGGGCGGCCGAGTGGTCCCGGGACAACGCGGACCTGCTGCACACCTCCCTGTCCGACATGCACAACACCCTGGCCCGCCTCGGACACACCGGGGGTGATGACCCGTGGTGACGCCGGACCTGGACGCGATCCGCTCCGCGGAGCGGGCGCTGAACGTCGGCACGTGGCTGATCGTGGCCGGGGGAATGCTCTACTCGGTTCTGACCGTGACGCCGCTGGTGCTGCGTTCCACCGCCCCGGGCTGGGAGTGGACGGCACCGATCCTGGCAGTCGTGGTGGACGCGGCCGTCGTCATCGTCGTGCGGCTGGACGCCGTGCTCGCCCGCCTGGGGGAGAAGGGCGGGGCCATGCCGGTCCTGCTGCGGTGGATGACCGGCCTGATGACCCTCGGCCTGAACACCGCCGACAGCGCACTCAAGGGCGACCTGGTCGGGGTGGCCGTCCACTCGGTCGCACCGCTCCTGCTGATCGTCACCGCGGAGACCGGCCTTGCCTACCGCCGCGCCATCACCCGCGCCCTGGCCCGCATCGAGACCGAACGCCGCGAGCAGGCCGCTCGTGAACGCGCCGAACAGGACGCGCGTGAACAGGCCGCCCGCGATGAACGCGCCCGTGAACGCGCCGCTGCCGAGGAACGTGAACAGGCCGAGCGTGAACGCGCCCGCGAGGAGCGCGACCACAACGAGCGCCTGGAGCGTGAACGCGCCGAATGGCAGGCTCGCCAGCGGCGGGAGGAGCGCGAGCACAGCGCCCGTCTCGAAGCGGACCGCGAAGAGCGGACCGCCGCACGCGAGCGTGAGGCCCGCGAGCACGCCGACCGCCAGCGGGAACGCGAGCAACAGCGCGCACGGGAAACGGCCGCGCAGCAGACGCCGGCCCCGACGGCCGGGCTGGTCAAGGCAGAGGTTGAACGCCGTGAACAGCCCCCGGTCGCCGCCAGTGGCCCGCCTGTTCATGAACGCCGCACCACCGCCCCCGAGGTGTTCACCCCCCGGACCGGTGAACACCCCGCCCCTGCTTCGGCAAGCGAGACGGCGGGGCGTGAACGCTCCAAGATGCCCGAGGCCAAGGCTCGTGAGGCCATCCGCCTCGGTGCCGTTCACGGCACCACCGTCCGCGACCTGGCCGACTTGACCGGCTGGTCGGTCGGCTGGATCAGCAACCGCCTCAACGAGATCCGCGAGTCCGAGCCTGCGGGGGTGGGGTCGTGAGCAGGCCGCTTCGGGTCGGGTCGGTGTGCACGGGGTACGGCGGGCTCGACCTGGCGGTGGCCGAAGTGTTCGGCGGCGAACTCGCCTGGGTGGCCGACCCCGACCCCGGGGCGGCGGCGATCCTCGCCGCGCGCTTCCCGGGGGTGCCGAACCTGGGCGACATCAAGTCCGTGAACTGGGCCGACGTGCCGCCCGTGGACATCTACTGCGGCGGGTATCCCTGCCAGCCGTTCAGCGACGCCGGACTACAGAAAGGGGTCGCCGATGAGCGGCACATCTGGCCCTGGATCGCCGATTCCCTTCGCGTTCTACGACCCCGCCACGCGGTCTTTGAGAACGTCGCAGGACACCTTCGACGCGGATTCGACACCGTTCTGTCCGACCTTGCCGCCCGCCGGTTCGATGCGGAATGGCGCACTCTCCGCGCGTCGGATGTCGGCGCCCCGCACCCCCGCCGGCGGCTCTTCGTCCTCGCCACTGCTTCCGACCCCGCGGACCTCCGACACGAACGGCCCCGGCACACACGGGAACGGCGGCCCGGACCTGCGCACGGCGGTCTCCCTGCTGCCCACGCCCAGGGCCCGGGACGCAAAGGGGTGCGACCCGAACCCGCGCGGAGTGGACCTGAACGAAGCGGTCCGGCTGCTGCCCACGCCAGTGGCGGCGGACGCCACGGCCACGGCGAACTTCCGGCCGGACGGCACCCCGTACGGCAGCGGGTACGGCATGACGCTGACGGACGCCACCCGTCTGCTCCCGACGCCCAGGGCGTCGGACGGGGAGAAGGGCGGCCCCAACCAGCGCGGCAGCAAGGGCGACCTGGCGCTTCCGGCGGTGGCGCACCGGATTGGGGCCGATACGCCCCCGCCATCGCCCGCTGGGAACGGGCCCTCGGACGTCCGGCGCCTGGGCCAACTGACGCTCTGGGACGACTGAACCCGCGTCTGGTCGAGTGGATGATGGGCCTGCCCGACGGATGGGTCACCGACGTCCCCGGCCTGACCCGCAACCAGCAACTCCGCGCCCTTGGCAACGGCGTCCTCCCCGCCCAGGCCGCCACCGCACTACGCGACCTGGCAGCCCGCCTGTGGATCCCGGCCGGGGTGGTAGCGGCATGAGCCGACTGCCGGTCTACCGATGGCGCCTGGCCCCCGAGGGCCTGGCCACGCGCCGCCAACTCCGCGCCGCCGGGCTTCGGCCCGGTGGCCAGGATGTCGCGGCCCAGCTCGAACGGCCCCGCCGCCGCGGACGGCCCCCGCTGGTCGGCTACCTCTACCACGTGGAGCAAGCCCTGCCGGTGCGGCCGATGACGCCGGCGAAGTGGGCCGCGCTCGACGCGGCCATGACCGCGCGGCGGACCTGCCCCGAGTGCGGGGAGCTGCGCGAGTACGTGATCCCGCCCTCCTTGGGCTGCTGCAACCAGTGCCATGCCGGGTGATCTGCGGCCGGGTCCGGGATCACCGGGCCTGTGGGTCAGTGCCCCGGTCAGGCCGGATCGGCCGTTCTCCCCGTACACCGCCCGCCCGCCCGAGGGCGCGTACTGGTGCCGCTGCGGCACCAGCGCCACCGCCCGCGGCCAACAGGCGGTTGCCCTGCTCGTCCATGAGTGGGAGGCGCACCAACCCGCCTGCCCCGCACGGGCCGAGAAGCCGTGCGAGCACTGTGGCAAGCCCACGACGGAGCGTTCCACGCTCTCCGGCTGGCCCGCCCACGACGCCTGCTACGCCGCGTGGGCCGCGCGCTCTGTCGAGCAGCGGCGCCGCCAGCAGCAGATCGACGGCATCAACGCCCGACAGGGACAGCGTCGGAAGGCCGCGATCCTGCGGCGGCAGCTCGAACGCGACGGCTGCCCGGAGCAGGTGATCGACGCGATCGTCAGCGGCGCGGTCTCCGTGGACGCGTAGCCGCCCTGTCTCTTCTCTTTCTTCCCGGCGCGGCCTTGGGCCTGGCAGCTCGCGGGGCCGCGCCGGTTCCCCAACCACAAGGTGATGGAGGTCTTCAGGATGACGGATACGACGACTCAGGTGGTAGTGGAGGCGCCGCCGCGTCCACTCGAACCGCCTGTCGTGGCGCCTGCGCCGGTGCCGGGTGCGTTGCCGGGCAGGCCGTTGGCTGCTGCCGGGGTGAACGCGGTGGGCGCGGTGGCCGCCGGCGTCCTGGCGGTGGGCGGGCCGGTGGGGCTGGCTGCTGCCGGGGTGGCTGCGGGCGCGGTCGCCGCTGGTGCGGTCACCTCGCGGGCGGTGCGCGGACTGCGTTCCCGGCACGGTGCACGAGGCAGGGTGTTGCCGCCTTCCGGTCGGCACCACGCCGCCGGGGGGCCGGGGACGCGGTCCGCGGCCGGCCGGGGAGGCGGGCTCGGGGCTCCTGCGGCTGCTGGTCGGGGGCGCGGCAGCTCGGTGCCCTCCGCCGGGCCCGCGCCCACAGCGCGGGGTGGTTCGGCTGGGCACCGTGGAGTGCCCCACCGTGGCGGGTCTCCTGCTCAACCGACCTTTGCGGTTCCCCGGCAGGCGCCCGCGCGCCTTGCCCCGAAGCGAGGGTTGGCGGCGGACGGCGCCCCTGCGCGGTCACCTGCGGGGCCACGTCGCCGCGGCGGATCGCCGGGTCCGGGTCCGGGTCCGGGTGCGGTGGGTGCTGGTGGCCGGAGGGTGCTGGACCGCGCCCGCGATGCTGCCGGTGCGCGTGCGGCGAAAGCCGCACGGCGTGAGGCGGACCGGGTGGCCAAGGGGGAGGCCAAGGCGCGCAAGAGCGCGGGGCTGGACCCGAGGACCGGAAAGGCACCGTCCCTGGCGGAGCAGGCCAAGGCCAAGCGGCGGGCGCTGCGGGTCTCGCGGGCGCGGTTCGGCACGAGGATCGCCGCGTCCGGCCTGGTGGCGGGCGCGGTGGGCCTGGCCTCGGGGCTGTGGAACTGGCGCCACCCCGGCAAGGCGTGGGGCCACATGCGCACGGTGTGGGCCCGGCTGGCAGGCAGGGCGCGCGACGCCCGCGAGGTGCGGGACGCCAAGGCGTGCGGGGAGCGGGTGCCCGCTGATCACGTCAACGACCCGGCCCGGAAGGAAGAAGCGGGCCGCGAGGAGCCCGGCACGGGCGGTAAGGCCACGAAGGTGGCCCTGGGCAAGTCCAACGTGGGTGAGGAGTTCGAGGTGTCCGACACGACCGGAACGGCGTTCACGCGGCTGTCCGACGCGGCCGAGGTGATGCTTCAGGCGGCGCAGACGTTCGACCCCGAGCACATGCCGGAGTTCCAGCAGTTGATCGAGGACCTGCCCACGGCCATGGCCACGGTGCAGGAGGTCCTCCGGGTCCTGGCCGAGATCTCCCGGGAGAACCTGCCGGTGGACGCGGCCGTCGTGGAGGAGATGGGCGAGGGCTTCCGCGCCATGAACCGCGTCGTGTCCTCCCTGGAGGAGGTGCCGGTGGTCTACCGCCGGGTGCACGTCGCCGATCTGGAGCGCAGCGAGAACCCCCGCAACGGCATCGAGGCCGAGCGGAAGTGGAACGTCTGATCAACCCACCCCCAACCCCGAAACTGAGTCGTCTGCGGCCCCCGCCCCCACCGGGCGGGGGCCGCAGACGTAGGGAAGGACACACTGTGACCAGCAAGAAGGAACGAACGCCTCGGGTGGACTGGGCCGCGGGGCACGGCGCCGTGACGGGCAGCGTCAACGCCGCCGCCGGGGCTTTGGTGACCACCTCGATTGCCCATTCCGCCGGCGTGCCCGCCGGGTGGGCCGCCGCCGCGGGCGCCGCCGGTGCCCTGGGCACGACCGTGGCCGGGCTGAAGCGGCGGTTGACCGGCGCCACGATCGGGTTCCGTGCCGCGTGCTGCCTGGCCGCGGGCGCCTGGTCCTCCGCCGTGCTGGCGGGCGAGGGGCCGATGACGCTGACCGCGCTCGGGTCGCTGGCGGTGGGCGGTATCGCCGCCGGGACGCTCGGTGCCGGGTTCGCCGGGCACGAGGTCACCGAGCAGGCCCGCCGCGCGACGCTGCTGTCGATCGGCACCAGGCGGGCGCTGGCGGCCGAGTGGATCGACCGGATCGCCCGCGTCTGCCACATCGACGGCGTGGAGATCCTGGGGATCGAGCACTGGCCGTCCGGCCTGGGCTACACCGTGGAGGTCAAGCTCCCCGCCGGCGGCGCGACCCGCAAGGCCATCGCCGACCGCGGCCCGGCGCTGGCCTCGGACCTGGACCTGCCCACCGGATGCGGCATCGCGTTCGGTGACGGCATGACCCGCCGCCTGGTCCTGATCAAGGTCACCACCAAGTCCCTCGCCGGGCAGCAGACGCCGTTCCCGCTCGCGGAGATGCGCGAGATCGCCACGGTCAACAACCCGCTCCCCCTCGCGCTGCTCGCGGACGGCGGCCGGGGAGAGCTGGACCTGCGGCAGGCGTCCACCCTGGTCGCCGGACCCACCGGCACGGGCAAGACGAACTGGCTCCACACCCTCATCGCACGCCTCAACCAGTGCAACGACACGCTGGTGTGGGTGATCGACCTCAACGGCGGTTCTCTCGCGCTGCCGTGGCTTCACGTGTGGCGTGAGGCCCAGCAGCACACCGAGGGCTCCCGCTGGGCCGACGCGGACATCCCCACGCCGGGGGTGGACTGGGTGGCCTCCACACCGAAGGAAGCCGCGCGCATGCTGCGGGCCGCGATCCGGATCGCCAAGCACCGCAAGGTCGCCTACCAGCAGCACATGCGGGCCGAGGACGACGACAAGCTGCCCGTGGGCCCCACGCTGCCGGAGATCGTCATCATCGTGGACGAGGGCGCCGAAGTCGCCGCGACCCGCGAGGCCCGCCAGGTCCTCGCGGGGATCTCCGAGGTCATCCGGATCGCTCGCGCCATGGCCATCCGCGCGGTGGTCTCCGCGCTGCGCGTCACCCAGGACGTGCTCCCCGACCCGATGGTCCGCAAGATGGCCTCCAACCGGGTGTGCACCGGCGCCACCGAGGACTCCGAACTCGGGCACTTCTTCGGCTGGCGCGCCTTGAGCATCGAGGACTCCTTCGACGGGCCCGGCTCCCTGCTGGTCGGCCACGACAGCAAGGCCCCCGACAAGGGCCGCCAGGAACGCATCACCCCCTCGCAGATCGAGGACGTGTGCGCCGCGACCACCCACCGCCGCCCCACCCTCGACGCCCCCTCGCTCGACGCGGCCGGGGAGGACTACACCGACCGCTGGACGATGGAACGCTGCGGCCACCTCTGGGGAGCACATCCCGCCCAAGCCACCACCGCCAACGGCAACAGCAACAGTGGTGGTGGGGAGGAGCCGCGCCGCCGGTGGTC